>DATAKU010000080.1:0-13885 GCA_036261425.1 Candidatus Limnocylindria bacterium | reverse complement strand
GGCGTTGATCGGGCGCCGGAGCCGCCGGCTGCGGGCGGGGATGATCCTGCCGGGCGTGATGCTGGCCGGCATCGGCAGCGCGCTGCTCTACACCAGCCTGACCGATCGCTGGGCCGCCTGGAGCTCCCTGTGGACCGTCATCCCGTTCAGCTTCGGGATCGGCATGTACGCGGCCGGCTGGATCGCCGACGCGCCGGCCTTCAAGTGGATCGGCTCGGGGATCGCGCTGGGCGGGGTCGTCGCCTACCTGGTGTTCGCCACGGCCGTCGGCGGCGAGGCGTTCCGGCTCATCGCCGCGGTTGGGATCATCGGCCTGGGACTGGTCCTCGTCGCCGGTGGCCTTGCCGAGCGGCTGAGCCGCAAGTCACCAGCCGGCTAGGAGCCGGGCCCGGTACGGCGCCCGCGCAGGTGGCGGTCGAACCAGGCCAGCAGCCGTTCCAGCCGATCGATTCGGCGGTCGGGTCGCCCGGACGACTTCATCTCGTGGTGCTCCTCGGGATAGAGGATGTACTCGACCTCGCGCCCGAGCACCTTGAGCGCCGCGAAGAACTGCTCGTTGTCCGACGGCGGACAGATGCGGTCCTCCTCGGCCTGGAGCATGAGCAGCGGCGTCGTCACCTTGCGCGCGTTGCGCAGCGGCGACGTGCGCCACAGCGCCTGCATCCCCTCGTCGCTCAGGGGATCGCCAAGCCCGGCCCGTCGGTTGTAGTGGACCCCGAAGTACGAGTTGGCCCAGGCGCTGGCCTGGTTCGCGACGCCGTTCTCGCTGGACGCCGCGGCGAAGCGGTCGGTGACTCCCACCAGCCACTGCGTCAGGAACCCGCCGTAGGAGAGCCCCATCACCGCCAGGCGCTTTGGATCGGCCAGGCCGCCCGCCACGAGCGCATCGACCGATGCCATCGCGTCGGCCGCGTCCACGCCGCCCCAGCGGCTCGACAGCGCGCCGACCCACTTCGCGCCGAACGTGGCCGATCCACGGATATTCGGCATGAGCACGCGATAGCCAGCGGCGCACAGCGCCATGGCGTCGAGCGTGCCGCCCGGACCCCACGCACCGGTGGGACCGCCGTGGATGTGGAGCACGGTGGGAAGCCGCTTCCTTCCTGCGCCGGCAGGCGACGCGAGCCAGGCCTGGATCGGCCCGGCGGGCCCGGCGAGGTGGTGCTCGGTGAGCTCGACCCCCGGGAAGCGCGCCTGCCACGAGGATCCCTCGCGCGTGATGCGTCGGAGGTGGCCGCGCTCGACGGCCCAGACGTCTCCCGACTGTCCATCGACCGCCGCACTGACGACGATGCTGCCACCGGCCGCCTCGATCCCGGCCGCCGCGACCGCCAGCTGCGGGTCCACCAGCGGCGCCGCCTGGCCGTCCAGCGTCACGCGGTACGGCACGTCGCGCCCCCGGTCGCCGACGATGATGCCCAGCGCGCCATCCTCGAGCCAGGCCGCGCCCGGCGTCTCCTCGACCATGAGCAGATCGCACCAGGCCCACTCGCCGACCGGTCGGTCGAGGGCCCCGGTCAGGTTGCGCGGCGTGCCGTCGGGGAGGTCCACGACCCACAGCCCGGGCGGAACCTCGTCCGGCGGGTCGGCGACATCGGTGCCGACGAAGGCCAGGCGGCTGCCATCCGGCGAAAAGCTGGGCCGGTCCGCATCACCGGCCAGGCTGACGAGCTCGCGAACGCGCGGCTGGCGGGCGTCGACGCCGACCATCCACAGCTGCAGCCGCGGGTCGATGGTGCTGTCCGGGCCGCGATCGGCGGCGAAGGCGATGCGGCTGCCGTCCGGGTGCCAGGCCGGATGCAGGACGTCGTAGTCGCCGCTGGTCAGTTGGCGAGGCTGGGCCGGGGCGCCGTTCGCGCGAAACGGCATGATCCACAGGTGCGAGCGGCGGACGACGTGCCCGGACTCGTCGTCGCGGAAGTCGAGGCGGGTGATCCGCCGGGCCAGCGGCGTCCGGCCCTTCCGCTCCTCGCCGACGATGAACCGATGGTCGCCGGCCTGGGCCACCAGCGCCAGCCGCGAGCCGTCGGGGCTCCACAGCACCGATCCGACCCCGTGCTTCAGGGTGGTCAGCTGCCAGGGCTCGCCACCGTCCAGCGGCAGGACCCAGGCCTGCGCCACCGCATCCTCGTCGCGGACCGGCGTGCGGGTGAAGGCGACGTACCGGCCATCCGGCGAGATGGCCGGGTTGGCGTCGCGGACGCGGCCGCGGGTGAGGCGCCGGACGGCGCCGCCACGGACCCGCCGCAGGTGAAGGTGGGACTCGTAGGCGCCGTCGCGGTTCACCCGACGCAGCGCGTACACGACGAAGGATCCGTCGGGGCTGAGGCGGAAGGACTCGAGGGCGACCTGCGCGCGAACGAGCGCGCGGGGCGTGGCGTCGGACATGGGGCGGAGTATGCACGTTGTCCGGCTGCGGAATCCGGACGCCGCGCAGAATCGTTGACCGGTTTCCGTGGCGTGTGCCATGCTCCGCCGGTCGAAGCGGCAACCGCGGGCGGGGAGGTGCAGCGCGGTCACCCGGGCAGTACGGAGGCATCCCTTGTGAGTCGGGCTCGGTCGGTCATCGTCATCCTGGTCGCCCTGGGCCTGGCCCTGGCGGCCTGCACCGGGGTCCAGCAGAGCCCCACGCCCGAAGTCTCCGATGGCGATGGCGCGACGCCGACGCCGGCCGCCTCGGGTGGTGGAACCGCCACCGGCGGCACGGTCCGGGTCGCGGTCGGGGGGTATCCGGACAGCCTCAACCCGGGCAACGGCGTCCTGGCCGAGTCCTACACGATGTACGAGCTGGTCTACGACACCCCGATCGCGGTCAACTCGAACGGCGACTACGTGCCGGAGCTCGCCACCGAGTGGTCCGTCTCCGACGACGGCCTGACCTGGACGCTGACGCTCGTCGAGGGCGCCACCTTCCACGATGGGGAACCGGTCACCGCCGCCGACGTCGTTTACAGCGTCGAGCTGTACCGCGACACCGAGGACTTCCCCTTCCTGCCCTCGTACGCCGCGCCGTTCGTGGAGGTCGAGGCCACCGACGAGCGGACCGTGGTCCTCACCACCGAGGAGCCGATCAACACCTTCGAGCCGTACCTGGCCTTCCTCTACATCCTGCCGCAGCACGTCTGGGAGGCGGAGGACGACCCGGTCGCCTTCGAGAACGCCGAGATGATCGGCTCCGGTCCCTTCAAGCTGGTCGAGGCGTCGCAGGGCGAGTTCATCCAGCTCGAGGCCAACACCGACTACTGGACGACGCCCGCCAACGTCGACGGCGTCATCTTCCAGACGTACAGCAACGCCGATGCGCGCGTCCAGGCGCTCACCACCGGCGAGGTCGACGCCATCACCGAGTTCCCGGCCACGGCGGTGAGCACGCTCCAGAACACCGATGGCGTGACGGTCCACGTCGCCGACATCGCCGCCGGCGGCTCGTTCCGCGACTACTTCTTCAACGTCGTGTCGGACGAGGACTGCCCCGAGGAGGACGGCGTCTGCAGCGGCCATCCGGCCCTGAAGGACGTGAACGTGCGACGCGCGCTGGCGCACGCCGTCGACAAGCAGCAGATCATCGACGTGGCCACGCTGGGCACCGGTTCACCGGGGCTGTCGGTGGTCCCGCCGGGGCTGGGTGACTACTACGCCAGCGAGGTGCAGGACTACGCCTTCGACGTGGCCGAGGCCAATCGCCTTCTCGACGAGGCCGGCTACGAGGACACCGATGGCGACGGCATCCGTGAGTGCCTGGCCGACCAGGACTGTGAGACGCTGACGTTCCGCTTCCACTACGCCGACGACATCGACTCGGCGCCGCGCGAGGCGGAGCTGCTGCAGGCGATGTGGGGCGAGATCGGGGTGGCGATCGAGATCCAGGGCCTGGATCCGGACGCGCTGACCAGCGTGTGCTGCCCGACCTTCGACTACGACATCATCCTGTGGGGCTGGGGCTCGGATCCCGACCCGGGCTTCCTGCTCGGCGTGGCCCTGTGCAGCGAGATCCCGACCGGCTTCAGCGAGACGGGGTACTGCAACCCCGAGTACGACGAGCTGTACGACGCCCAGTTCATCGAGCAGGACCGCGACGCGCGCGTCGACATGGTGCACGAGATGCAGCAGATCCTGGTGGACGACGTGCCGTACATCATCCCGTACTACCAGGTCTCGATCCAGGCCTGGCGCGAGGACAACTTCATCGGCTGGCTGGCCGACGACCCGACCTTCGGGCTCGCGGATCCGAGCTGGCTGCTGCAGCTGCGCCCGAGCGAGTAGGGACCGATGGGCCCGGGCGTCCTGACGGACGCCCGGCCGAGATCCGCACCTCGTGATCCAGCCTCCTCGCGACTCGATGGGGCGGGCGCTCCGATGAGCGGCCGCGGCGGGTTCGTGCTGCGCAAGGTCGCCTGGGCAGCGGTGACCGTGTTCGTGGTCCTCACCTTCAACTTCGTGCTGTTCCGCGTGCTGCCGGGCGACCCCGCCAAGTCCGGGCTGCGGGACCCGCGCCTCAACCCGCAGGCGGTGGAGGCGCTCCGCGATCGGTTCGGGCTCGACCTGCCGCTGTTCCTGAATCTCGAGGAGGGTGCCAACCCGCTCGACAGCCAGTACACGCGCTATCTCGGCGCACTGGCGCGCGGCGACCTGGGGACCAGCTACGCCTTCCGCGACCAGGAGGTGAGCGGGCTCATCGGCCAGGCGCTGGTGAACACGCTGTGGCTGATCCTGCCCGCCGAGTTCCTGGCCATCGTGCTCGGGGCCGGCCTGGGGCTGTTCGCCGCCTGGCGGCGGGGGAGAGCCCTCGACGTCGGCGCCCTGACGTTCAGCCTCTTCACCTGGTCGCTGCCGACGTTCTTCCTGGGCATCATCCTGCTGATCGCGGGGAGCAGCTGGTTCGGGCTGCCCACCGGGGGACGCGTCACCATCGGCGCCGAGTTCACGTCGTTCTGGGAGATGGCCTGGGACGTCGGACGCCACCTCATCCTGCCGACCCTGACCCTGGCCCTCGTCCTGTTGGGCGAGTACATGCTGATCATGCGCAGCAGCGTGCTCGACGTCTTCGGCGAGGACTACATCCTCACCGCGCGGGCCAAGGGGCTCTCGACCTACCGCATCATCCGCCACCACGCCCTGCGCAACGCGATGCTGCCGATGGTCACGCTCATCGCGCTCAACCTGGGGTTCACCGTCTCGGGCGCCATCCAGATCGAGCACGTCTTCTCGTGGCCGGGCCTCGGGGCGCTCACCGTCGGCGCCATCGGTGATCGGGACTACCCGGTGCTTCAGGGCGCGTTCCTGCTGCTGGCCATCGCGGTCGTCGTCGCCAACCTGGTCGCCGAGCTCATCTACGGCTGGCTCGACCCTCGCGTGAGCGAGGCCTGAGCCGGTGAGCGTCGTCATCGAGGCCACCACCCCGGCCGCCCCGCTCGAGGCGCCGCGCCGGACCTGGCGTGCCTTCCTGCGGCACCGGATGGGGATCGTCGGGGCGGTCATGCTGGCCATCGCCGTGCTGGTCGCCGTCTTCGCGCCGCTGCTGGCGCCGTACGACCCCGAGGCGAACGTCCGGGTCAGCATCCTCGACATCTACCAGGCGCCCTCGGCGGAGCACCTGCTCGGGACCGATGACGGCGGCAAGGACGTGCTCTCGGCCCTGCTCTACGGGGCGCGGGTGTCGCTGATCGTCGGCTTCGCCGCGGCGATCATCGCCCTCTTCATCGGCGGCGTGGTCGGGATCGTGGCCGGCTACGTGCGCGGCTGGTTCGGGTCGCTGCTGATGCGGATCACCGACTTCTTCCTGGTCATCCCGGACCTGGCCCTGATGATCGTGCTGGTCGCGATCATCGGCCCGTCGCTGGGGACCATCATCCTGGTCATCGGCGCGCTGGGCTGGACCACCACGGCGCGCCTCGTGCGATCGCAGACGCTCACCGTGCGCGAGCGCAAGTACGTCCTGCGCGCCCAGGCCGTGGGGGCGGGAAACACCCATATCCTGCGCCACCACATCCTGCCGGCCGTGATGCCGCTGATGCTGGCGAACACGGTCCTCGTCATCAGCCTGGCGATCCTGTCGGAGTCGACGCTCGCCTTCCTGGGCCTCGGCGACCCGACCCTGGTCAGCTGGGGGCAGATGCTGAACTTCGCCTTCGGCCGTGGGGCGGTGTCGGCCGGCGCGTGGTGGGCGCTCCTGCCGCCGGGCTTCGCCATCGTCTGGGTGGTGCTCGGCACGACGCTGCTCGGGACGGCGCTCGAGGACGCCCTGAACCCGCGGCTGAAGCGGCACCATCTCGAGGCAACCGACAGCGACATCGGTCCGGGCCGTGTCGCCGTCGCCCCCGCCGACGCCGCGGCCACGGCGCCCCTGCTCCAGGTCCGCGACCTGTCGATCGATTACGACAGCCCGTCGGGACCGCTCCGCGCGGTCGACCGGGTGAGCTTCGACCTGCGGCGGGGCGAGACCCTGGGCCTGGTGGGAGAGTCGGGCTCCGGCAAGACCACCGCCGTCCTCGGCCTGCTCCGGCTGCTGCCGCCCGGCGGACGAATCGTGGGCGGGAGCGTCTGGTTCGACGGCGAGGACCTGCTCAGCCTGGGAGGGCCGGCGCTGCGATCGTTCCGCTGGACGCGGCTGTCGCTCGTGTTCCAGGGCGCCATGAATGCGCTGAACCCGGTCCGCACCATCAACGACCAGATCGTGGAGGCCATTCGCCTCCACTCCCCGGACACGAGCGAGGCCCAGGCGACGACGCGGGCGGGCGAGCTGCTCGAGCGGGTCGGCATCGGCCGGCGCCGCGCGAAGGAGTACCCCCACACGTACTCCGGTGGCATGCGGCAGCGCGCGATGATCGCGCTCGCCCTCGCCTGCGACCCGGACATCATCGTCGCCGACGAACCGACCACCGCGCTCGACGTCATGATCCAGGCCCAGATCCTCGAGCTGCTCAAGGGCGTCGCGCGGGACTTCGGCATGGCGATCATCATCGTCACCCACGACCTCGGCGTGGTGGCCCAGGTCTGTGACCGAGTCGTCGTGATGTACGGGGGCGAGGTGGCCGAGGAGAACGACGTCGCCCGGCTGTTCGCGGAGCCGAGGCACCCGTACACGCAGCAGCTGCTCCAGTCGTTCCCCGACGTCGCGCACCCCGATCGGCCACTGCGCGGCATCCCCGGCGCGCCGCCTCGGCTGGATGCCATGCCGGCCGGCTGCCGGTTCGCCCCCCGCTGTCCGCACGCCTTCGAGCGCTGCGTCGTCGAGCGGCCGCCGGCCTATGCGGTTGCCGGCGGCCGGGCCGCCTGCTTCCTGCTCGACCCCGAGGCGCCTCCCGCGACGCTTCGCGAGGCATCGGCATGAGTGCGGTCGGCACGGTCCACGACGATGCCGGCGCCGGCCCCGGCCCCAGGATCCGGCCGACCGGCGAGCCGCTGCTGCGGGTCGAGGGGCTGGTCAAGGAGTTCCCCGGCCACCAGTCCATCCTCGACTGGATCCGGCGTCGCCCGGCGCCACCGGTCCGCGCCGTCGACGGCATCGACTTCGCGCTTCGCGCCGGCGAGGTGCTGGCGCTGGTCGGGGAGTCCGGCTGCGGCAAGACGACGACCGGCAACCTGCTCCTCGGCCTGCTGCCGCCGACCGCCGGACGGGTCGTGCTCGAGGGAGAGGAGGTCGGCCGCATGTCGAGCGCCGGCCTGCGCCGCCTCCGCCGCCGCGCGCAGATGGTCTTCCAGGACCCGTACGAGTCGCTCAACCCGCGCATGCGCGTCGGGGAGATCGTCGCCGAGCCGCTCCGCGTCCACCGCGCGGCGCACGGTGAGGCCCTGCGGCGGCGAGTCGAGGGCGCGCTCGGGCAGGCCGGGCTCACGCCGGTCGACGCGTACCTGCGCCGCTACCCGTTCGAGCTGTCGGGTGGCCAGCGTCAGCGGGTCGTGATCGCGGCGGCGCTGGCGCTCGAGCCGTCGCTCATCGTCGCCGACGAGCCGGTGAGCATGCTCGACGTCAGCATCCGGGCCGACATCCTCAACCTGCTCTCCCGCCTGGCCCGGGAAGAGGGGATCGCGATCGTGATGATCACTCACGACCTGTCGACGGTGGCGGCGTACGCCGATCGGATCGCGGTCATGTATCTCGGCCGGATCGTGGAGCACGGCCCGTGCCGCCAGGTCCTCGAGCGGCCGAGCCATCCGTACGCTCAGGCCCTGCTGTCCGTGGTCCCCGTCCCCGATCCGACGGTCCGCCGGGAGCGCGTCGTCCTCAGCGGCGAGACGCCAGATCCGTCGCGCATGCCGTCGGGCTGCCGCTTCCATCCGCGCTGCCCCGTGGCCTTCGACCGATGTCCGAAGGTCGAACCGCCGCTGATCGAGGTCGGCCCGGACCATGCCGCGGCCTGCCTGCTGCTGGAGGGGACGCCTCCGACCGTCCGCGATCCGGGCTAGGCCGCGCCCATCAACAGCAGGACGACGGCGAAGGCGAGGACGACGGCGATGGCCGCGGTCGGCATGAAGCGCACGAGGCGCGACCCGCGCCCGGCCATCACCGCGGCGACGACGGCCCCACCGGCGGCTCCGCCGAGCCCGCCGACGCCCGCCACGAAGGCGTGCGCGAGCGTGGGGGACGCGACCCCCACCTGGCGCTCACCGGCCAGCACGACGCCGAGCATGACCGTGACCAGGTAGCCGAACAGCGCCGCGCCGAGGGTCGCGGTCCACGCCCGCGCGAACCCGAGCTGGGTGGCCCCGGTGGCGCTGGCGCCAGCAGCCAGCAGGCCGGCCACCAGGTAGGTCGCCGGCGTCGCCGCCTCCGACCCTGCGGGGGGAGCGGCCAGGAACCAGGTCACGGCGCTGAGCGGCCCGGCAAGCATGCCGAGCGCCGCCACCCAGGTCAGCGGTCGGGTCCAGTCCTCCGGGTCCTCGGGCGGGACGACCTCGCCGAGCCGGACGCTGACCGGAACGAGGTCGTCCGGTTCCGCCTCCCCGGTCATGCCGCCGAGACGAGATGCGGCACCGCCACGGCGGCCAGCCGCAGGCCCAGGATGCGGGCGCCCAGCTCGCGCACCATCCAGCCGGCCTGGACGGCCAGCTCGGGGTCTTCGGCCTCCAGCGCGAGGTCGGCCAGGGCGTGGAGCTCGGGGAGGGCGGCCGGCGTGTTGAGGTCGTCGTCCATGGCGGCCAGGAAGCGCTCGCGGTGCCACGCCACGGTCGGATGAAGGTGCTCGGGCGCGGCGCGGGCCGGATCGGCCGGAGCCAGCTCCTCGGCACGCAGGCACGCCTGGCGCAGCCGGGCCGCCGCCTCGGCCGAGCGCTCCAGGTCGTCGGAGTCGAAATGGACCTCCGCGCGATAGTGATGGGCCACCAGGTAGTGGCGGATCGCGTCTCCGGGATACGTGCGGAGCAGGTCGCGAACGAGCACCAGGTTCCCGAGCGACTTGCTCATCTTGTCGCCGTCGTAGTGGAGCATGCCGGCGTGGGTCCAGTGCCGCACCCACGGCTCCGTCCCGGTCGCGCCTTCCGATTGGGCGAGCTCCGACTCGTGGTGAGGGAACAGCAGGTCGCCGCCGCCGCCGTGGATCTCGAAGCGCTCGCCGAGGTACGTCATCGCCATGGCCGAGCACTCGATGTGCCAGCCCGGCCGGCCCGGGCCCCACGGTGACTCCCAGGCGGGCTCGTCGGGGGCGGAGCGCTGCCACAGCACGAAGTCGAGCGGGTCGCGCTTGCCGGGCATGTCCGGCACGTTGCCGCGCTCGTTGGCGATCGGCAGCATCGCGTCGCGGCCGAGGTGCGACAGCTCCCCGTAGCGCGGCCACGCGGCGATGCTGAAATACACGTTCCCCTCGGCCGCGTACGCGAGGCCGTTGTCGAGCAGCCGCTCGATCAGGGTCTGCATCTGCGGGATGTGCTCGGTCGCGCGCGGGTAGCGGTCCGGCGGCAGCCAGTTGAGGGCGGCCATCTCGGTCAGGAAGGTCGTCACGTGCCGGTTCCCGAGGGCGAGGTAGTCCTCCCCGGTCTCGCGCGCCTTGCGCAGCATGTCGTCGTCGACGTCGGTCAGGTTCTGCACGTAGACGACGTCGTGGCCGAGGTACTCGAGGTACCGATGCAGCACGTCGAAGCTGACGTAGGTGAAGGCGTGGCCGAGATGGCCGGTGTCATAGGGCGTGACCCCGCAGACGTACATGCCGACCTGGCCGTCGCCGACCGGCTCGAAGGGATGGAGCCCGCCGCGGCGGGCGTCGTGGAGGCGCAGGGTCACGGTGCGAATTCTAAAGCGGGACCGGGATCGGCGCCGCGGGCTGGACAGCGACCGATAGAATCGGCGCACCGGACGGGGGAGTCAGCTGCCGACAACCTCACAACGGAGCCCGAGCATGGAAGTCCTGCGCTGGTTGCTGTTCTTCGCCATCGCGATGTTCCTCATCGTCGCCGGCATCTTCTTCGTCATGGGCCGCCCCCTGCCCCTGCCCTTCTGAGCGGTCGACGGCCGGCTACCAGAGGTCGGGCTTGGTGCTCATGAGGAAGCCGATGACCCCGATGACCCCCGCCATGCCGTAGGCCACGTAGCGCTGCTGGCGCGCCCGCCGCCGCCAGGTCTCGTCGTCGCCGCTGCCGCGCAGGCCGATGAGGCGGCGCAGGTTCGGGCGGCTGATGAACGCCGCCACCACCAGGTTCAGGGCGTAGAGCGTGAGCGCCACCATGAGCCATGGCTGGGTCAGCAGCTGCGGGCCGAGGATCCAGAGCATGGCGATGCCGGTCAGCGCCAGGCCGACGGCGATGACGATCGTGCCGGTGCCCTGCAGCGCCATGAGGGCCTTCGTGCCGGGCCCCGGCTCCCCGGAGCTGCGACGCAGGACGAACGGCAGCAGCACGCTCGGGAGGAGCAGCGAGACCGCCAGCGCGATATGGACGACGAGCAGGATCGGGAACCAGTTCACCGGACCGATCCTAGCGCACGCCGCGCATCACCCCCGCGGCCGCCCCCGGTCGTTCTGTCAGCGGCCCTTCGTGAAGCCGGTGCGCACGCCGAGCCGGCGGAGGGCGGTCGGGATGTTCACGGCCCAGCCCACGCCGAGCGGACGATCGGTGAAGACCTTCGGCGAGCGCGGGTTCCAGTACGCGGAGCGGATCCCCTCCAACGTGGGCATCCGGAAGTCGTACGGCACGACGCCCAGCAGCTTGCCGTTCCAGGTGCGCTCCGCGGGCGGCTTGCGAAGCTCCGAGTAGAGAGCGCCGGCGACGGCCGCGAAGGCCGCGGTCCGAATGAGCCACACGAGGGCGCTCACCTCGTTGCGGGCGGTGTCGGCCCGGCGGCCGAGGTCGTCCCGGACGGAATCGGCCCGGTCGCGAACGGTGTCGATCATGGATCCTCCTTGCCCACCGCCCTCGCAAGCGGTGTGCCGCGTGGCATGATGCCCCAGCCGATGCGCCTCACACCCTACATCACGCTGCTCCGGCACAATCCCGACTTCACCCGGCTCTACCTGGCCCAGCTGGCCAGCTTCGCGGGCGACTGGTTCGCCACGGTGGCCCTGCTTGGCCTGGCGCTGGAGATGACCGGCTCATCGGCCCTCGCCTCGGTCGTGCTGGCGCTCCAGACCGGGGGGTTCGCCGCCGCGGCCCCGTTCGCCGGCACCGTGGCGGATCGGATCGACCGCCGCCGGCTGCTGGTCGCCGTCGACCTGGCGCGGATGCCGGTGGCCCTCGCCTTCCTGCTGGCGCGCGATCCGGAGACGCTGTGGATCGCGTTCGTCGCCGTCCTCTTCCTGGCCGTCGGCGCGGCCTTCTTCGAACCGACATCCTCGGCCTCGCTGCCGAACCTCGTGGCGCCCGACGATCTGCCGGCGGCGAACGTCCTGATCGGCTCGGCGTGGGGGACCATGCTCGCCATCGGCGCCGCCCTTGGCGGCCTGGTGGCGGTCACGCTCGGGCGCGAGGCGGCATTCGTCATCAACGCGGCCAGCTTCGGGGTCTCCGCGCTCCTCATCCTGGGCATCCGGCGGGCGCTCCAGCTGCCCCGGGAGCAGACCGCGCATCGGGCGGCGGTGGTCGGGCTGGGCGACGCGATCCTCACCGCCGTCCGCTTCGCGCGACCCCGGCGGACGGTGGCCGCCTTCCTCCTGACGAAGACCTCGTTCGGGATCGGTACCGGCATCGTGGCGCTGCTCGCGGTGTTCGGACGGAACGTGTTCGGCGGCGGAGACGCCGGCATCGGCGTGCTGTTCGCCGCGCGGGGCCTCGGCGCGCTGGTCGGTCCGTTCCTGGCGCGCTCGGTGATGGGCACCGACGACCGCGGGCTCATCCGGGGCATCGCCTGGTCGTTCGTGGTCCTGACCGTCGCCTACGCCATCTTCCCGCTCGCCCCGGGACTGGCCGCGGCGGCGGTGCTGGTGTTCATCGCCCACTGCGGCGGCGGTGCCCAGTGGGCGCTGTCGACGCTCGGGCTGCAGCGCTCCACGCCCGACGCGATCCGCGGCCGGGTGTTCAGCGTCGACTACGGGCTGGTCACGCTGGTCATCGCGCTGTCGACGCTGCTGGCCGGGGTGCTGGCCGACGTCGCTCCGCCGCGCGTCGCGGCCTGGACCATGGTCGCGCTGGTGGCCGCGGCGGGCGCTGCCTGGTACCAGTTCAGCCGCCCCGCCCTTGCCGGCGCATCAGCGCCCGGGCAATCCGTAGACTTGCCCGCGGAGGACCGATGACCACGACCGTCCTGCCCTTCTTCGACGCCGATGCCATTCGCCGTGCGGTGCCGGTGGACGCGCTGCTCGACGCGGTCGAGGCCGCCTACCGCGACGTCGCCGCCGGCCGCGACCGCTCCCCGCTGCGCTCGCACGTGCCGCTCGGTTCGGGCTCGCTGCTGCTCATGCCGGGCGTGCGCGACGGGGGCGCCGGGGCGACCGTCAAGATCGTCACGGTCATGCCGGACAACCCGGGCCGCGGCCTGCCGACGGTCCAGGCGCTGGTCGCCTGGATCGATGCCGTCACGGGCCGGCCGCTGGCGGTCCTCGACGGCGCCACGGTCACGGCCATGCGCACCGGCGCCGCCTCCGGTGTCGCCACCCGCCTCCTGGCACGGCGCGACGCCTCCCTGCTCACCGTCATCGGGGCCGGGGGTCAGGCGGAATGGCAGGTGCGGGCCGTCCTGGCGGCCCGCCCCATCCGCCGCGTGCTGGTCCATGCCCGCAGCCGCGATCGGGCCGCGGCCTTCGCGGAAGCCGTGGCCGCGTCCACCGGGGTCGAGGTCGCGGTCGCCTCGTCGGCGGAAGCGGCCGTTCATGAGGCCGACGTGGTGTGCTGCGCCACGACTGCCACCGAGCCGGTGTTCGATGCCACGTGGCTTCGGCCGGGAGCCCATGTCAACGGCATCGGCGCGTTCCAGCTCGGGATGGTCGAACTGCCGCCGGCGCTCTTCGCCCGCGCCACGCTGGTGGCGGTCGACGCCCGCTCGGCCGCCATGGCCGAGGCCGGGGACGTCGTGGCGGCGATCGAGGCCGGGCTACTGGCGGAAGACGACCTGGTGGAGATCGGGTCGATCAGTGGCGATTGGGTCGACGGGCGAGATCCCGAGGCGATCACCGCCTTCAAGTCGGTCGGCCTGGCGATCCAGGACGTGGCCGCCGCCGAGCTCATCGCCGGCCGGCTGGGCCTGGGCTAGCGTCCCGCCGGGCGTCCAGCGCGCCAGCTGGTCTGCCACGAACCGGGCGAGGAGGGAGCGGAAGGTCGTCCAGCGTGCGGCGGTTGCCGAGGCATGCGCCGCCATGCCGCCGCGGGCGCGCGCGACCCGAGCCTCCCGGCCGTCGGCGCCGCGCTCGAAGGCCACGATCCGGTCATCCGGCCCGCGCGGCTCGCGCGCCACGGCGATCGGTTCGGGCTGCGGCGCGGCCGCTCCCTCGGCCACCGCGGCCACCGCGGTCACCACGATCGGCTG
>DATAKU010000163.1:0-14018 GCA_036261425.1 Candidatus Limnocylindria bacterium | reverse complement strand
AGCTGAATGTCGCGGGTTCGATCCCCGTCTCCCGCTCCATCCCACCTTGACGCCCATCGGCGTCGTCGCCAGCATCGGTGCATGACGCGCTGGTCCAGCCACAACGTGGCGGAGGTCCTGGGCCTGGCGCGGTCCGCGGACCGACCGTCCCCGGCTGGCGGTCGGTGGCCGCGAGCGCGCATGCTCGTCTGGATCATCGGTCTTGGCGCGCTGGTTCTCCTCGTCGGCGGCTGGCTGCTGAGCTTCGTCAACTCCGTGCCGTAGGCGCCGGCGCATCAGCCGGAGGACGACACTCCGCACGCACCTCCTGGGTCCAGGCCACCTCGTCCGGGTAGCGCCCGAGGAAGTACTCGACTCGGCAGTCGCCGCCGAAGGGGCCGCCGTCGATCCGGATGCGGGCCACGTCCTCCAGCTCGAAGGTGGTGGTCGGCGGCCCACCGGCCAGGACCGCGTCGCCCAGTCCGCGACACCCGTCCTCGTCGAGGCCCAGCGACGCCGTGCACTCGATGGTCACGTCCGGGTCCTCCGACGCCGCAACCGACACCCCCGGCCGCAGGATCACGAACCACGCGACCGCGGCGGCGACCAGCAGAACGCCCAGGACCACCAGACCGATGCGCGCCATGGGCGCGATGATGCCCCAACCGAGCGCCCGGTCGCCAGCCGCGCATGCGACGACCAGAACCATCCCGGCCGAACGGCGGGCGAGAAGGGTCCATTCGGCCGTGGGACGGACGGCGGGCCCGACTATGCTCGAGACCGATGCGTCCCCTTCCTCCGCCCTACGACGCCATTGCCACCGGCCAGCCGGCGCTGATCGACCTGGGCGGGCCGACGCTGCTGAGCAACCGGCTCCTCAACAAGGACGCGGCCTTCACCATCGAGGAGCGCGAGTCCTTCGGCCTGCACGGCCTGCTTCCCGACCGCGTCATGACGCTCGAGGAGCAGGTGCAGCTGGAGCTGGAGCACCTCCACCGAAAGGAGGATCCGCTCGAGCGTTACATCGGTGCGGCGGCGCTCCAGGACCGCAACGCCACGCTCTTCTACCGCGTGCTGGCCGAGAACCTCGAGGAGTTGCTGCCGATCGTCTACACCCCGACCGTCGGCCGCGCCTGCCAGGAGTACAGCCACATCGTCCGTCGCACGCGGGGCGCATGGATCACCCCGGCCGACATCGACCGCATCCCGGAGATCCTGCGCAACACGCCGTTTCCGGACGTGCGACTGATCGTGGTCACCGACAACGAGCGCATCCTGGGCCTGGGCGACCTGGGGGCCGGCGGCATGGCCATCCCGACCGGCAAGCTGGCCCTCTACACCGGCGCCTGTGGCATCTACCCCGCGCTCACGCTGCCGGTCAGCCTGGACGTCGGCACCGACAATCCCGCCCTGCTGGACGACCCGCTCTACGTCGGCTATCGCCATCCGCGCCTGCGGGGCGCCGAGTACGACGCGCTGGTCGACGCATTCGTGGCCGCGGTCGGCGAGGTCTGGCCCGGCTGCGTGATCCAGTGGGAGGACTTCAAGCACTACAACGCCCTGCGCATCCTCGACCGCTACCGCGACCGCGTTCCGTCCTTCAACGACGACGTGCAGGGCACCTCGGCGACGGTCGTGGCCGGTGTCCTGGCGGGCCTCCGACATCTGCATCGACCGATGCGCGCGCAGCGCATCCTGCTCGCGGGCGCGGGCGCCGCCGGCATCGGCATCGCGCGGCTGCTGCGGACGGCCATGCGTGAGGCCGGGCTCAGCGCCGACGAGATCGCGCGCGGCCTGGTCCTCGTCGATTCGCGCGGGCTCGTTCACGCCGGGCGGCCGGACCTGGACGCCACGAAGGCGGACTTCGCCCTCCCGGACGAGGAGGCGGCCGCCATCGGCCTGGAGCTGGACACCACGCCGCAGCTGCTGTCGGTGGTGGAGGCCTACGGGCCGACGGTCATGGTCGGCACCACCGGGCTGGCGGGGACGTTCAGCGGCGACGTCATCCGCGCCATGGCCGAGCGCTGTGATCGGCCGATCATCATGCCGCTGTCGAACCCGACAGCGAACACCGAGGCCCGCCCGGCCGACATCCTGGCATGGACCGATGGCCGCGCCCTCGTCGCGACCGGCAGTCCCTTCCCGCCGGTCAACCACGCCGGCGTCCTCCACGAGATCGGCCAGGCCAACAACGTCTTCGTCTTCCCCGGCCTGGGTCTCGGGGCGATCGTGTCGGAGGCGACGGGGATCTCCGACGCCATGGTGCTCGCGGCCGCACGCACCCTGGCCGATGCCGTCACACCGGACCGGCTGGCCGTCGGCGCCCTCTACCCGCGCGTCAGCGCGCTGCGGGAGGTGTCCCGGGCGGTGGCCATCGCCGTGGCGCGGGAGGCCGTGGATTCGGGCCTCGGCTGCTGCGGCCACGAGACCATCGAGGCGGACGTGGATGCGGCGATGTGGTGGCCCGTCTACGTCCCCTACCGTCGGGTGGCAGAGCCGGCATAGATCGTCGTTCCGCGGCACGGCCCCCGGCTTTGCGGGCGTCCACCGATCCATCGGTCGTGCTCCGGCGACGGCCACCCGCCTGGCGGGCGACCGTCTCCGGGGCGTGACTCTACGGTCGAATGGCGATCTTCAGGACGCCCTCGCGGCGCTCGCTGAACAGCGCGTACGCCTCCACGATGTCGTCGAGCGCCATGTGGTGGGTGATGAGCGGAAGCGGGTCGAACCGTCCCATCTCCACCATGGTCATGAGGCGCTGCATGCGGTCCTTCCCGCCCGGGCAGAGCGTCGTGACGATTCTGTGGTCACCCAGGCCGGCCGCGAACGCGTCGTAGGGAAGCTGGAGCTTGCCCGAGTACACGCCGAGGCTCGACAGGGTGCCTCCCGGCCGCAGGGAGTAGAGCGCGGACTCGAACGTCGCCTGCAACCCCAGGGCCTCGATCGCAACATCCGCCCCGACGCCGCCGGTCAGACGCTTGACCTCAGCCGGCACGTCCACCGCGAAGGGATCGAGCACGACGTCCGCTCCCATCCGCCGCGACACCTCCTGCCGGGCTACGTCGCCCTCGACCGTGATGATCCGGCCGGCACCCATGAGCTTCGCGCCCGCCGTCGCGCACAGGCCGATGGGGCCCTGGGCGAAGACGACCACGGTGTCGCCGATACGGACCGGCGCCGACTCGGCGCCCGAGAAGCCGGTCGAGGCGATGTCTGCCAGCAGCACCACCTGCTCGTCGGTGAGTGACTCGGGGATCCTTGCCAGGTTCGCCTGCGCCGACGGGACGAGGATGTACTCGGCTTGCGCACCGTCGATCGTGTTGCCGAAGCGCCAGCCGCCCATGGCCTCGAACGTGCCGCCGTGTCCGCACTGCGAGGACTTGCCGCTGAGGCAGGCCAGACACTGGCCGCAGGGCGTGATGGCGCCGACGAGGACCCGATCACCGACCTCGTAGCCGACGACGCCGGGGCCGAGCTCGGCGATGACGCCGACCGGCTCGTGGCCGACCACGAGCCCGGGGCGGACCGGGTACTCGCCCTTGAGGATGTGGACGTCGGTGCCGCAGATCGTGGTCAGCGTGACACGGACCACCGCCTCGCCCGGGCCGGCCACCGGCCGGGGGACCTCTTCGACGCGGATGTCTCCCGGCGCGTGGAACACGGCGGCGCGCATCGACGCACCGCTTTTCGTCTCCGGGCGCTGGATGGTGGGGCTTTCGATCGCCATGGACTGCCTCCAGTTGGGGCTCGTGGTTCGTGATTCGAGCCGGCCGCCGGGCCTGCCCCGGTGCCTGCGCCTCGATCATCACCGCCCCGTGCCGTGCCCGATGGTGCCGAAGGTCCCCAGCACGCGCTGCCGGCGTCACGTCCGGTTGGGACCCGTCTCGTCACCGGCGCACCGGCGGCCGACCATCGGCCGGTGCCCTCGCACGCGAGTCGGCCCGTTCGTCCCGGTCTGACGGGGCCGATCGGCCCTGTCCGGCCGGGACCCCGAACGAGAGACTCGTGCGCGGAGGAACGAACGTGGACCCGCTCGACTCCCGGACCCTGTCCCGGCGCCGACTCCTGGCGCTCGGGGCGGCCAGCGTCGGGACGCTGACGCTGGCGCATACGACCTCGGTCGCCGCGGCGATCGCGCCGAAGATGGCGCCCGGGCTCCGGCCGGAGGGGCTGGACGGCCGCGGGACGGCATCGGTGTGCGCCATGTGCGGGCGGGAGGATCACTCGATGCTCGGCGGCGCCTGCCTGCCGCGCCGCACGCGCGGATGACCGGATGAAGCTGAGCCGGCGTCGCTTCCTGAAGGGGGCCGCTGCCGTCGGGGCCACTACGGCGGCAGCGGCCGGGGGCACGGCCTTCGTCCTCCTCGGCAGGGACCACCCAGACGTCGCGGCCTCGGCCGGCGTGGACCGCGTGGTTCGCACCACCTGCTCACCGAACTGCACGGGCAGTTGCGGCCAGCTGGCCTTCGTGCGCGACGAGATGGTCGTGAAGGTCCAGCAGGCCGCCGACTATCCCGACGCCGCCTACAACCCGCGCGGCTGCATGAAGGGCATCAGCTACCACACGCTGATCCACGGCGCGGATCGGATCCTCAAGCCGCTCATCCGCACCGGCGAGCGGGGGTCCGGCGAGTTCCGGGAGGCGAGCTGGGACGAGGTGCTCGAGCGCGTCGCCGGCGACATGAAGCGGATCGGCCAGCGCTGGGGCTACGACTCGATCCACGTCTTCGGCCAGGTCCCCGGGTCGGGCTACATCCAGAAGGGCGCGAACTACCGCGCATCGGCACTGCTGGGCCTGACCCACGGAACGAGCTTCGACTTCAACGGCGACCTGCCGATGGGCATGCCGATCACCTTCGGCGTCCAGAACGCCGAGCACGAGGCGAAGGACTGGGCGAACAGCCGATTCCTGCTGCTCATCGGCGCGAACCCGGTCGAGACTCGCATCCCGGACGTCCACTTCCTGTTCGACGCGCTCGAGAAGGGCGCGCGCATGGTGGTGGTCGACCCGAACTTCTCCGGCACCGCTTCGAAGGCCGATGCCTGGCTCCAGATCCGTCCGGGCACCGATGCCGCCCTGGGGCTGGCGATGGCCCGCGAGATCCTGGCCGCCGACCTCGGCGACCTCGACTTCCTGCGGACCTACACCGATGCGCCCCTGCTCGTCCGGCTCGACACCGGCCTGCGCCTGCGCGAGCGCGACGTCGTCGCCGGCGGGAGCGAGGAGCGCTTCGCCTTCCGGGACGAGCGATCCGGTGAGATCGGCTGGGTCGGAACGAAGCGGCTCGGTATGCCGCGCGGCAGCCGCGCCGCGCTCGGTGGGACGTACCGGGTCCGGCTGGCCGACGGCTCGCGGGTGGAGGTGGCCCCGGGCTTCGAGCTCGTCAGGCGGGAGCTGGAGACCTGGACGCTCGACCGGGCGGAGCAGGTCACCGGCATCAGCGCCGACCGCATCGAGCGGCTGGCCCGCGCCTATGCCACCTCGAAGCCAGCCGCGATCCTCATGGGCGGTGGCTCGAACCACTGGTTCCATGGCGACCTCACCGGGCGCGCCATGGGCCTGCTGGCCGCGATGACCGGCAACATCGGCGTCTCGGGCGGCGGGTTCAGCGTCTACGTCGGGCAGTACAAGGTCCGCGTCAACGTCGGGCCGTGGAACAACCCCGACGGGGCGAAGGCGCACATCGTGCCATCCATCTACTTCGTCCGCGGCCGCTCCGAGACCATGCACCCCGACGTTCCCTATCCGGAGCACGGCTTCCACGGTCTGGTGGTGACGTTCGCGAACATGTTCGTCCAGGCCCCGGACGTGAACCGCCTGCACGAGACGCTGCGCGAGCTGGACCTGGTGGTGGTCGTCGACCACCAGATGACCGAGACGGTGAAGTGGGCCGACGTGGTCCTGCCCGCGGCCACCTGGTACGAGAAGACGGACCTCACCGCCACGCCGCTCCACCCGTTCCTCCAGCTCCAGCAGGCGGCCATCGAGCCGGTCGGTGAGTCACGCACCGAGCTGTGGATGTGGCGCGAGCTGGTGAAGCGCATCGCTCCGGACAGGGCGGCCGCCATGGAGGTCACCGAAGACGAGGCGATCGAGATGATCCTGGCCGCCGGTGGCGACCGCGGCGGACCGACCGAGGGCATCACGCTGGCCCAGCTGCGCGACGGGCCGGTTCGGCTCAACGTGCCGGACCCCGACATCCCGTTCCTGGCCCAGATCAACGACCTCGAGCCGTTCCCGCCCGTCTCGCTGCCGGCGCCGCTCGAGGCGACCGCGGCGTTCCTGCCCACCCGGCGCATCGAGTTCTACAAGGAGGAGGAGCGGTTCCGGGAGCTCGGCGAGACGGTGCCGACCTACCGGGACCCCCACGACGACGGCGTCCATGACCCGTCCGAGTGGCCGCTCACCTTGCTCACGCCGCATTCGAAGTGGCGGATCCACTCGACGTACGGCAACAACCCGTGGCTGGCCGAGATCCACGGCGGCCGTCCGAAGGTCCTCATCCATCCGGACGACGCGTCCGCGCGCGGGATCGAGACCGATGACCTCATCGAGGTCTACAACACCCGCGGCTCCATCACGGCCTGGGCCGAGGTCAGCCCGGCGGCCGGCGTCGGCGCCGTGACGCTGCCGGAGGGCTGGTGGCCGCGCGACTTCGCCGCCGGCAAGGGCGTGAACGAGCTGACCACCTCCGAGGTCAACCCGATCCACGAGGTCCACTTCGTTGCGAACATGTGGTCGCCGTCGACCGGCTGGAAGGACTGCCGCTGCGAGGTCCGGCGCGTGGAGGAGGCGGGCCGTGCCTGAGCGCCGCTCCCCCGTCGACCTGCTCTCGCCCGTCTCCCGCGCCTACGGGGAGCTGGAGCCGCCCTCCGAGCATCCGCGCTGGGGCATGGTGGTCGACACCGAGCGCTGCATCGGCTGCTGGTCGTGCGGCGTCATCTGCAAGAGCGAGAACAACGTGCCACTGGGGATGTGGTGGAACCGCATCCTGACCGAGGGCGACGGCCTCGACGTGCCGACGAGCGAGCACGGCCATCCCGAGATGAGCTGGACGCCGCTCGCCTGCCAGCACTGCGACAACGCCCCGTGCACGAAGGTCTGCCCGGTTCAGGCCACGTACATCCGCGAGGACGGCGTGGTGATGATGGACAACACGCGCTGCATCGGCTGCCGCTACTGCATGATCGCCTGCCCGTATGGCGTGCGCACCTTCAACTGGGGCGCGCCGGACCGCCCGAACGGCCTGGAGACCGGGATGGTCGAGGCGCGCCCGGTCGGCACGGTCGAGAAGTGCACGTTCTGCGTGCACCGGCTGGAGGAGGGACAGGTGCCGTCGTGCGTCTGGTCCTGCCCGGCCGGCGCCCGGATCTTCGGCGACCTGAACGACCCGGACAGCCGCGTCAGCCGCCTCATCCGTGACCGCTCCGGCGAGATGCTGCTCGAGGAGAAGGGCACCCTGCCGAAGGTCCGATATCTCCCCGCGCGACGGAGGCAGGAGCTGTGACCGCTCACGTCGACGTCGACCGTCGCACGCTCGGCGGCGCGCGCCGCCGCATCGGTCCGTTCGGGCTGTGGATCGGCTTCCTGCTGCTCGTCATGGCGGTCGCGTTCGGGACATGGATCTACCAGGTCAGCAACGGCCTGGGCGTCACGAACCTGCGGAACACGGTGATGTGGGGGCAGTACATCCTGTTCTTCATGTTCTTCGTCGGCCTGTCGGCCGGCGGGCTCATCGTCGCCTCGTCCGGACGGCTGTTCGGCGCGACCCGCTTCTCACCCATCGTCCGGCTTGCGGTGGTGGAGGCAACGGTGGCCGTCATGCTGGCCGCGATCTTCCTGTTCCCGGACATCGGCCGACCGGAGCGCCTGTGGCACATCTTCCGGTACCCGAACCTCACCTCGCCGATGGTCTGGGACTTCACGATCGTGGCGGCCTACTTCGCGCTGTCCGCCGCCTACGTCTGGCTCTACACCCGCGCCGATCTCGCCGCGGCCGGCAGCCCGCTTGCGCTCGGCACGGCCGACACCCCGGAGTCCCGGGCGCGCGACGACCGATGGAAGGGCATCCTCGCCTGGATCGCGCTCCCCGCCGCGGTGCTGCTCCACTCGATCACCGCCTGGATCTTCGGGCTCCAGATCAGCCGCGGCTTCTGGTACACCGCCATCATGGCGCCGATGTTCGTGGCCTCGGCGCTCGTGTCTGGGCTGGCGCTCGTCATCCTGCTGGCGCTGGTCGTCCGACGCTTCGGACGGCTGCACTTCGACGACGGCCTCGTCTCCTACCTGGGCGCCCTGCTCGCCGTCTTCATCAGCGTGGAGGCGTTCTTCGTCCTGTCCGAGGCGCTGACGGCCGCCTATCCGGGGGCGCCGTTCGAGGGTGACCCGATCGCCCGCATGCTCACCGGCCAGTTCGCGCCGCTCTTCTGGTTCGAGGTCATCGTCGGGCTCTTCGTCCCGTTCGTGCTGCTGGCGCGCCGTTCGTGGCGCGCCTCACCCCGGGTCGTCGCCGTCGCCGCCGGAATCGCGATCATCGGCATCTACGTCCACCGGCTCAACCTGGTGCTGAACGGGCTGGCCATCTCTCCCATCGGCCTTCCGCCGGGAGTTTCGGTCGGCACCGTCCAGGACGGGTCGTCGTTCGCGATGAGCAACTGGTACGTCCCGTCGCTGGTCGAGTGGATCATCGTGGCCGGCGTGCTCGCCTTCGGTGCCCTCGTCTTCACCTTCGCCGCCCGATGGCTGCCACTCCAGCCCCGACAGCACTGACCGGCGCCATCCTGGTGGGCGGCGGGAGCCGCCGGATGGGGGCGGACAAGGCGTCGCTGGTCGTCGACGGACGCACGATGCTCGAGCGGGCTGCGGGAAGCCTGGCGGGCCTGTGCAGCGACGTGCTGGTGGTCGCCCGCGTCGACCAACCGATCCCGTTCGTGACCACGCCGGTGCGCGTGGTGCGCGACCGAGTCGCCGACGCCGGTCCGCTGGCGGGCATCGATGCCGCGCTGGCCGTCGCCCGCTCAGCGCTGCTCGTCGTCGTCCCGGTCGACATGCCGCTGCTCCGGTCCGAGGTCCTGGGACTCATGCTGGACACCGCGGTCGCGGATCCCCGCCTGGACGCGGTGACGCTTTGCTCCGACGGTGCGATGCGCCCCCTGCCTGCGGTCTACCGGTCCCGGGTGGCGTCGACCGTGACCCGGATGCTCGCCGAGGGGCGGCGGCGGCTCACCGACCTGCTCAGCGAGCTGACGGTGGCGGAGATCGACGAGAGCCGATGGCGACGCCTCGACCCTGCGGGGCGGTCCATGCGGAACGTCAACGTCCCGGCCGACCTGGACGTAGCTCGAGACCCGACGCCACCGGGGGCGCCAGCCATGGACGATGCTCAGTCCTGGTGAGCCCGGCTTCGCGCGTCGCGCGCGTCCCGCGTCGGCTGACTCAATCCTCGCCTTTCGGCGTGGCCTCCAGGGCCTTCGTGACCGCCTGAATCATCTCGATCCGGCCCGGCTGGGCGAGGTCGCGCAGCCCGGCTCCGACGATGAACGCGGTCAGCGGCGCCGCGATCCGCTCGCAGCGATGCGCCGCTACGCGGGCGAGCTCAAGGATCGCGCCGCGCTCCTCGATGCCGAGTTCGATCCCGGGGTCGGCCGGACCGAGCGCCATGCGCAGCCGCTCGAGCCACTGGTCGAGGGGTATCGCCTCAGGTTGTGGATCCATCGGGTCTCCCTCGTTCGGCCTGTCGCGCTCAGCGTACCCCCACGGCGATGGCCGGTATCACGGATCCTGCGGTCGCCAGGTCGGGCTGCTCCCGGCACCGAGGCTGGTGATCGCTCCATCAAGGTCGACGAGGAGGAGCTCCGTGCCGTCATAGACGATGAACCCGGAGCTGTCCGGCAGCCAGACGGCATCCCAGTAGCCGGCGGGGATGGAGCGCTCCGCCCGTGCCACTTCCCTCCCGTCGGCCGTGATGACATGGAGACGAGTCCAGAGCCCGTCCGCGCCTTCGGAGTCGTGGTAAGCGATGAACCGTCCATCGCGCGACCACGTCGGCCATTTCCCCGAGCCGATCGGCTGGACGTTCCCGCCATCGGCGTCGGCCAGGCCGAGCTCGACCACTCCCAGTGGCCGGTGCCCGCGGTGGTACGCCAGTCGCTGCCCGTCGGGTGACCAGGCGACGGCGTCCGCGGCAAGGAGCCGCGTCCGGTCGCCGGTCGTGGCGTCGACGAGGTAGGCGACCTGACCATCCCCCTCCAACACGAACGTGAGGATGGATCCATCCGGCAGCCACCGGCCGTCGGCGGGCGGCGTGAAGTGCTCCACTTCTCCGCTCGCGAGGTCGAGGATGCAGCGCTCGAGCACTGGCGGGACCTCTCCTGGCCGCCCCAACCACACATCGCGGAACTCTGAGAAGAGGATCGAGGTGCCGTCCGCCCACCATCCCTCGGGTGCCGGGATTCCGCACTCGGGCGGAAGTTCGAGCTGGCGGGCGTTGCCCCCATCGGCGTCCATGACCCACGTGTTGCCCGGGACGTAACCGAGGGACACGAAGAGCTGCGAGCCGTCGGGTGACCACGTCGGACGGCCCAGTTCGCCCCACGGTTCGTCGGGGCCCTCGAAGATCAGCCGAGGCTCGCCCGCTTCGTCGATCACGACCAGCTCGCGGGCGGCTGCCCCGGTGACGTAGGTCAGCCCGGCCAGGCGGGATACCGCGACCGCCGATTCGTCCGCGGTGGCACTGCCGAGCGACCCCGTTGCCTCCGGCGCCGGTGTCGACGCGGCCTGCCGTGGCTCGGGACGTCCGGAGGACGGCGGTGTGGGTGCGGTCGCGCAAGCCGAGACCGCCAAAGCCACGAGGAGCGTGAGAGCCCGACCCACGGATCGCATCGCGCTAGTTCGCGAAGGCGCGATCGAGGAACGCGGAGACCCATGCACCGTAGTCGGCCGCGCATGTCTCGATGACCGCGGCGTGGCCCGCGCCTTCGCAGTAGTGCAGCGCAACGTCCACGCCCAGGCGTCGTGCCTCTGCCAGGTTGACCTCCACGCTCTCCTCGGAGACGTCGTCCTGATCGGCGGTCCCGTGCAGGAGGAGCAGCGGGCGGTCCTCGAGGGATGCGAGGGAGTCGATGGGATCGACGCTGGAGAGGTCCAGGCCCGTCCGAATCGCGACCCCCAGCCGCGCGGCCCACGTTCCCGGATAGGCCGGCTGGTCGACGCCGAAGACGGTCGCGTTGTCCATCATCTGCTCGCTCAACGTCGACCACCGGGCGTGCATCGAGTCGGCGATGAACGCGCCGATCCGGTCATCCGTCCGCGCCTCGGCCAGCACGGCGGCGGCCCCGCCGGACACGCCGAGCGCAGCGACCTTATCCTCGCCCTTGGCCGTCTTCAGCCAGGTGAGGATGGCCGCGACGTCGAGCTGCTCCTCCACACCCAGCGTCTGCCGCGTCCCGGTGCTCTGCCCGCTGGCCCGCAGGTCGAGGAGCACGAGGTCGTATCGGTCGTGAAGTGCAGCGGCGATCGGGAGCATCTCGCTCTTGTTCGCGTCGTGGCCATGCACGAGGAGCACGGTCGGGCGGGCGGGATCCGGCGATGCGGCGGGGATGTACCAGCCTGCCAGGCGCGTGCCGTCCGCGGCGACCACGCCCTCCCCGGCGTCAACGCCCCGGCGCTGACAGTTCGCAGGGTCGGGGTTCTCGGCGATGAGACGAGGATCGTCGGCGGCGTCGTAGTTGATCGCCTCGTACGCCCAGCCGTAGGCGGGGTCTGCCGGCGTCGTGCAGTCGCGACTCACGTACGCGGCCACCAGCTTGTCCGACGCCTCCACCGCCACGTATCCGACGTAGCCGGCCAACGCGACCACTCCGATGGCCGCGACGACAACGAGCAGTCCGCGGCCACTCCGCCGCCGTTGAGAGGTTCGCATCGACCGTACCCCCGCTGCGAGACGAATCGAGCAGAGGGTCACCGCCGCGTCGGGCGACCGAACAGGGCCGAAGCGCCCGTTTTCGGGCCTTGCGGCTGGGTGAGGCCGAAGGGCATCCCCAGGAGGTGCCGTTGGCCTCTTGTGGTCACGAGCCCCACGCCCCCAGATGAAGCATCGGCTCGGAGATGGCACCCGGCCGAGAGAAGGAGGCGCGTCATGACGGTCCAGCAGCATGCGCCGACCCTGGAGCGGGCACGACCCACGACCATCGCGAACGCGACGATCATCGCCGCGGCCGTGGTCGTCCTCGTCGTGCTCGCCGTGATCGCGGCGTGGGCCCTGCTCCAGCAGGGTGCGGGGGCGGACTACTACAGCGTGGAGCAGCAGCTCCAGAACCTCCGCGAGACGATCGGCAGCGGCGGCTGGATCTGATCGGTCACACACCCGCGGACCGTGGAGCCCGGCCCGAGCCGGGCTCCATTCGTTGGGGCTCTAATCCAGGGCCGCCAGCACCGATGCGGTGTGCTCGCCCAGCCGGGGTGGCGGCAGACGGGCCGGTAGCCGCCCGCCGTCCACGACGATCGGGCTCGGGGCCAGCCGCATTCCGTCCACCTGGACGTCCCAGGTGCCGTGGGCCGCACGCATGGCGGCCACCGCCTCGCTGACGCGGTTGACCGGCCCGGCCGGCACGTCCGCCGCCTCGAGCGCACTGACCAGCTCGTCACGGGGGCGCGCGGCGATGGCCGCTCCCAGCCAGGCGGCCAGCTCGTCGCGCCGCGCCACGCGCTCGGGGTTGGTGGCGAACTGCCCGACCTCGTCCGCCAGGCCGAGCACGGCGAGCAGCCGCACGAACTGCATGTCGTTCCCCACGGCCACCACCAGCTCGCCGTCGCTGGCGCGGAACGACTGGTACGGGGCAATGTTCGCGTGGGCGTTGCCGTGGCGGACCGGCTCGTCGCCGGAGGCCAGGAAGTTGCCGAGGACGTTGACGAGCGAGGTCACGCCCGCCTCGACCAGGCTCACCTCGACCGATCCCGTCCGCCCGCGCCCGACCAGGGCGGCGAGCGCCCCCACCGCACACTCCAAGCCGGCGATCAGGTCGAGGAGGGCCACGCCGACCTTCATCGGCGGGCCGTCGGGCTCGCCGGTGACGCTCATCACCCCGCTGACGGCCTGGGCCAGAAGGTCGTAGGCCGGCCGGTCGGCATCGGCGCCGGGAAAGCCGCCGACGTGCGCGACCACCAGCGCGGGATGGCGCGCCCGGAGCTCCTCGGTCGCCAGCCCGAGCCGCCCGGCGGTTCCCGGCCGATAGTTGTGGACGAGCAGGTCCGCGCTCGCCAGCAGCCGATGCAGCGAAGCGCGACCGTCATCGGTGCGCAGGTCGAGCACGATGCTGCGCTTGTTGCGGTTCACCGCGGCGAAGTAGGCGCTGCGCCGATCGGCAGGGTCGCCCCACCACGGCGGCCCCCAGGTCCGCGTCTCGTCGCCGGCCGGCGGCTCGACCTTGATCACGTCGGCGCCCAGGTCGGCCAGGAGCATGGTGGCGAACGGCCCGGCCAGGACCCGGCTGGCGTCGATCACCCGAACCCCATCGAGCGGGAGCGCTGCGGGCGTGCTCACCTGTCCACGGTAGCGCGTGGGCTGGCACGCGCGCCGCTAGCATGCGCTGCATGAAGATCGGACTGATGCTCCCGCTCGCCGAGGACGAGACGAGCGGCTGGGGCGAACTGCGGCAGCTGGCGCTCAGCGCGGAGGCCAGCGGCCTCGACTCCGTCTGGGGCGCCGACCACCTCATCTTCCGCGACGACGACGGCTCATTGACCGGCATCCACGAGTCGTGGACCGTCCTCACCGCGGTGGCCGCCATCACCGAGCGCGTGGAGATCGGCCCGCTGGTGCTGGCGCTTCCGTTCCGCAACCCGGCCCTGGTGGCGAAGATGGCCGCCGAGCTCGACGAGGTGAGCGGCGGACGCCTGATCCTGGGGCTCGGCTGCGGGTGGCACCAGCCGGAGTTCGACGCCTTCGGCTATCCGTTCAGCCACCGCGTCTCCCGCTTCGCCGAGGGCCTCGAGATCATCATGCCGCTCCTGCGAGGCGAGCGGGTGACGTTCGAGGGTC
>DATAKU010000155.1:0-22103 GCA_036261425.1 Candidatus Limnocylindria bacterium | reverse complement strand
ATCGACGGATGGGTGGTGCGTCACGGTCGCCTCCTTTCGCATTCGTCGTCACTCCGGCGAGCGGCCGGGGCGACATCGGTCGAAGATCGGCGCCGGACGGGTGCGCCCGTCGCGGGTCGAGTGGTTGCCATCGAGTATACGCTGCCGCTGCATCGGTCATGCCCGGCGCCGCTCCCGCCACGAGGTCGCAGCATGCTCCGCAACACGTTCCGGCTGTTCACGGTCAGCGGGATCGAGGTCGGCATCCACGTCAGCTGGCTGATCGTCTTCGCGCTGTTGACCTTCAGCCTGGCGACCGGCTACTTCCCCATGGCCGTGGAGGGCATCGGGACCGGCATGTCCTGGCTGCTCGGCGGCGTGGCGACGGTCCTGCTCTTCGGATCGGTCCTGGTCCACGAGCTTGCCCACTCGTTCATGGCCCGGGCGCGCGGGCTGGAGGCGCGATCGATCACCCTGTTCATCTTCGGCGGGGTCTCGAACCTGGGCGGCGAGGCCAGGCAGCCCTCGGTCGAGTTCCAGGTCGCCATCGTCGGGCCGCTGACCAGCTTCGCCATCGCGGCGGCGACGTACCTCGTCGCGTCAGCGCTCGAGGATCCTTCCCTCCGCGCCCTGTTCGGCTACCTGGCGCTGGTGAACGCCCTGCTCGGCGGATTCAACCTCATCCCGGGCTTTCCACTCGACGGTGGCCGCGTGCTGCGCTCCATCGCCTGGAAGGCGACCAACAGCCTCCGCCGCGGGACCGATATCGCCGCGGGCGCGGGGCAGCTCATCGGTGGGTTGTTCATCTTCTGGGGCATCGTCGAGATCTTCGGCGGCCGATTCTTCAACGGCGTGTGGATCGCAGCCATCGGCTGGTTCCTGCAGAACGCCGCCACCGCCAGCCGTCAACAGGTCGTGATGGAGACCCGACTGGAGCGCGTCCGCGTCGGCGACGTCCTCCGCCTCGATCCGTCGTCGGTCAGCCCGGACTCCACCGTGGCGCAGCTGGTCGAGGACCACCTGCTGCCGCGGAACCGGCGGGCCGCGCCCGTGTGCGACGGCAGCCGGCTGGTCGGCATCGTGACGCTGGGCGACGTGGGCAAGGTCCCCGCGGCCGAGCGCGCCACGACGCGCGTCGGCGACGTGATGAGCGGGGGCGACGCACTGGTGACCGTCGCGCCGGAGGCCAGCCTGAACGAGGCCTTCGGCAAGCTCGCCGAGCACGACTTCGAGCAAGTGCCCGTCGTGCGGGACGGCGAGCTGCTGGGCCTGCTGACCCGCGGCGACGTCCTGCGCCAGCTCCAGCTGCGCGAGGCGCTCGACGTGGAGGCCAGCTAGGAGAGCGCGACCAGCGCGCGGAGCGCGGCGTCGACCGGGTCGCGACCGGCACCGACCGGGATGCGGGCCTGGTTCGAGCCGAGCACCGGGCGGAACCCCGCCACATGGAGCTTCACGCCGACCTCGCGCCGGTCCGGCATGCGCGTCCATTTCAGCGTCACCTGCCGCTCCTCGGCGCGGACCTCCGGGACGCCGGCCGTCTCGGCCGCCAGCCGCACCCGCACGGCGGTGAACAGGCCCTCCACCGGCGTCGGGATCGGTCCGTAGCGGTCCTGGAGCTCCCCCCGCAGCGCCTCGCCATCCGCGTCGGATCGCACCTGCGCGAAGCGACGGTAGGCCTCCAGCTTGGCGCCGGAGTCGCGGATGTAGTCGTCGGGCAGGTAGGCCGATCCGGGCAGATCCAGGCGCACCGGCGCCGGCTCCGGTGCGTGCCGCCGCCCGCGCAGCGTGTCGACCGCCTCGGCCAGCAGACGGGTGTAGAGCTCGAAGCCGACCGCCGCCATGAAGCCGTGCTGCTCGGCGCCCAGGATGTTTCCGGCGCCGCGGATCTCGAGGTCGGACAGCGCGATCTGGTAGCCGGCGCCGAGGTCGGAGGCGCTGAAGATGGCGTGGAGCCGCTTGCGCGCGATCGGGGTCAGCGGCTGGCCGCGGCGGTGCAGGAGGTACGCGTAGGCGCGGCGGTCGGATCGGCCCACCCGCCCACGCAGCTGGTAGAGCTGCGCCAGCCCGAAGGTGTCGGCCCGCACGATGATGATCGTGTTCGCGTTCGGGATGTCCAGCCCGGACTCGATGATCGTGGTCGAGATCAGGACGTCGAACCTGCCGTTCGCGAAGTCGAGCATGACCCGCTCGAGCATGCCCTCGGCCATCTGACCGTGACCGATGGCCACCTTGGCCCGCGGCACGAGGCGCCGGAGACGCTCGGCGGCCGCCTCGATCGTCTCGATCCGGTTGTGGACGTAGAAGACCTGCCCCCCGCGGTCCAGCTCGCGGTTGATGGCGTCGCGGACCAGGCCGTCGTCGTCCTCCGCGATGCGCGTCTGGATCGGCAGGCGCGCCTCGGGCGGCGTCTCGATCACCGACAGGTCGCGGATGCCGACCAGCGACAGGTGCAGCGTGCGCGGGATCGGCGTGGCCGACAGGGTGAGCACGTCGACCTCGCGGCGCAGCTGCTTGATGCGCTCCTTGTGCGCCACCCCGAAGCGCTGCTCCTCGTCGACGACGAGGAGGCCGAGGTCGGCGAACCCGATGTCCTTCGACAGGATCCGATGCGTCCCGATGAGGATGTCGATGGCGCCCTCCGCGGTCTCGCGCACGATCCGGTCCTGCTCCTTCTTCGACACGAACCGGCTGAGCATGCCGATTCGGATCGGGAAGGCGCCGAGACGCTGCTCGAAGGTGCGCAGGTGCTGCTGCGCCAGCACGGTCGTGGGGACCAGCACGGCGACCTGCTTCCCGTCCTGGACGGCCTTGAACGCGGCGCGCAGCGCGACCTCGGTCTTGCCGTAACCCACGTCGCCGACGACGAGGCGGTCCATCGGGCGGCGGCGGAGCATGTCGGCCTTCACCTCCTCGATACTGCGCGCCTGGTCCGGCGTCTCGGTGTACGGGAAGCTCTCCTCCAGCTCCCGCTGCCAGGTCGTGTCGGCCGCGAAGGCGTGGCCCTGCGCGGCCTCGCGCGCCGCGTAGATCTCGAGCAGCTCGCGAGCGAGGTCGCCGACGGCCCGCCGGACGCGGCGCTTCGTCCGCTCCCACTCCGTGCCGCCCAGCTTGCTCAGGGCCGGCGCCGGCCCGCCCGAGTAGCGCGTGATGCGGCCGATCTGGTCGGCTGGCAGGAAGATCTTGTCGGTGCCGGCGAAGTCGAGCTGGAGGTACTCCTTGACGTCGGTGCCGAAGGTCCGCTGCGTCATGCCCGCGTAGCGCGCGATCCCGTGGTCGACGTGGACGACGTGGTCGCCCGGCTGCAGCTTGCCGATCAGGTCCCGCGTCACCACTCGCTTGCCGCCGGTGAGGCGACGCACCCGTGTCGCGCCGAACAGCTCCCGGTCGGTGATGACGGTCAGCCCGCTGGGAAGGTGTACGAATCCGCCGGTCAGCGAGCCGTGCACGAGGCCGATGGCGCCCGGGGCGGGCGCCGCGCGCAGCTCGGCCACCGGCGCGGTGGGGCGGCCTGCCTCTTCCAGCAGCTCGCCCACCCGGCTCGCCTGGTCGGTGCTCACGACGACGCGGCGGTCACGGGCGGCAAGCTCCACGAGCCACGTGCCGGCCCGTTCGGCCCGACCCGGCAGCGGGGGCGCGGCCGCGTAGCCGGCGTCGTCGTCGGCCTGCTCCTCAAGGCGTTCCGCGGCCCGCGCCACCAGCGCGTCCAGCGTGGTGGCCGCGTCGTAGGGCAGGGGCCACCCGGCCGGAAGCTCCTCGGCGGCGATGAGACCGGAGAGCCGTTCGGCGGCCTGCTCGTCCAGGTCGGCAGCCAGCGCCCGGAGCTCGTCCAGGTCGGTCAGGACGAGGTGCGCGTCGGCCGGGACGTGGTCGGCGGCTGGGCCAGCGGTGAGGACCCGGGCCCAGGTCTCGGCCGCCTCGCCCAGGTCGCCCTGCGCCAGGTGGGCCGCATCCTCGCGCAGCTGGTCGGAGGCGAGCGCCGGCGCCGCGGCCACCGCCGCCTCCCAGCCGTCGACGGGCAGGAACTCGGAGGCGGGCAGCAGGATCGCCTGGCTGTGGCGGCGTCGCGAACCCTGGCTCATCGGGTCGAAGCCGCGGATCGAGTCCACCTCGTCGCCGAACAGCTCGATCCGCAGCGGCTCGGCGACTCCGGGCGGCCAGACGTCGACGATGCCGCCGCGGTGCGCGAACTCACCGATCCCCGTGACCTCGACGACCGGGTCGTAGCCGCCGGCGATCAGGCGCTCGAGCAGCATCCGCTGCGCGATCCGCTCCCCCACCCGCAGGCTGGTGGCCGACGCACGGAGCTGCTCAGGGCCGAGGGTGCGCTGCACCAGTGCCTGGAGACTGGCGACCAGGACCCGGCTGCCGCCATGACCGATCTCCGCCAGCACGGCGAGGCGCTCGGCCGATTCGTCGTGCTCCGGCAGCGCGCGCTCGAGGGGCAGCGCGGCGCGCTCGGGGAGGGTCCGGACGTGCGACGCCCCCACCCAGGCGCCGAGGTCGTCGGCCAGGCGGTGCGCCTCGTCGTCGGTGCGCGCCACGACCACCATGGCCCGGTGCGGCGGAACCGCGGCGCGGCGGGCGGCGAGGTGCGCCGCGCGGGCGGCCGCGGGCACGCGCAGGACGCCCGGATCCGCCAGGTGGGGGCGGAGGGCGTCGACGAGCGCAGCAACGCGGCGGTCACCGCCGCGTGACGGGGACATGGAGGCCCAATGGTAGCGGTCGGCTCACCCGCCGCCTGCCACGCGCCTCCCGTCCGGCGGCGGAAGCCCCAGCCAGCGCGCCGCCCAAGGGGAGGGCGATCAGCGCCCGGGCCAGCTGCACATGTCGGACTCCCCGGACGGCTGGGGATCGGCGGCAGTGGTGCCTGGGCGCTGGCGGAGGCGGTTCACGCCACCTCGATGCCGTTGAAGGCGTTCATGGCCGCCTCGATCCCGTCCCGCAGCCACAGCTCCGCGGCGTCGGCGCCGACCGCGACCATCTCGGTCGCCAGGTCACGTTCGTCCGGCCGGAAGGTCGCCAGGACGTGGCTGGCCGCCTCGCCCGCACGGCCGACGCCGACGCGCAGCCGGTTGAACTCGTCGGTCCCGAGGCTGGCGATGATGTCGCGCAGTCCGTTGTGCCCGCCAGCCGACCCGGATCGCCGCAGCCGGACGCGGCCGAGCGGCAGGTCGATGTCATCGGTGACGACCAGGAGGTCCGTCGCGACGTCGACATCGGTCTGGCGCATGGTGGAGCGCAGGGGGCCACCGGATCGGTTCATGTAGCGCATCGGCTTGACGAGCAGGACCCTGCCGATGGGCTCGGGGTGGCGCACCTCGAGCAGGGCGCCGCCGTCGCGAATCCGGCCCTGACCGGTCAGGCCCCACCGGTCGGCGAGCAGGTCGACGACCCGGAAGCCGACGTTGTGGCGGGTGAACCGATAGCGATCGCCCGGGTTGCCGAGCCCGCAGATGACCTTCACCGGGCCGATCCTACCGCGTCGGCAATTCCCCTATCCTCGCGCCGTGGAGGTTCGCCGCCCGCCGGGGCATCCGAGGATCGTCGTGATCGGGGGCGGCATCATCGGCTGCGCGGCCGCCGCCATCATGGCGGACCGGGGAGCGTCGGTGACCCTCGTCGAGGGCACGGCCATCGGGGCAGGCGCCTCCGGGCGGAACCTGGGTGCCATCCAGCACCCCTTCGACCCGATGCTGGCGCCGCTCTACCAGGAGAGCCTGACGCGCTACCGCGCCCTGGTCGGCGCCACCGACGTGGCGTTCGGCGTGGGACGGGCACCGGCCGGCCTTCTCCTGCTCAACCGCGACGCCGATGCCGCCGCGCGCCAGGCGGTGCGCCTCCGCGATGCGGTGCCCGAGCTCGACCCGAGCTTCCTCGCGCCCGACCAGGTCGTGGCCGCGGAGCCGTCGCTCGCGCCGGGGCTCGCCGCGGTTCGGTTGGCGACGGGCTTCCCGATCCCGCCGGCCTCAGCCACCGCGGCGTGGGCCCGCCTCGCCGAGCTGCGCGGCGCCACGATCCTGGTCGGTGCCGCGGCGCGCCCGATCGTCGAACGCGACCGGGCCGTGGGTGTCGGCCTGGACGACGGCACGATCCTCGACGCCGACGCGGTGCTCGTCGCCGCCGGGCCGTGGTCGCCGCGGCTGGTGGACCCGACCGGCGCGTGGCGCCCGATCCAGCCGACCTACGGGGTCACGCTCCAGCTGCGGCTCGGTTCCGCCGCTCCGCGCCACGTCATCGAGGAGGACGAGGTCGACGCCGTGAACCGGGCGGCGGCGGCCACCGAGCGCGCGGCCGAGGCCACCGATGACGGCGCGGGGCCACCATCGCTCTTCAGCCTGGCCAGTGCCGGCGGCATCAGCACGCTCGGCTCCACGTTCCTGCCGGGCGAGCCGGACCCGGCCGCCCTCGAGCCGCTGCTCCTGCGTCGGGGCGCCGCCTTCCTCCCGGCCATCGAGGAGGCGGAGGTCGCCGGCCGCCGCATGTGCGCCCGACCGCAGTCGGTGGACGGCCGCCCCTTCATCGGTCCGGTGGTCGGCACCGAGGGCCTCCACGTGTGCGCCGGCCACGGGCCGTGGGGCATCAGCACCGGGCCCGCCTCCGCGGCGATCGCCGCGCGAGCGATCCTGGACGGGACGCCGCCCCCGGCACCCCTCGCCGCCTCTCGGCAGGTCTGACGCCCACGGTTGTGCGACGTGCACAACATCCGAGTCAGCGAACGGGGCTGGGAGTGGTTGTGGGCAGGCCGAATCGGTCCATAGGCTTCCTGCACAACGACGCGACCGTGCAGGGAGGCCACGATGCCGACGATCGATGCCGGAGACACCGCCTGGGTCCTCATGAGCATCGCGCTCGTGATGCTCATGACGCCTGGACTCGCCCTCTTCTACGGCGGGCTCGTCCGCCGCAAGAACGTGCTCAGCACGATCATGCACAGCTTCTTCATCCTGGGACTGGTCAGCGTCACGTGGGTGCTGTGGGGCTACACCCTGGCCTTCGGGCCTGACACGGGGCTCGGGATCATCGGCGGTCTCGACTGGCTGGCGCTGGAGGGCGTCGGCGCGTCGCCATCGGACGTGTATGCCACGACCGTCCCCCACCTGGCCTTCGCCGCCTTCCAGGGGATGTTTGCCATCATCACCCCGGCGCTCATCACCGGCGCCTTTGCCGAGCGCAAGCGCTTCAAGGCGTTCGTGCTGTTCGCGGTGGCGTGGTCGACCCTCGTCTACGCGCCGGTCGCCCACTGGGTCTGGTCGCCGGATGGCTGGCTCGTGGGACTTGGCGTGCTCGACTTCGCCGGGGGGACCGTCGTCCACCTGTCGAGCGGCGTCGCGGCGCTCGTGGCCGCGCTCTACATCGGCCGCCGCAGCGGCCTCACCGAGGCGAGCACCGAGCCACACGACGTGCCGATGACCGTCCTGGGCGCCGGGCTGCTGTGGTTCGGCTGGTTCGGCTTCAACGCCGGGTCGGCGCTCGGAGCCAACGGCCTCGCGGCGACCGCGGTCGTGACGACGAACACCGCCGCCGGCATGGCGGCCATCACGTGGGTCACGCTGAGCTGGCTCCATCGCGGCACGCCATCGGTCCTCGGCGCGGCCGTCGGCGCGGTGGCGGGGCTGGTGGCCGTGACTCCGGCGGCGGGCTTCGTCACACCCGCGGCGGCGGTCCTCATCGGCCTCGCGGCCGGAGCTGTCTGCTACGGCGCAGCCCAGCTCCGGCTCCGTTCGCGGATCGACGACGCGCTCGACGTCTTCGCCGTGCACGGCGTCGGCGGCGCGCTCGGCGCCGTGGCCACCGGCGTGTTCGCCACGACCGCGGTGAACGCTGCGGGACTCGACGGCCTGCTGGCCGGCAACCCGGGCCAGGTCGGCGCGCAGATCGTGGGCATCGTGGCCGTCGGCGCGTACTCCGCCATGGCGACCGGCACGCTCCTGTTCGCCATCAACCTCGTCACCCCCATCCGGGTCGAGGACGTCTCGGAAGAGGCAGGCCTCGACCTGGCCCAGCACGGCGAGATCGCCTACCAGCCCTAGTCCGAACCGGAAGGAGCCGAACCGATGGTCCTCGCAGCACTGGCCAGCTTCGCCGTCCTGCTCGTCGCCTGGATCGTGGCCCCGGGCGAGAGCCGACGACCCGACATCCACGACGAGCCCGCATCCCAGCCGCTCGCCGTCGCGGCCTGGCCGCGGGCCTGAGGGCTCGGGCCCGGCGCCGGACCTTCCGCCGTGGGACCGACCAGCCTCAGCTGCTGGTCGTCACCGCGTGACCGGCCCGGTCGAAGAGCGACCCGGGCTGCCAGGAGATCTCGCGGTGCCGTCGGTGGAGGACGCCGAGTACGTGATGCTCCGCGGCACGCATCCGCTCCTCCTCGTCGATCGCGGCGTGATCGTGGCCGAGCAGGTGCAGGGTTCCGTGGATGGCCAGGAGCACCAGCTCCTCGGTCACGCCCCAGTTGCCCTCGGCCGCCTGGCGGAGCGCCTGGTCGAGGTCGATGACCACGTCGCCGAGCAGCAGGGGTCCGGGCGGCGCGACGCCGTCGTCATCGGCCAGGCGCGAACGCCGTCCGTCGACGGTCCACTCGTGGAGCGGGAAGGCCAGGACGTCGGTGGGTCCGCGCTCGCCCATGTGGTCGAAGTTGAGCCGTTCCATGACTGCGTCGCCGCACAGCGTGAGCTCCACCTCGGTCGCGTCCCCCAGGCCCGCGGCGCGCACCGTCTCGCAGACCGCCGATTCGAGGAGCGCGGTGGCCGTCGCGCGCTCGACCGGATCGACCGCCTCGCCGAGGCGGTCCTGCCCGATGCGATCGTGGAAGGTGACGGTGCAGCCCATGCCGCGACCATCGTAGTCGCCGCGGGACCGGTGCCTCAAGGCGGAACGACCCGATCGGTCCTCAGGCCGGGCCTCAGGCCTGCTCCCGGCGCTGCTCCATGGGCACCACGTTGTCGGGGTACTTGATGCGGGAGTGGTACATCCCGAGCAGCTGGCCGACGAAGGCGTCCTTGATTTCCGCGATGTTCTTCAGGGTCAGCTCCGCGTCGTCGAGCTGGCCGTCCTCGACTCGGGCGTCCACGATCCGATTGACCATGGCCCGGATCGACTCCTCGTCCTTCTCGTCCAGCGAGCGGACGCTGGCCTCGACCCCGTCGGCCAGCATGAGGATCGCGGCCTCCCGGCTCTGCGGCTTGGGTCCCGGATAGCGGAAGGTCTTCTCGTCGACGAGGTCCTCGCGCCCGCCCACCTCGCGCAGCGCCTTGCCGTGGAAGTAACTCATCACGCTCGTGCCGTGGTGCTGCGGGATGAAGCCGATGACCTGGACCGGCAGACCGTACTCGTAGCCGAGGTCGATGCCGTCGCGGATGTGCGCCGCGATGATCCGGGCGCTCGTCTCGGCGCTCAGGTCGTCGTGGATGTTGTGCGCGCCCGCCTGGTTCTCGATGAAGGCCAGCGGGTTCTTCATCTTGCCGATGTCGTGGTAGTAGGCGGCCACCCGGGCGAGGAGGGGATCGGCGCCGATCGTCTCGGCCGCGCGCTCGGCGAGGTTGCCGACCATGACACTGTGGTGGTACGTGCCCGGCGTCTCCAGGAGCAGCCGGCGGAGCAGGCGGTTCGACGGGTTCGCCAGCTCCAGGAGCTGGAAGACGGTCATGATCCCGAACACGTTGCCGAACACCGCGAAGCTGCCGAGGGCCAGGACCACGGAGAGGCCGGCGTTGCCGACCGCCGCACCGGTCAGTTGGGCGATGGCGGTCACGTCGCGCTGCTCGAGGAGGCTGAAGGCCAGCACCGCGGCCACGTTCGAGGCGGCGAGCGCGACGCCCACCCGGACGAAGGCGTTCAGGCGTTCCGCGCGAGCCACCGTCAGCAGCGCGGAGACGCCGCCGGCGAAGACGTAGACCGACAGGTCGAGCGCGTCGCGGTTCATCACGCCCGCCAGCACGGCCAGGGCTCCCGCCATGGCTGCCCCGGCTCCGCCGGTCAGGAGGATGCCGATGAGCAGCACGGTCGCCGACGTTGGGACCACGAAGGCCCACAGCGTCCGGTCGGCGGCGATGCGGATGACGAGCGCGGTCGCCACCAGCGCCAGGAAGAAGAGCAGCACCGATCGGTTGCGGTGCCAGATCGACGGCTCGAAGCGCCACAGGAAGGCGGTGAGCAACCCCGCCACCAGGAGGGCGATGAGGGCGTTGCCGAGGACGGTGCCGACGTCGACGGCGGGCCGGGTGAGCCCCAGCGCGTCCAGCTTCTCGAACTGCTCCACGTCGATCCGGTCGCCCTCGCGCACGATGATCTGGCCGGCACCGATCGTCTCGACGACCGGCGGCACCGCCTCGCGGGCCTCCTGCTTCGCTCGTTCGGTGGCCTCGTCGTCGATGAGCTCGGTCGGCTCGACGAACTCCGCGGCCAGGTCGCTGGCGAGCCGGCGCTCCGGTTCGGCGAGGTCGGTGGTGATGAGGCCGGCAAGCTCCTGCTGCACCTCGCCGACCTCGTCCTCGCGAATCGGCTGGGCCAGGGTCGCCTCCAGCGCCATCCGTGACGCGGCGACCAGGGCCTCCCAGCGCTCGATGGGCAGCTCCGCCACGGTCGCTCGCTGATCGAACGGCACGCTCGGCGCATCGGCCCCGATGCGCGCCAGGACCTCGCCGCCCTCCAGGGAGCCCTCGTCGCGAAGCTGGAGCACGCGCTGGACCCGCCGCGCCATGGTGTCGAAGGCGCCGAGCTGTTCCTCCTGGTTGTCCGCGGGCGCCATCACCTGGTCGATGACGGGATTCACCTCGTCCTCAGCCGCGCGCCGCGCGGCCTCGGTCTGGCTGTCCGAGGTGTAGGACATGTCGCGCTGGGCCCGGATGTCGCGCTCCGCGATGGAGCCCTCCTCCAGGTTCTCCTGCCCGACGGTGATGTTGGCGGACAGGATGAGGAAGAGCGAAACGGCGACCAGGGCGGCCACCACGACCGCGCGGGTCACCGCGGCCCCGCCCGGTCCGCGGTGTTGCTCCGACAGGGTGCGGGGAATGAACACGTCAGTCGCCGGCGAGCAGCCGGCGCACGACCTCGCTCACGAGGCGACCGTCCGCCCGACCCTTCGTCTGTGCGGAGAGGCGGCCCATGACCCGGCCCATGTCCTTCGGGTCGGACGCGCCCGTCTCGGCGATGGCGGCTCGGGCCAGCTCGGTGATCTCGGCCTCGGAAAGCTGCTCGGGGAGGAACTCGGCCAGGATCGCGGCCTCCGCCTCCTCGGCCGCGGCACGATCGTCCCGGCCGGCGCCGCGGTAGGCCTCGATGCTCTCCCGCCGCTGCTTCACCTGCTTGCTCAGCACGTCGACGACGTCGTCATCGGTGAGCTCGCGGCCGCGCGCGATCTTCAGGTTGTGGGCAGCCGCCATCGCCATGCGCAGCGTTTGCGTGCGGCGATCATCGCGCGCGCGCATGGCGTCATGCATGGCGGACTCGATCCGCTGCTCCAGGCTCATGGTCTGCGCGGTCTCCGGCGTCATCGGTGTGTTGGCTACCTCCGCAGCGCCGGGATCGGGAATGGGGGCTGGCGTCTGGCGACTAGGCGCGCGCTGAAGCCTTTCGCTTCTTGGCTTCCTTGCGCTTGCGCTTCACGCTGGGCTTCTCGTAGTGCTCGCGGCGTCGTGCCTCTGCCAGGATCCCGGATTGCTGGATCTTCTTGTTGAAGCGACGCAGCGCGCTCTCGAACGTCTCGTTCTCGCCCACGCGGACTTCTGCCAAACGTCTCGCCTCCTTCCTGCTTCGAATTCGTGCCGCATCGCACAACGGGACGACCCGCCGACGGGCACACAAGCCCGAGAAGCCTAGCAGCGCCCCCGATACCGGTCAATCGAGCCGGGACGGCTCATCAGCCCGGCGGCCAGCTCATCCGGCGCCCGCCCAGCACGTGGAAATGCAGGTGGAAGACGCTCTGCCCCGCCTCGGCGCCGACGTTCGTCACGACCCGGTAGCCCTTCGCCAGCCGGTCGATCTCCGCGACGCGCCGCACGGCGGCGAACACCGCCGCCAGCAGCTGTCCCTCCTCCTCGTCGAGGGTGTCGATGTCCGGTACGTGCCGCCGCGGCACGACCAGGACGTGGGTCGGCGCCTGCGGGTGGATGTCCCGGAACGCGATCACCTCATCGGTCTCGAGGACGCGGTCGGACGGGATTTCTCCGGCCACGATGCGGCAGAAGAGGCAGTCGGAGACGCGGTCGCGCGGTGCCATCGTCGTCGAGCCTAGGCGAAATCACCGGTCCGCGACAAGATGGCGGCCGCCACGGCCGGCGCCACCGTTGGCGCGCGCAGGATCCGCGGCCCCAAACCTGCCACTGCCATCCCCGCCGCGCGGGCCGCCTCCACCTCGGCGGTGGAGAACCCTCCCTCCGGGCCGATGACCACCGCCGGCGGCGGATCCAGCCGCTGCAGGCGCGCGCCGGCCTCCCGCTCGAAGAGCAGGACCGATCCGGGCTCCAGGGCCTCGGCCAGCGCGACCGGGGCGGACACGGGCGGGACGATGGCCCGCTCCGACTGCTCGGCCGATTCCCGGGCGACCGCGCGGAGCCGGTCCAGCTTGCGCGCCGAGAGCTCCCGAACGACGCAGCGCTCCGTCACCACCAGGCGGAAGGCCGCCACGCCGACCTCGGTGCCGCGCTGGATCACCTGCTCCAGGCCGTCGCCCTTGAGGAGCGCCTGGACCACCGTCAACCGATGGGCGGGCTCGCCGATGGCCGGCCGTCGATCCTCCACGACGCATGCGCTGCCGTCGATGAGGCAGTGCAGCTCCGTGCCGTCACCGGTCAGCACGACGATGCGGTCGCCGTCGCGCAGCCGCAGCACGCTGCGCACCTGGCGGTTGATGCTGGCCGGGAGCGGAAACCGATCGCCCGACGCGTCGCCAGGATCGACGAAGAAGCGGTGGACCGTCATTCCTGGCGCTCGAGGCGCAGACTCACCCACTCCCCGTCCGTGCGCCGGTCGGTCACCTGGAGGCCGGCACGCTCTAATGCCTCGACGACCTCCGCCGCACGCGGCTCGATGATCCCGCTGGCCAGCAGGACGCCACGCTGCTCGAGGTGCGCCGACAGTCGCGGCCCAAGCTCGACGAGGACCGCCGCCACCAGGTTCGCCAGGACCAGCGGGTAGCGCTCGGCGGATCGGGCGGGGAGGGTGCCGAGGCCCGCCGTGACGCGATCTCCCAGGCCGTTGCGCTCCGCGTTGGCGCGGGTCGCCTCCACCGCCAGCGGGTCCGTGTCGAGCGCGTCGACGCGTTCGGCGCCCAGCCGCAGGGCGGCCAGGGCCAGGATGCCGGAGCCGCTGCCGACGTCGAGCGCGCGAGCCGGCATCGGGGTCAGCTGCTGAAGCAGCGCCAGGCATCCGCGGGTGGTGGGGTGGATGCCGGTCCCGAAGGCCATCCCGGGATCGAGCGTGATGGCCAGCTCCCCATCCCGGAGTGGCTCGTCGACCCAGGACGGCACGATCACGATCCGGCCGATGCGCTGGGGAGCGTAGTGCGCCTTCCAGGCGTCGGTCCAGTCCGCATCGTCCACCGTCCGCACCGCCAGCTTCCCGACGGGACGGAGGCCGAAGGCCTGGAGGTGCCACAGCGCTCGCTCCGTCGCGTCGATCCGATCCGCGGCCGCGGCATCGTCCGCGACGTGGGCGACCACCGTGAACGGCGCCTCCGCGTCCGCGGTGGCGGCCAGCTCGTCGTCCGGGTCTCGGACCAGCGCGGACGGATGCACCGCCGTGCCGTCGGCCACGCGACCGAGGATCTCGGACACGGCCTCGACCGCCTCGACGTCCGCCTCGACGCTCAGCTCCAGCCAGCGCATCACATCGGGGCGCGTCAGCTGAACAGGTCGCGGAGGCGATCCATGACCGAGGGACCCTTCGGCAGGGTCGCGGGCTCGCTGACCTCGTCGAGCTGGCGGAGCAGCTCGCGTTCCTTCTTCGACAGCTTCTGGGGCACGACGACGTTGACGACGACGTGGAGGTCGCCGCGCCCGGCGCCGCGCAGGCGTGGCACGCCCTTGCCCCGGATGCGGATCTCGTGGCCGGACTGGGTCCCCGCCGGGACCTCGACCTCCTCGCTGCCCTCCACGGTCGGCACCGTCATCGTGGTGCCCAGCGCGGCTTGCGGGAAGGTGATCGGCAGCTCGTGATAGAGCTCGGTGCCGCGACGAACCAGGTGCGGATGCGGCCGCACCTTGACGGCGACATAGAGGTCGCCGTTCGGTCCACCCCGCGGACCCGCCTCGCCCTGTCCCTCCAAAGCGATCCGCTGCCCGTCGTCGATCCCGGCCGGCACGTTGACCTGGAGCGTGCGCTCCTCCCGGACGCGACCGTCGCCATCGCACGCGGTGCAGGGCGTGGCGATGATCCGACCCTCGCCGCCGCAGCGGGGGCAGCTCACGATGTTCACCATCTGGCCCAGGATCGTCTGCGCCACCCGTCGCTTCTCGCCCGTGCCGTTGCACTCCGGACACGTCTCCGGCTCCGTCCCCGGCTCGCCGCCCCGACCCTCGCATCGCGCGCAGGTCACGAGCGTCGGGAAGCTGATCTCCTTGGTGACGCCGAAGACCGCTTCGGCGAAGTCGATCGCCAGGTCGTAGCGCAGATCCGCGCCGGGGACCACCCGCGAACGGCGCCGCGCGCCCGCCGGCGAGCCGCCGAAGAAGGCGTCGAAGATGTCGCCGAACGGCCCGAAGCCCCCGCCAAAGCCCTCGAACCCGCCGGCGGCCGATCCCTCCACGCCGGCATGGCCGAACATGTCGTACGCGCTGCGACGCTGCCGGTCCGACAGCACGCGGTACGCCTCGTTCAGCTCCTTGAAGCGCTCCTCCGCCCCGTCGCTCTTGTCGACGTCGGGATGGTGGCGCTGCGCGAGGCGACGGAACGCGCGCTTGATCTCGGCATCGTCGGCGTCGCGTGGAACGCCGAGCACGTCGTAGTAGTCGCGTTTGACCGCCATGGCGGCGGCATCATACCAACTGGCACTCTGGCCGTCCGAGTGCCAGTCCGGCGCCTCCGCGCTCCTCGCGCCGTGGCATACCGAACCTGACACCCGCTGTCAGGAACATGACCCTACGATGGCCAGCGCATGACCGATCTCACGATCTCCGCCGACCACGCTCGCCGGTTCCTGGTCGCGCGTCACCTGCTGGCGTCGCCGCGGACGCTTCCGGCGCAGCCGGCATCGGTCCTGGACGTCCTGGAGCGGCTCGGCAGCCTGCAGTTCGACCCGCTCGAGGTGCCCGGTGCGCGAAACCACGACCTGGTCCTGCACGCCCGGATCGGCGGCTATGAGCGCGGCTGGTGCGAGACGTGGCTCTACGGGCCAGATCGGCGCCTCATCGAGCTCTACAACAAGAGCCTGAACATCCTGCCCATGCACGAGCTGCCGCACTACCGCATCAGCTGGCAGCGCAACGCGCCGGAGGTCGACAAGGGGATCCTCTCCGAGCAGGCCGATGTCGCCCAGGCCATCCTCCGCCGGCTGAAGACCGATGGGCCGCTCTCCACCGCCGCCTTCAGCGAGCATGGGCACGCGGTGGACTGGTGGTGGGCGCCGACACGAGCCAGCCGCGCGGTGATGGATGCCCTCTTCGTGTCGGGGCGGATCGGCATTGCGCGGCGGGACGGAAATCGCCGGTACTACGACCTCATCGAGCGGCTCGTGCCGGCTGATCTGCTGGCGCTCCGCGAGTCGGAGGACGACGCCATGACCCACCGGCTCCTCAGCCGGTTTCGCGGCGTCGGCCTCACCACCCCGGTCGGGACGGCGGGCGAGATCATGTACGGCACCGGTACGGCGGCCGAGCGGATGCGACGAACGGCCCGGCTCGTGGACGAGGGCCGCCTCCTGCCGCTCCGCGTCGAGGGGCTGAAGGGCGAGCGCTACCTCATCGGCGAGGAGGAGCCGATCCTGGAGGCCACCGCCGACGCCGGTTCCCTGCCGCCGCCCGGCGTCAGTTTCCTCGGGCCGCTGGACCCGCTCGTCTGGGATCGCCGTCTTCTCCGCGACCTCTTCGGTTTCGACTACCTGTGGGAGGTCTACGTCCCGGGGGCGAAGCGGCGCTGGGGCTACTACGTCCTGCCGCTCCTGTTCGGCGACCGGTTCGTGGGTCGCATCGAGCCGCGGCTCGACCGCAAGGCGAAGACCCTCGCCATCCTCGGGATCTGGTTCGAGCGCGAGGTCGACCCGATCGAGACGCCCGGCTTCCTCGCCGCCCTGCGGGATGCGGTCGAGGCGTACCGCACGTTCGTCGGCGCGACGAAGGTCACCTGGCCGCGCACCCGACCCGGGCGCGACGTCGCGGGGGCGCTACGGCGGCTCGCCGCCTGACCGCCGGAAGGGCCCGGCGCGGAGCTGACCCGCCACGACGATCGGGTAGAGCAGTCACGCTCACCGGATCAACGCGGGAACATGCGTCGAGCCTGCCACAGGAGGATGGCGAACACGGCGACGTTCATCGCCGCACCGATGGCGACGAGCGGTTCCCCGGCCAGGAGGGAGGCGACCGCCAGCCCACCGGCCACGGCCATCCCTGCCAGAGGGAGCCAGCGCGGCATCGGGAGCGGCTGGTCGACGCCGAAGCGCATCCAGGCCATCAGCGCGCCGAGAAGGACGAGCCCGGCGACGTTGAGGGCGATGAAGAGCAGCCAGTCCACCGGCCCTGGACCGATCAGGGACCGATGACCGCGAAGGCGCGGACCGGAAACGTGCCCAGGCCGCGCACCGGGGCCGGCACGGCCGTGAATCGGAAGCCGCCGGCTGGCAGCTGCTCGAGGCCGCGCAGGTGCTCCACGATCGGGATCCCCGCGGCCAGCAGGGTCGTGTGGGCGGGACGCGCGCCGTCCTCGGTGTCGTCGATGTTGAGCGAGTCGATCCCGACCAGCGCCGCGCCGGCATCCCGCAGGTGCGCGGCCGCGTCGGCAGTGAGGAACGGGTGGCCGGCGAAGTACGCCTCCGTGCGCCAGTGGCGATCCCATCCGGTGTGGACCAGGACCGCTCGTCCACGCACCTCGTGGGCCGCGAAGGCCGCGGCCGGGATGGCGCGTTCTCGGATGCCGGTGACGCGCACCACCACCCCGGGCAGGTCGGCCAGCCCCGGCAGGTCGAGCGCGGCCACGTCCGCACCATCGGCGAAGCGATGCGACGGCGCATCGAGGTACGTGCCGGTATTCGCCACCATGCTGATGCGGCCGATGTGGAACTCGGTCCCCGGGGCGTAGTGCGAGCGCGACGCTGCGCGGCTCAGGTGATCCTCGATCACCGGGCCCGGCAGTCCGCGGTAGGTCTCCATGCCATGCTCGATCGGGTGGCTCAGGTCGATCATCTGCGGCGCGCCCGCGCCTCCACCCTCCGACGCCGTCGGCTGCGAAGCTGGCCGTTTGTGCGGCTCGCTGATGACGATCTTGTTGCGAATGCGGACCGCGCCGACCATGAGGAGCCGGAGGTCCCGCACGATGGCCTCGGCCAGGCTGGCGTCGTCGATGTCGTCCCCCTCGATGTCGAGCCGGAAGTCGGTGCCCTGCAGGCCTCCGCCGTTCAGGAAGTCCACCTCGAAGTCGAACTTCACGCGCTTCTCGCCGATCATGCGGCCGGCTCCCGGTCCGCGAAGTCGACGACGATCGGGGCGTGGTCGGACGGGATGCCCGGGTACGTCGACGGCTTCCGGGCATCGCGGTCGCGATCCGCGGCCACGGCCCGCGCGGCAAGCGACGGGGTGACGTAGACGTGGTCGATGCGCATGCCGAAGTTCTTGTGGAAGTGACCGGCGCGGTAGTCCCACCAGGTGAAATAGCCCGGCTCCGGGTGGAACCGGCGCACGATGTCGACCATCCCCCATGCGCGCAGCTTCGCGACCGCCGCCCGCTCCCGTGGCGAGACGTGGGTGGCGCCGTGGACGGCCGCCGCGTCCCACACGTCGATGTCCTCCGGCGCCACGTTGTAGTCGCCGCAAATGGCCAGCTCGGTGGACGGGTCGTTGTCGTCGAGCCAGACCGCCAGCCGCGCCAGCCACTCGAGCTTGGCCAGGTAGAACTCGGAGTCAACCATGCGACCGTTCGGCACGTAGATGCTCGCCACGCGCAGGGGCCCGCAGGTGGCGGCGAGAAAGCGGCCGCCGTCATCGGCCCAGCCGTCCGGCGTCGGGATGCCGGCCACCACGTCGGAGACGCCGATGCGGGACGCGATGGCCACGCCGTTCCAGCGCCCCGGGCCGTGGTGCACGAGCTCGTAGCCGAGCGCGCGGAAGTCCATCAGTGGCGCCTGCTCATCGGAGAGCTTCGTCTCCTGCAGGCACAGGACGTCGGGCCGGTGACGCTCGGTCCAGGCCAGGACACGTTCGAGGCGGGCCTTGAGCGAGTTGACGTTCCAGGTCGCGAGGCGCATCGGTCCGAGTGTAGACGGACCGGCTGCCTATACTCCGCCCCAGCCGGACCGGCACGGTCCGGCTCGAGATGAGGGCAGAGTGATGTTCAGCGGCTTCCGCCAATTCATCATGCGGGGCAATGTCGTGGACCTGGCGGTAGCCGTCGTCATCGGCGCGGCGTTCGGGGCGGTGATCACCTCGTTCGTCGGCGACGTGCTCACGCCACTGCTCGGGATCTTCGGGACGCCGAACTTCGAGGATCTGACGTTCACGGTCGGACAGGCGACGGTGCGCTACGGCGCCTTCCTGAATGCCCTGCTGGCATTCCTCCTGGTCGCCGCCGCCATCTACTTCTTCGTCGTCAAGCCGATGAACGCGCTCGAGGCACGCCGCCAGGCCGGCGCCGACGAGACGCCGACGACCCAGACGTGCCCGGAATGCGCATCGGAGGTCCCGGCCGCCGCTCGCCGTTGCCCGATGTGCACCTCGACGATCGGAACTGCCTGAGCGTCCCAACGGTCGGCCGCCACCGCGCCAGCGTCGGCGCCGAGCCGAGACCGGGTCGGTTCCGGTCGTGCCAGGGCCCAATCACGGCGACGCAAGGCGACCAATGGCAGGACGCGAGGAGGCGTGTCAGCCCGCGGTGGCGGCGCTCGTGTGTCACGTGCCACTGACAGCCATACGTGGCGGCCGTCCAGGTTGCGCACGCCGCCCACGGCAGCTGTGATCGGCACGTGGCACAACCAAGCCCTGGAGAGGCGGACCGACCCCCGCTCCTGAACGCGCGGAGAGGCCGGGCCACCAGGACCCGGCCTCCAGGGTGGATGCGCGAGCGGAGGAGGCGCTACACCTCCTTGTACTCGCCCTCGATGGTCTCGCCCTCCTCCTCGGCGGCGGTCTCTCCGTCACCGGCAGCGCCGTCGCCCGCGGCTCCGTTGCCGCCGCCCGGCTCCGAGCCGGCGGCCTCGTAGGCCTTGGTGCCGACCCGCTGCAGCACCTCGGCCAGCTGCGACTTCGTCGAGTCGATGACGCCGGCATCGGTGCCCTTGAGGGCCTCGCGAACGGCATCGACCCGGGTGTTGACCTCCGCCTTCTCCTCGTCGGAGAGCTTGTCGTCGAGGTCCTTGAGCACCCGCTCGGCCTGGTAGACCAGCGCGTCGGCCTCGTTGCGCGACTCGACCTCGGCCCGGCGCTTTCGGTCCTCCTCGGCGTGCTCGGCCGCCTCGCGCACCATCTGGTCCACGTCCTCCTTGGCGAGCATGGAGGAGGCGGTGATGGTGACCTTCTGCTCCTTGTTGGTGGCCTTGTCCTTGGCCGTCACGTTGAGGATGCCGTTCGCGTCGATGTCGAACGTCACCTCGATCTGCGGCACGCCGCGCGGCGCCGGGGGAATGCCGTCCAGCCGGAACGTCGCCAGCTTCTTGTTGTCGGCGGCCATCTCGCGCTCGCCCTGGAGCACCACGATGTCGACCGACGGCTGGTTGTCGCTGGCCGTCGAGAAGATCTGGGTGTGCGAGGTCGGGATGGTCGTGTTGCGGTTGATCATCTTCGTCGCCACGCCGCCCATGGTCTCGATGCCCAGGCTGAGCGGCGTCACGTCCAGGAGGAGGACGTCCTTCACCTCGCCGCCGAGCACGCCGGCCTGGATCGCCGCGCCGACCGCCACCACCTCGTCGGGGTTGACGCCCTTGTGCGGCTCCTTGCCGTCGAACATCTTCTTGACCGCCTCGACCACCGCGGGCATGCGAGTCATGCCGCCGACGAGGATGACCTCGTCGATGTCGCCCGGCTTCATGCCGGCATCGGCCAGCGCCTTCTTCACCGGCTCGGCCGTCTTGGTGATGAGGTCGGCCACCAGGTCCTCGAGCTTGGCCCGCGTCAGGGTGGTGACGAGGTGCTTCGGGCCGGTCGCATCGGCGCTGATGAAGGGCAGGTTGATCTCGGTCGAGGTCGTGCTCGACAGCTCGATCTTCGCCTTCTCGGCGGCCTCCTTGAGCCGCTGCAGGGCGATGCGGTCCTTGCTGAGGTCGATCCCCTCGGACTGCTTGAACTCGTTGGAGAGCCAGTCGATGACGCGCTGGTCGAAGTCGTCGCCGCCCAGATGCGTGTCGCCGTTCGTGCTGCGCACCTCGAAGACGCCCTCGGACAGCTCGAGGATGCTGATATCGAACGTTCCGCCGCCCAGGTCGTAGACGGCGATCTTCTCGTCCTTCTGCTTGTCGAGGCCGTAGGCCAGGGCCGAGGCGGTCGGCTCGTTGACGATGCGCTTGACGTCGAGCCCGGCGATCCGGCCCGCGTCCTTCGTCGCCTGGCGCTGGGTGTCGTCGAAGTAGGCCGGGACGGTGATGACCGCCTCGGTGACCTTCTCGCCCAGGTAGGCCTCGGCGTCGCCCTTCAGCTTCTGGAGGATCATCGCGCTGATCTCCGGGGGCGTGAAGGTCTTGCCGTTGGCCAGCTTGACGACGACGCCGTCGGACTTCGGATCCTTCATCACCTCGTACGGGACGAGATCCTTGCTGTGCTGCACCTCGGGGTCGTCATAGCGACGGCCCATGAAGCGCTTGATGCTGAAGATCGTGTTCTCGGGGTTGGTGATGGCCTGGCGCTTGGCCACCTGGCCCACCAGCCGCTCCCCGCTCTTGGCGAAGGCGACGACCGATGGGGTGATGCGGCCGCCCTCCGCGTTCGTGATGACCTGCGGCTCACCGCCCTCCATGGCGGCGACGACGGAGTTCGTCGTCCCGAGGTCGATGCCGATGATCTTTCCCATCGTTCGTTACTGCTCCTTCGGATTGTTCGCCACTCGGACGAGGCTCGGCCGGAGAACCCGGTCGTGCAGCAGATAGCCGCGCTGCACCTCGCCGATCACCTGGTTGTCTGGATGCTCGGCGGTCGGCTCGTGAACGACCGCCTCGTGGACGTTCGGATCGAACGGCTGCCCCACCGCCTCGATGGGGGTCACGCCCTCGGACTCGAGCACCGATCGCAGCTTGCGCTCGACGAGCTTCACGCCCTCGATCCACGCGTCGTGCGCCTCGGGGGGCACGCTCTCGAGCGCGCGATCGAAGTCGTCGAGGACGTTCAGCAGCTTGGTGAGCAGGAGCGCGGTGCTGAACTGGTTCACCGCGGTGCGCTCCTCCTCGGTGCGCCGCTTGAAGTTCGCGAAGTCCGCGGCCGAGCGCTGCCACTTGGAGAGGTGCTCCTCGGCCTGGGCGGTGGCGGCCGACAGCTCCCGCTCGAGCGTCTCGATGCGGTCGATGAGCTCGACGCGCGACGGGGTCTTCACCGCCTCGGCGCGTTCCTCGGCTCGGGTCCTGGTCCTGGTGTGCGGCTTGCCGCCGCCGTTGGTCGGATCGGTCATTGGGTCTCGCCGTAATGGCTGTTGATCAGCTCGTTCATGAGGGTCGACAGGTAGCGGACGGTCGGGATCGCCCGGGGATAGCGCATGCGCGTCGGTCCCAGCACTCCCAGCAACCCGAGTGCCCGATCGGGCGCGCCGTAGGGCGCGAAGACGAGGCTGACCTCGTGCATCGCGTCATTCGTGTTCTCACGGCCGATGATCACGTGCACGCCGCGGCCCAGGGCCAGCACCGGCACCAGCTGCTCGAGGAAGTCGGTGCGCTGGATGACCTCGAGGATCGGGCGCAGCTTGCTGCCCTCGTGGAACTCGGGCTGCTCGAGGACGTTCACGATCCCATCGGTGAAGACGTCCTCGACGATGACCCGATCCGCCTCCTCCAGGAGGCTCGCGACCGCCTC
>DATAKU010000145.1:0-5297 GCA_036261425.1 Candidatus Limnocylindria bacterium | reverse complement strand
GCCGCTGGCATCCTCCGGGATCGGCATGCTGACCTGGGTGACGTGGCTCGTCCTGGCGCCGCTGTCCGCCATCGGCACGCTGATGGACACCAGCGTGCCGTTCCTGTTCACCACGCTCGGCGCCGTGGGCACCATGCTGCTCCTGCTCCCGATCTCACTGGCCGTCGTCAACCTGTCGATGAGCATGTCCGGTCGCTGGTCGCTGCTGTTCGGCACCGGACCGATCGCGTTCGCCTCGGTAGCACTCGCCTTCCTGCTGGCCGTCGGCCTGCTCGAAGCGATCGGCGCCATTCACTCGGTCCGCCTGTTCGTCGGGACCGAGTGGCACAACGGGCTGTTCCTGTGGAGCGCCTACGGCGCCTTCACCATGGCGGCCCTCGCCTTCACCGAGCACGCGCTGCCGCGACTGCTGCGGCGGGAGTGGGGTGGCGGCGTGCTGTCGGCGGCGCAGCTGTGGCTGATCTTCGGCGGCGCCACACTCGCCGGCTTCGCGCTCATGGCGGGCGGCCTGGCCGAGGGCTCGCTCCTGGCCCAGGCGGCCGGCGAGGAGGGGATCGATGCCGGACTGCTCGGCTATCGGGTCGCGGCGCTGCTCGGTGTGGGATTGCTGGCGCTGGGCGGCCTTGCGACGGTGGTGAACCTGTTCGCCGCCTATACCTCGGCTGAGCGCGCCGACTACGCCATCCCCGGTCAATCCGCAACCGCGAGTGCAGGACACTGAACCGATGACCGTTCACACGCCGATCGAGTCCCGCTCCGGTGGCCTCCCGCGCTGGGCGATCGGGCTCACCGTCTTCGTGCTCCTGGTGGGCGGGGTGTACCTCGCCTCGAACCTGAGCGGAGAGAACCCGGCCTTCGCGATTCCGGGCGCCAGCGCGCCGGCACCCTCGGGCGGAGACGGCGGCGCGGATCCGGCGGTCGGCGAGGCGCTCGTCGCCGAGGCGCAGTGCGGTGCCTGTCACGGGCCGGACCTGGCCGGCCAGGCCAGCTTCCCGAGCCTGCTCGGGATCGAGGAGGGGCCCGTCAGCGAGAACCTCCAGGACCTTGCCGCCGAGTATCCCGACGACTGGGTCCACCTGTGGATCGACGGGACGACGCCGGAGACCGAGGGAATCGACCGGCTCGGCATGCCGACCTTCGGCGACCAGTACAGCCCGGAGCAGATCGACGCCATCGTCGCCTACCTCCGCAGCCTCTGACCGCGGCGAGCCCATGACCGATCCCGGCGCGCCCCGGGAGCGCAGCGTCCCCGTCCTCATCGGTGGCGACGAGATGGCGCGCATCGACGAGGCGGCCCAGCGGCTCGGACTCAGCCAGGACGCTCTCATGGAGTCGGCAGGGTCCGCGGTGACCGAGGTGGTCCTGGCGGAGCTCGCCCGCCTGACCGAGAACGTCGGCGGACCGGGGGGTCCGCTGGTCCGTCCGCCGCTGACCGTCGTCCTGTGCGGGCCTGGGAACAACGGCGGCGACGGGTTCGTCGTCGCGCGCCGGCTGGCCGCCGCCGGGCGTCGCGTGCTGGCCGTCCTGGCGGCCGACGCCTCGCGCCTCGGGGCCGGCGCCGCCGGCCACAACTGGATCGTGCTCCAGGCGGTGGCTTCGGCCGGCTCGCTGGAGCTGTTCGTGGCCCCGACGCCGGAGCTCCTGCTGCGCCTGCGGGAACGGATCGCCGAGGCGACGGTCATCGTCGACGCGCTGCTGGGCTCCGGCGCCTCCGGTCCGCTCCGCGAGCCGATCTCCACCGCGGTCGACCTGGTCAACGCCGCGCGCGCCCACGCCCGGGCCTCCGGCCGGCCGTTCTCGGTCGTGGCCGTCGACACCCCGACCCGCATCGACCTCACCGGCGGCGCGCGCTCCACGCCGGTGGTGAGCGCGGACGTCACCGTGACCTTCCATCGGGCCAAGGCCGGCTTCGCGCTCGACCGCGAGGCGCGCCGACTGGGCGGCCGCTACCTGGTGGCGCCGATCGGCATCCCGCTGGAAGCGGAGGAGGGGATCGTGCCGCCCGATGGCGAGTGGCCGCCCGCAAGGATCACCGAGATCACCTGGCACGAGCCGATCGAGCGGCCCGACGCGGCCCACCGACCCGGCGGTGGCGTGGCCGCCGGCCCCGGCCGCACCGACTGAGCCGAGTCTGGCGGGCGGCGCTCCTGGTGCGAGCAATCCGTCGGAGGATTGCGCCACCGACCGATGCCTCCTCCGACGCAGGGCTCTCCACGCAAGCGCTCCGCCGGGGGAGAAGGAGGCGGCGCGGGTTCCTCCGATGCAGCGCTCCCCAGGCTGTCACGCCGCGCGGCCGGCGCGGCCCGCCGGGCCCGCTGCTCGCCGGGCGATCCACCGCGCTACCCTTTCCGGCATGTTCGAGTACGCCGAGGCCGCCGTCGATGCGGCCCTGGCGGCGGGGGCCCGATATGCCGACGCTCGGGTCATGGACCGTCGCCACGAATCGATGGATGCGCGCAACGGCGAGATCGAGGGCCTGACCCAGGAGCAGAGCGTGGGCCTCGGAGTGCGCGCCCTCATCGGCTCAGGGTGGGGGTTCTTCAGCACCGCCGACCTGACGACCGATGCGGCCGTCGCCGCCGGCGCCCAGGCGGCGGCCATCGCGCGCGCCAGCGCATCGGTCCCGGGAGCTGACCTGGAGCTGGCACCGGTGGAGGTGCGCCAGGACCACTGGGAGAACCCGGTGGGGGAGGATCCGCTGGCCGTGCCGCTGGGCGAGAAGGGCGACCTGCTGGTGGCGGTGACGCGCACGATGCGCGAACACGGCGCCGACATCGCCAACGCCGGCTACGACGCCTGGGACACGACGAAGTGGCTGGTGAGCAGCGAGGGCCATCGCGTCGACCAGCGTATCCGCGAGTGCGGCGCGCGGATGGATGCCACCGCCAACGGCGAGTCGGAGACCCAGCGCCGCAGCTACCCCGGCATCCGCGGCCAGTACGGCACGCGCGGCTGGGAGCTCGTCAGGGAGCTGGACCTGCCGGGCAACGCGGCCCGGATCGCGGAAGAGGCGCGGGCGCTGCTGAGCGCCGACGAGTGCCCCAGCCTGGACGCCACCGACCTCATCATCGGCTCCGAGCAGATGGCGCTCCAGATCCACGAGTCGGTCGGCCACGCCGTCGAGCTCGACCGGATCCTCGGCTGGGAAGCCGCCTTCGCCGGCACCTCCTGGCTGGACCTGGCACAGCTCGGCAGCATGCGGTTCGGCTCCGATCTCATGAACATCACCGCCGATGCCACCCTCCCCGGCGCCCTGGGAAGCTTCGGGTACGACGACGAGGGCACGCCCGCACACCCGGTCGACATCGTGCGCGACGGCATCTGGGTCGGCGTGCTGTCCGGGCGGGACAGCGCCGCGCTGGCGGGCCTGCCCAGCTCCGGGGGCGCGGTCCGCGGCGACGGCTACAACCGCCTGCCGATGGTGCGCATGACGAACGTGGGCCTGCTTCCTGGCAGCAGCAGCCTGGACGAGATGATCGCCGCCACCGATGACGGGATCCTGATGGACACGAACCGGTCGTGGTCGATCGACGACCGGCGCCTGAACTTCCAGTTCGGCTGCGAGATCGGCTGGGAGATCAAGAACGGCAAGCGCGGCCGGATGCTGCGCAACCCGACCTACACGGGCATCGGTCCTCGCTTCTGGCAGTCGCTCGACATGCTCGGTGGCAAGGTGGAGTGGACCTTCTGGGGCACGCCGAACTGCGGCAAGGGCCAGCCCGGCCAGATCGGGCACACCGGCCATCCATCGGTGCCATGCCGCTTCCGCGGCGTGCGGGTTGGGGTGCGCTGATGAGCCCGGATCGACTGCTCGAGACCTGCGAGCGCGTCCTCGACCTGGTGGGCAACGATGCGGAGGCCGAGGTCACGGTGACCGCCGGCCCCGAGGCGCTCACCCGCTTCGCGACCGGATTCATCCACCAGAACGTCGCCGACGACGCACGCCAGGTCCACCTGCGCGTGGCGCTCGACGGGCGCGTCGCAGAGGCGACCGCCAATCAGACCGATGACGACGCGCTGACACGCCTGGTGCGCGCCGCGCTGGAGGCCGCCCGCCTCCGCCCGGTCGATCCGGGCTGGCCGGGCCTGGCGCCGCCGGCCGCCGGCCCGTCGGTCGATCATTGGGACCAAGCGACCGCGGTCGCCTCCCCCGACGAGCGGGCCGCCCGTGTCGGGGCGTTCGTGGCCGCCGCCGAGGGCCTGGAGACGGCGGGATTCTGCTCGACCGAGGGTGTGCGCACCGCCTTCGCGAACTCGGCGGGACAGCGTCTGACGGGGCGCGCCACGACCGCCATGCTCGACGGGATCGCGCGGACCGGCGGCTCGGACGGATCGGCTCGTGCCTCGTCGGTGCGCCTGTCCGATCTCGACGGGGCCGCCCTGGGAGTGGAGGCGGCCCGCCGAGCCCGCGAGGCCGACGACGCCACCGACCTGGAGCCGGGCCGCTACGAGGTCGTCCTCACGCCGTCGTGCGTCGTCAACGTCCTCTCGTTCCTCGCCATCTACGGCTTCAACGGCCGCGCGGTGGAGGAGGAGCGCTCGTTCGCCCGCATCGGCGAGGCGCAGTTCGACGCCTCCATCACACTCGCCGATGACGTGACCCACCCGATGGCGATCGGCATCGGCTTCGACGCCGAGGGCACGCCCAAGCGGCGCGTGGAGCTCGTCCGCGGAGGCGTGACGGCCGGCCTCATCCACGACCGTCGGACGGCGAAGGCGCTCAACGCGGAGTCGACCGGCAACGCGGTGGCGGGCGCGGGTCCGTTCGGCGCGCTGCCGGCGAATCTGGTCCTCGAGGCGGGGGACTCGGCCGACCTGGTCGCCGGCGTCGAGCGCGGCCTGCTGGTGACCGACCTGTGGTACACCCGCATCCTGGACCCGCGCACCATGGTCGTCACCGGCCTGACGCGCAACGGCGTCTGGCTGGTGGAGGACGGTCGCGTCGTGCGACCTGTAACGAACCTGCGCTTCACGCAATCGTATCTCGAGGCGCTGGCGCCCGGGGCCGTGCGCGGCGTCGGCTCGGACGCCACCCTCGTCGGCAGCGCGACGTTCGGCTTCGGGGGGTACGTGGTGCCCTCGCTCCACCTGGCCTCGTGGAACTTCACCGGCGGCGCGAAGGGCTGAGTCCCCTCGTCAGCGCGTCAGCCGGGTCGCGGCGAGCCGGAGGGTTACGCCGCCGCGATCACTGATGGGCCCCAGCCCGCGTCGGGCGATGGAAGCGGGTACGGGAGCGTCGCGACGAAGGGGAAGGAGAAGAGGAGCGTCAGCACGTCGCGCCGGTCCATGCGGCGCGA
>DATAKU010000131.1:0-5761 GCA_036261425.1 Candidatus Limnocylindria bacterium | reverse complement strand
CCATGCCGGCGTCGTGGCGACGGCCCAGCGCCTGGCGCCGCGGACCGGTGGGTCGGTGTGGATCGGCCACGACCCCGTCGCCGCCGTCAGCGGTGCCGACGCGGTGTACACCGACGCCTGGACCTCCATGGGCGCGGAGGCTGAGGCCGATGCCCGCCGCCAGCGGTTCGCCGGCTTTCGGGTCGACGCTGACCTCCTGGCCGCGGCCGCACCCGAGGCGCTGGTCATGCACTGCCTGCCGGCGCACCGCGGGGATGAGATCAGCGACGAGGCGCTCGACGGCCCGACGTCGGTCGTGCTCGACCAGGCGGAGAACCGGCTCTACGTCCAGCAGGCACTGCTGGTGGAGCTGATCGGTGCCGACGCCGGACAGCGCGGCGTTGCATGACGATGCAGCCGGCGTGCATGCTTCAGCCGTGAGCGATCCCGTGCGCGTGGCCGTCGTCGGGGCCAGCGGCTATGCCGGCGCCGAGCTGGTCCGCATCCTGGCGGGGCACCCGCACGTGGCAACGGCCAGCATGCACGCCCGCGGCCGGGATGGCGCGGCGCTCGCAGAGGCTCACCCTCATCTTGCCCCGCTGGACCTGCGCTTCACCGATGGCCATCCGGAGCCCGGCAGCGTCGACGTCGCCTTCCTGGCCCTGCCCTCGGGGAGCTCCGCCGAGCTCGCCATTCGCCTGGCGGAGGGCGGCACCACGGCGATCGACATCGGCAGCGACCTTCGCCTACGGGACCCGGCGGCGTACCCGGCGTGGTACGGCTTCGAGCATCCGGCACCGGCGGCGCTGGAATCGGCCGTCTACGGCCTGACCGAGCTGGCCCGCAACCGGCTTCCCGGGGCGCGGCTGATCGCCAACCCCGGCTGCTACCCCACCGCGGCGCTCCTGGCCCTGGTGCCGTTCGCCCGGGCCGGCCTGCTCACCGGAGACGTGGTGGTCGACGCCAAGTCCGGGGTCAGCGGCGCCGGCCGTGGCGCCGGGGCGGACTACCTCTACCCCGAGCTGGAGGGCGGCACGAAGCCCTACGGCATCGGTGGGCACCGACACCAGCCGGAGATCGCCCAGGGCCTGGCCGACGCCGGTGCACCGGACGTCACGCTCACCTTCGTCCCCCACCTCGTCCCCCAGGTGCGCGGGATCGTGGCCACCTGCTACCTCGCCCTGGCGCAGGACCGCGACGACGAGGCACTGGGCCGGCTCCTGCTTGACGCCTACGACGGCGAGCCCTTCGTCCATGTCCTGGACCGCCCGCCCTCCTCGAAGCTACCGTGGGGCTCCAACCACGCCTTCGTGCATGCCGCCCGCAGCGGCCCGCGCCGGGCCGTGGTGGTCGCGGCGATCGACAACCTGGGCAAGGGCGCGGCCGGCCAGGCGGTGCAGAACATGAACGTGGCGCTCGGTCTGCCCGAGACCGCCGGTCTTGCTGCCCTGGGGATCTTTCCGTGACCGGCGGGCCCACCACCATCAAGATCGGCGGGATCGCCGGGACCCACGACGACGCGCTGCGCACCCTGGCGCGGCAGGCTCCGGCCGATGCGGTGATCGTCCACGGCGGTGGGCAGGAGATCGAGCGCTGGAGCCGCCGGCTCGGGATCGAGCAGCGCCGACACGAGGGGCTGCGCGTGACCGACCTCGACACGCTGGAGGTGGTCATCGCGGTCCTCGCCGGCCTGGTCAGCACGAGGCTGGTCGCCGCCCTGGCCATGGAGGGCCGCGCCGCGGTCGGGCTGACGGGCGTCGACGGCCACCTCCTCCGCCTCCGCGCCCGCGATCCGGGCCTCGGCGCGGTGGGCGAGGTGGTCGGGGTCGACGTTGAGCGGCTCGAGGCGCTCGCCGGCACCGGGCTACTGCCCGTGCTGGCCCCCGTCGGCGTCGACGATGACGGCGCGCTCCTGAACGTGAACGCCGACGAGGCCGCGGCCGCCGTCGGCGCGGCGCGCGGTGGCCGGCTGCTGCTGTGCACGGATGTCGCCGGCGTCCAACGCGACGGCCGCCTGGTGGACCGGCTCGACGCGGCCGGGGCCGAGGCCATGCTCGCCGATGGGTCGGCGACCGATGGCATGCGGCCCAAGCTGCGCGCGGCCCTGCATGCCGCCCGCGCCGGCTGTGAGGTGCGAATCGTGGATGGCCGCGACCCGGCCGGCCTGGCGGCGGCCCTCGCCGGCGCCGCTGCCGGCACGCTGGTGACGGCGGCATGAGCGACGACCTGCGCAGCCCGGCCGGACGACGCCGCCTCATCCGCCGGCTGGTCAGCGGCGGCGCCATCCACTCCCAGGACCAGGTCGTGGACGAGCTGGCACGCCACGGGGTGGCCGTGACCCAGGCGACCGTGTCGCGCGATTTCGCGGAGCTCGGGATCGTGCGCGGCGTGCGCGGCGGGCAGCCGGTGTACCTGCTGAGCGACGACCTCGGAAATGGCCACGACCCCGGGGCGCTGGATCGCCTTCGGCGCCTGCTCGCCGACCTGCCGCTCACCATCGACGAGGCGCCGCCCCTGCTCGTGCTGCGGACGTCGCCCGGGGCGGCCAACGCCATCGCCAGGGCCGTGGACCTGCTGCCGCTGGAGGGCGTGGTGGGAACCCTGGCCGGCGACGACACGATCTTCATCGCCTGCCGCGACGGCGCCACCCTGCGACGGCTGCGGGCGGAGTTCGAGGAGCTTCGCGACGGGACGGACGGTACCGATGGCTGACCCGCCGCCGGCTCGCGCCGGCGACATCCCGGAGCGCGAGGCGCGCGTCCACCTGCCCGTCTACGCCCGCCAGCCGCTCGTCATCGTGCGCGGGTCCGGCTGTCATGTCTGGGACGCGGACGGCAACCGCTACCTCGACCTGGTGGCCGGGATCGCGGTCAACGTGCTGGGCCATGCCCATCCCGCCGTGGCCGAGGCGCTCGAGCGGCAGGCGCGCACCCTGCTGACCACGTCGAACCTGTATTACACCGTGCCGCAGATCGAGCTTGCCGAGGCGCTCCTGGCACGCTCTCCCTTCGACCGGGCCTTCTTCACCAACTCCGGGACCGAGGCCAACGAGGCGGCCATCAAGCTGGCACGGCGGCGTGGGCACGATCGCGGCGCGCACGAGATCGTCTCCCTTCTCGGCTCCTTCCACGGCCGCACCCTCGGCTCGCTGGCGGCGACCGGCCAGCCGAAGTACCAGGCGCCGTTCGAACCGCTGCCGCCCGGCTTCGTCCACGTGCCACCCAACGACGCCGATGCGCTGCGCGCGGCGGTCAGCGACCGGACGGCCGCCATCCTGCTCGAGCCGATCATGGGCGAGGGCGGCATCCACCCGGCGACCGATGCGTTCCTGCTCGCCGCCCGCCAGGCCGCCGATGAGGTGAACGCGCTCCTGATCCTCGACGAGATCCAGACCGGCATCGGGCGGACCGGGACCTTCTTCGCCTTCGAGCAGACGCCGGTGGTGCCGGACGTGGTGACGCTGGCCAAGGGCCTCGGCGGCGGCGTGCCGATCGGCGCCATGCTCGTCCGCCAGTCCGCATCCGCCATGGGCATCGGCGACCACGGCACCACGCTCGGCGGCAACCCGCTGGCGGCAGCGGCGGCGCTGGCGACCCTGCGCGTCCTCGACGAGGAGAGCCTCCTGGACAACGCGCGACTGATGGGGACGCGGTTCCTCGAGGGCCTGGCTTCGCTCGTCGCCGATGGCCTCGCCAGCGAGGTCCGCGGCCGCGGGCTGATGCTCGGCGTCGAGACGACAGGGCCGTTCGCGAAGCGCGCCACGGCGATCGCGCGGGACGCTCATCGGCTCCTCGTCAACGCCACCGGCGAGACCACCATCCGCCTCGTGCCGCCGCTGACGATCACCGCGGCGGAGGTCGACGAGGCGGTCGGGCTGTTGCGGTCGGCGCTCATCACTGCTGCGACCGACGGGCTCGGGTGAGCCGGGCCCGCGTCTCCTTCGGGGCTTCGCGCCGCTCAGTCGATACATCACTCGTGATGTATCCGGTGATTGCCGCGGGAGGCGGTCGGCGAAGGCGCTAGCCCAACCCGCTCAGCGTGTCGACGCGGGCCGGGTGAGCCGCCTCCCAGGCGGCGATGCGGTCCTCCAGCGCCAGCAGGTACCCCAGCTCGTCGGTCCCATCCAGGAGCATGCGCCGGGCGAAGGCGTCCACCCGGAAGCCGATGGCGGCGCCGTCGGGCAGCCGCAGCTCCTGCGCCTCGAGGTCGACCGTGAGGGCCGCGTCCGGCGCCGCCTCGACCATCGCGAAGAGTCGCGCCAGGTCATCGGCGCTTACCTCGACCGGCAGCAGGCCGTTCTTCAGGGCGTTGTTGCGGAAGATGTCGGCGAACCCGCTGCTGATCACCGCCCGGAAGCCCCACGCCACCAGCGCCCACGGGGCGTGTTCGCGCGACGAGCCGCAGCCGAAGTTATCGCCGGCCAGCAGCAGGGCCCGCCCGGCCATTTCCGGGTGATTGAGCGCGAACTCGGGATTCGGCGAGCCATCGGCCAGGTAGCGCCAGTCGTTGAAGAGCTGCTCCCCAAGGCCCGCCCGGCTCACCGTCTTCAGGAAGCGGGCCGGGATGATCTGGTCGGTGTCGACGTTGTTGCGGGGCAGCGGCACCACGGCCGAGCTGACGGCGCGGAAGGGCTCGCGATCGGTCACAGCAGCGCCCTCGGGTCGGCCAGCCGCCCCGTCACCGCCGAGGCGACCGCCGTGAGCGGCGAGGCAAGGAACGTCCGGCCGCCGGCTCCCTGGCGTCCCTCGAAGTTGCGGTTCGAGGTGCTGACGCTGTACTGGCCGGGGCTGAGCTGGTCGCCGTTCATGGCGATGCACATGCTGCAGCCCGCCTCCCGCCACTCGGCGCCGGCCTCCCGAAAGACCGATGCCAGCCCCTCCTCCTCGGCCTGGCGCTTGACCTCGGTCGAGCCCGGGACGACCAGCATCCGCACCCCGTCCGCCACGCGGCGGCCGCGCAGCATGCGGGCCGCCTCGCGCAGGTCGCTGATGCGAGAGTTCGTGCACGAGCCGACGAACACGACGTCGATCGGGCGGCCGAGGATCGGCTCACCGGGACTGAGCGCCATGTACGCGAGCGCCGAGCGCAGGGAGTCGCGGGCGGCTGCATCGGCCAGCCGGTCGGGATCCGGGATCCGCTCGGTGATCGGGAAGCCCATCCCCGGGTTCGTGCCGTAGGTCACCATCGGCGCCAGGCCGGAGGCGTCGAAGCTGATGCTGCGGTCGAACGCGGCGCCCTCATCGGTCGGGAGCTGGCGCCATCGGTCGAGCGCGGCGTCCCATGCGGCGCCGGAGGGGGCATGCGGGCGGCCGGCCAGGTACTCGAAGGTGGCGTCGTCGGGAGCCACCAGGCCGGCGCGCGCCCCGCCCTCGATGCTCATGTTGCAGATCGTCATCCGCCCCTCCATCCGGAGCGAGCGGATGGCCGAGCCGCGGTACTCGAACACGTGGCCCGTGCCGCCGCCGATCCCGATCCGCGACAGGAGCGAGAGGATGATGTCCTTCGCCGTCACGCCGGGGAGCAGCGCGCCGTCGACCCGCACCTCGAACGTGCGCGGGCGGCGCTGGAGGAGCGCCTGGGTGGCCAGGACGTGCTCGACCTCGGTGGTCCCGATCCCGAACGCCAGCGCCCCGAAGGCCCCGTGGGTGGCGGTGTGGGAATCGCCGCACACGATCGTCATGCCCGGCTGGGTGAGGCCGAGCTCCGGACCGATGACGTGGACGATTCCCTGGTGCGGCGAGCCGATGCCGTGGAGCGGGATGCCGAACGCGCGGCAGTTCTC
>DATAKU010000120.1:0-4801 GCA_036261425.1 Candidatus Limnocylindria bacterium | reverse complement strand
GAAGACGGTCCCGTACAGGGGACCCGCCGCCCCTCCGACGGTCGAGATGAGCGTCATCCCGACCGTCTTGGCGACGGTGCCCAGGTCCGCGGCGTCGAGATCGGCCAGCTTGCCGGTGACCGCGGTGAAGCCACGGTCCATGTTGACCCCGTGGTCGGCGTCGCCGATCGCGGAGTCCAGCTGGGTCAGCTCGTCGCGTCGTTCGTGCAGCCGCGCGGCGTACAGGTCGATGAAGCGGCGGAGCGCCGCGCGGTCGAAGTCGGTCATCGGTGCATGTCGCTCACACGCCCCAGCGGAGGCCCGGCGTCTTCACCGGCGCATCCCAGAGGCGCACCATCTCGTCGTCCAGCTTGAGCAGCGTGATGCTGCAGCCGGCCATCTCGAGGCTGGTGATGTAGTTGCCGACGAGGTTGCGCTCGATCGTGACGCCGCGCGCCTCGCACAGCTCGGCGACCTTGCGGTAGACCACGTACAGCTCCACGAGCGGCGTGCCGCCCATGCCGTTGACGAAGGCCAGCACGCGGTCGCCCGACGAGAACGGCAGGTCGTCCAGGATCGGCGTCATCAGCGCCTCGGTGATCTCGTCCGCGCTGGTCAGCTTGCGCCGCTCGCGACCCGGCTCACCGTGGATGCCGATGCCGATCTCCATCTCGTCGTCACCGATCTCGAAGGTCGGCTTGCCGGCGTGCGGCACGGTGCAGCTGGTGAGCGCCATGCCCATGCTGCGCACGTTGTCCTGCACCCGCTGGCAGAGCGCGGTCACCGCCGCCAGGTCCTGCCCCTCCTCGGCCGCAGCGCCCACGATCTTCTCGGCCAGCACGGTGCCGCCGACGCCGCGACGCCCCGCGGTGTAGAGGGAGTCCTGGACGGCGACGTCGTCGGCGATGACGACGCTGGTGACCTCGATCCCCTCGGCCTGGGCCATCTCGGCCGCCAGCTCGAAGTTCATGACGTCGCCGGTGTAGTTCTTGACGATGTGGAGCACGCCGGCTCCACCATCGACCGCCTTGGTGGCGGCCAGCATCTGATCCGGGACGGGCGAGGTGAACACGGCACCGGGGCAGGCCGCGTCGAGCATGCCCATGCCGACGAATCCGCCGTGCATCGGCTCATGCCCCGACCCGCCGCCCGAGATGACGCCGACCTTGCCCTGGCGAGGCGCGTCCACGCGCACCACGCCGTTCGGCGCGATGACCTTGATGTGGTCCGCGTGCGCCGCGGCCATTCCCGCCAGCGCCTCGTCGACCACCTGCTCGGGCGCGTTGATCAGCTTCTTCATCGATTCCGTCGCTCCTTTCGCTCAGCCCTCCCGCGACCGATGCGAACGCGGCGGGATTCGTCCCGCCGCGTCCGGACGGCAGGCTGGGCTAGGCCAGCAGCCAGTTGGTGAACAGCGCCTGGTAGGCGACCGCTCCGAGGATGCCGCCGATGATCGGGCCGACGACCGGGATCCAGCTGTACTCCCAGTCCGAGCTGCCCTTGCCGGCGATCGGCAGGATGGCGTGCGCGATGCGCGGGCCCAGGTCACGGGCGGGGTTGATCGCGTACCCGGTCGGGCCGCCGAGCGAGAGGCCGATGCCCCACACCAGGAAGCCGACGAGCAGCGCCGCGAAGCCGGGGGCCAGCTCATTCGCGACGATGGCGTAGACGCCGAACACCAGGGCGAACGTGCCGATGATCTCGCTGATGAGGTTCGACACCGTGTTCCGGATGGCGGGACCGGTCGAGAAGACGGCCAGCTTCAGTCCGGGATCTTCCGTCTCCGCCCAATGAGGCAGATAGTGGAAGTACACGAGCACCGCGCCGAGGAAGGCGCCGAGCATCTCGCCCGCGATGTACCACGGCACCAGGCCCCAGTCCGTCGTGCCAGCGACCGCGAAGCCGATGGTCACCGCCGGATTGAGATGGGCGCCGGTGAGGCTGCCGATGGCATAGACGCCGACGGCAACCGCCAGGGCCCATCCGGTCGTGATGACGATCCAGCCGGCGTTCTGCGCCTTGGAGCGTGCCAGGAGCACGCCGGCGACCACGCCATCGCCGAACAGGATCAGGAGACCCGTGCCGACGGTCTCCGCGATGAAGATTGAGAACCCGTCAGTGAGCATACCCTTGTCCCTTCGATACTCGGGAATCCGATAGGGCCGGCCGCGCAGCTCGGGTGGGCACGGCTAGGGTTGCGGACGTGGCGCCGCCCACGGGCGGCCACGTCTTGGGCGACTGATCAGCTGCTCATCGGCCCGGCCGAGGACACGGGCTCCCCAGGGAGCCACGTTCGTCATCTCCTCGCGGGGCACCTCCTCTCCTGTCCTGATGCGCGCTCAGCTCTCCCCGGCGCCATGGGACGGCCGGGTCAGAAACTGGCGCCCGCGTCTTCGCTCGTACCTTCCGAGGTTCCCTCGGACGTCCCTTCGGACGTGCCTTCGGAGGTTCCCTCCGACGTGTCGTCCTCGCCCTCGAGGCCGCGGGCGTAGTCGGGGCCGCGCTCGTGAGCGTGCTCGTGCTCCCACTCCTGCCCGCGCGCGAAGTCGCCGCGATCAGGGTTGTGCACGGTGTCGTGGGTCTCGCTCAGCCCCTCGGCGAAATCGCCGCGGTGCTCCTTCTCGAGGGTCTCGCCCTCTTGCTCCTGGCCCTCCGAGAAGCGTCCGTGCTCCTCGTGCTCGGGAAGGTCCGGTTCGTCTCCGTGATGGTGGGGATGCTCGCTCATGTGATGCCTCTCCCAGCGCTGGAGGTTGACCGTATGTTGCGCCACTCGGCAGGTCCGAGTGGCCCGTTTTTACCGTGCCGCGGCCCGGGACTGCAGGAAGCGGAACCCGGCTGCCAACACGAGGACCACCGCGCTGACGGCCAACCCGACGTACAGCGCGAATGGCATGCCTTCCGCCCACTGCAGGCTGAAGGCCACGAATCCCAGGATCATGGCGATGGCGACGGAGCGGACCCAGAAGCTGCGCGTGAGGCCGCCGGCGGTCGAGCCGCGGCCGCGGATGCGCTCTCGGCGGGCCGCGTTGCGCTCGGCGCGGGCACGGGCGGCCGGAGGGAGCGCGGGGCCGCGCTCCATGTTGCGCATCATGCGCTGGTACTGGCGTCGTTCCTCGCGGGACATCGTCGTTCAGTCTACCGGCGCGCTCAAGCGCGGGGATCGGTCGCGCGCGGAGTCGGCCGACGACGGCCGGATGGTCCCATGCCCCCCTCGCCCGGGTAGTCGACCTTGAGCTGCACCGGATCGGATCCGAAGAGGGCGTTCAGCAGCCATTCGAACCCGACGCGCACTTTGCCGCCGATGCCGGGCACGCGGCTCCAGTAGTAGCCGCGCCACATGAACCAGGCCAGCCAACCGCGCACCCGGATGCCGAAGACGACGCCGACACCCGTGTGATGCCCGATGCTCGCCAGGGTCCCGATGACGTCGTAACGGAACGGCTCCAGCAGGTCCGGACGGTTGTCGACGGTGGCGAGGACGTTGCGCGCCAGCCGCTTCGCCTCGCGAACGGCGTTCTGCGCGGTCGGGGCGTGGTAGCCCTCCTCCTCGGCCTTCGGGATCAGCGCGCAGTCACCGATGGCCCAGACGCCCGCGCGGCTGGTTTGCATGGTCGGGTCGACGATGGCGCGACCGGCCTTGTCGACGTCGATCCCGGCGTCCCGGACCACGGGGGACGGCTGCACCCCGCCGGTCCAGATCACGGTCCGAGCCGGGATCCAGTCGCCATCCCCCACGATGACGCCGTCCTCGCGCACCTCCTTCATCGGCGTGCCGAGGTGGATCTGGTAGCCCCGCTTGCGGAGCTTCGTCGCCGCGTACTCCCCCATCTCGACCGGCATCTCGGGCAGCACGCGATCCTTGAGCTCGACGATGTGGAAGCGCAGCTCGTCCTCGCGGATCTTCGGGTAGTAGCGCCGGCGCACGCGCCGCACGAAGTCCTCGACCTCGCCTGCCGTCTCGACGCCGCTGAATCCGGCACCGCCGACGACGAAGCTGAGGTGTGCCTGGCGGTGGTCGGGATCGGTCTCGAGCTCGGCGCGTTCGAGCATCTCGATGATCCGGTTGCGCAGGGCGAACGCATCGGCCAGCGTCTTCATGCCGACCGCGTACTCGCGAATGCCCTTGATCCCGAACGTGGCGGTCTCGCCGCCCAGGGCGATGACCAGCGAGTCGTAATGGAGCCGATGCGTGTCGCCGTCGCCACCCAGGACGGTGACGACCTTCCCGTCCACGTCGATGCCCTGCACGTCGGCCGTGACCGCCCAGCTCGATGGCGCCCGGAGCTGAGCGCGCAGGGCGGTGACGCAATGACGCGCCTCCAGCTGTCCGGAGCAGACCTCCGGCAGCAGCGGCGTGAACAGCGTGAAGTTCTCGCGGTTGACGACCCACACCTCGACGTCGTCGCGCCGCTTGGTCAGCGCCTCGACGTGGCGCGCCGTCTCGACCCCCGCGAATCCCCCGCCCAGGATGAGGATCCGATGCGGCCAGGGCGGCTCGGATCGGTAGATCGTGCGCATCGCCTCCGATGATCGCACGGGCGGTGCCCCCGCACGCCACAATTCCTCGCCGCGACGCGTCACAACGCCGATGCGCAGCACCACCCCCTACCTCGTCGTGGCCGGCGTGATCCTCCTCGTGGCCGGTGTTCTGGTGCTCGCGCCGTCCGGCCGCGGCGCGTTCGGCGACTGGCTCGCGGAGGCCCGCGACGGTGACGCCGACCGAGGATGGGACCTGCTCGGCCCCGAGGCGCAACGCGCGTACGCCGGGAACGTGGACGCCTACGCGAGCGATGTGGATGGCGCCGACTGGGGCGTGCTCGAG
>DATAKU010000100.1:0-29254 GCA_036261425.1 Candidatus Limnocylindria bacterium | reverse complement strand
GGCAACGCGGCGACCAATACCACCACGCCGGAGTGTCCAGCCACAGCCACACAGGTCACCGCCGTCCAGGTGCTCTCCTGGCAGCTGGAAATCAGCGGCACGGGCGACCTATGCATGCCCTACGACCCAGCGGGGCTGTACAAGCGCAACGAACAAGGCCTGGTCCACTAGTCGCTACGCCGGCTCCGCCGGACCTTCCTTGGCCAGCCGTAGCGCGATGGCCACCGCCTCGCGCGGGTCGCGCGCGCGGTGGACCCGGGGCGCGGCCACGCGATGCTCGGACTCGATCCGCCACGATCCCAGCGTCACGACGTGGCGTCCCATGCGCAGCGCCAGCCCGATCTCGGACAGCGTCCCGTGCCGCCCGCCCACGGCGATCACCGCGTCGGCCGCCGTGACGACCACCAGGTTACGGGCCACTCCCAGGCCGGTGGCGATCGGCGTGCGGACGTACTCGTTGGCCTCGCGCGGGTCGTGGCCCGGCAGGATGCCGATCGTCTCGCCGCCGACCCCGAGCGCGCCACGCGACGCGGCCTGCATGACGCCACCCAGACCGCCGGTGATCACGGTCGCTCCCCCGCGAGCCAGCTGCTGACCGATCTCCTCGGCCCAATCGAGGACGCGGTGCGCATCGGCGCCGCGGGGATCCCCGTCGCCGACGACGGCGACGAACGGCGGTCGGATGATGGCGGGGCGGTCAGACATGCGCGGCAACTCCCAGCGGAAGCGATTCGAGGACTTCGTAACGGGCCGGGCCACGACCGAGGTGCGAACGCATCAGGTCCACGCGGTCGACACCCAGGCCGCCGACCGGCGGGTCGGCCCGGGCCAGCCAGGCGCGGAGATCGGCGGGCTTGGCACGAGCGCGGGCCAGCGTGATATGGGCGCGGAACCGGCCCGCGTCCTCGAGTCCGACGGCGATCGCCACGTCGCGCGCCAGCGTCGCCAGCCGCCGCTCCGGATCCGCGATGCCGTACCACGCCACCCGGGCGCGACCGGCCGAGGGGAAGGCGCCGAGCCCACCAGTGACGAGCCGCATTGGCTCGCAGCGGACCGCGACGCTGCGGAGACCATCCAGGATGCCCGGCACGGCGCACGCATCGGTCGCGCCCATGAAGGCCAGGGTCAGGTGCCAGGTGGCGGCATCGGTCCAGCGAAGGCCTGCCAGGTCGGCCCGGTCCCGCCAGTGCGCGACGGCGCCCTCCAGGTCCGCTCGGAGCCGATCACCGATCGGCACGGCGACGAAGAGCCGCCAGGCGTCGGGCGTCATCGGCTCGGGAGGCGGGCGTCCACGATGGGGAGCAGCTCGGCGAGCGAGCGGATGACGGGCACGCGGTCGGGCACGTCGTCTGGTCGGTAGCGCTGGGCGCGATCGATGAGGACGCCCTCAATGCCCATCCCGCGAGCGCCCTCGACATCGGCGTCGACGTGGTCACCGACATGGAGGACCTCGGCCGGGGAGACGCCGGCTTGCTCCAGCGCCCAGGCGAAGATGCCCGGATGCGGCTTCTCGAAGCCGACGCGCGCGCTGGCGGCGATGAAGTCGAAGTGCGCCACCAGCTTCAGCGAGTGCAGGAGCTCCGGCAGCTGCCAGACCCAGTTGCTGACGGCACCGATGATGAGGCCGCGCTCCTTGAGCCCGTCGAGCGCCGGCATCACGTCGTCGAAGACGTGCCAGCTGCTGACGAGCAGGAACAGCTCGGACAGCCGTCGGAAGAAGGAGTCCGGCATGTCACCGATGCCGAGCTCGCGGACGGCGGCCTGGTCGATCTCGACCGTCCGGCGATAGCTCGTCTCCTCTGTCGGCTCGAAGCCGCCCTCGAATCCCCAGCCGCCGTGGTGGTACGCCTTGCGCAGCGCGTCACGCAGGGCCTCGATGTCGACGGTGATGCCGTGCTCCTCGAAGGCGATGGCGTAGATGTGCTCCCACGACGGGTTCGGTCGCATGACCGTGTCGCCGATGTCCAGGAAGACAGCGCGAAGCGGGGGTCGGACGTCGTTCATTGGCGCCGCACAGGGTACCGCAGCCCGGTGGCGACCTGCCGCGCGTGTGATTCCGACGGCCGAGACGGCCGTGCCTGCAGCGGTCAGGCCGCGGAGACGCCCAGGGTGCGCAGGATCCCGTAGATCTCGGTGCGATACCGGATCCCCGACGAGTGCCGCGAGAGCCACAGCAGGTAGTCGGGGTCGTGGCGCGCCAGATCCCGCAGGCCCCACCCGGCGTAGCGGCCGAAGGTCAGCACACTGCCCGGCTCGATGGAACGCGACGGCAATGGCGACCCGCCCCGCGGCGTGGTGCGGACGGAGATCCCCGCGATGATCGTCCGCCGTGAGCGGTCGTACGCACTCCGAGCGCGCTCATCCCGAACGAGCTCGAAGGCACGGTTCAGCTGTGCCATCTTGTCTGCCGCGCGCCGCGACGGATCCCGATCGGGATGGTACTTGCGCGCCAGCGCCTTGTACGCGCCGCTGAGCACCTCCTGCTCGCAGGTCGGCACGACCTGGAGCACGGCGTACGGGTCGAGGGCGGGGCCGTCGGGCATCGGTCCCGACGCGTCAGTCGTTGTAGAGCCGCTCCTCGATCAGCTTCTCCGCGGTGATCCGACCCGTCGGATCGAAGCAGCTGTACTCGAAGAGCTTCTCGTACTCGAGGTCCACGTTGTCCTGGCCGCCGCGGTTCTTCTCGATGGTGGCCACGACCCAGTCGCGATAGCGCTGCGCCTGGTACGGATTGAACTCGATGTTGACCTTGGCGACGATGTGGTACTTGTCGTTCAGGATCAGGATGATGTCCGACTCGTAGTTGATGGCCGACGAGCCGCGCAGGTGGTGGTTCCGCAGGCGCTTGGCCTTGAGACCCTCGCGGTCGGCCGCCACGATCGCCACGACCGGCACGCCCTCGGCCAGCGCGATGTCCTTCAGGCCGGACACGATCCGCGTGACCTTCTCCTCCTCCGTGCTGGGCTCCGGGATGACCGGCACCTTCTGGAGGTAGTCCACGAACAGCACCAGGCGACGCTCGTCCTCCGAGCCGCGGTGCTCCCGCACCAGTGCGCGAAGGTTGTCGACCGTCGACTGCGTGGCCGTCCCGCGCATGAGGTACAGGTTCGACCCGTACCGCGCGATCCGCTCCAGGGAGGGACGCAGGCGCGGGTTTGCCCCGAGCTTCGCCCGGGTGCCGGTCTCCGCCGACGCGGTGTAGGAGGAGACGACCTCTTTCTTCACGTCCTGGATCTTCACCGCCCCCGACTTCTGCGGGAGATGGGAGAGCGCCGATTCCATCGCCACCATGCGCTGGATGAGGTACTCCTCGTCGTGTTCGAAGCAGACGTAGAGCACGGTCGCCTGGCCCGATGCCGCCATGTTGCGGGCCATCTGCAGCGCCATGGTCGTCTTGCCGGCGCCCTGCGCGCCACCGATCAGCATGAGCTCGCCTGGGCGCAGGCCGCCGCCGATCGTCTTGTCCATCGGCACGAAGCCGGTCGCGATCGGGACCAGGTCCTCGATATTGCCCTTCGCGACGCGCTCGTTCAGGCTCGTCAGCACGTCCAGCGCGGAGCGTGGCAGCAGCGTGCCCTCTCCGACTTCCAGCTTCCAGTCTTCGGCCGGGCGCTGCGTCTGCGTCTTGGCCATCGGCTCGGCGGTCATGGGGTGGCAGGCTCCCTCGATGTCAGGCTCGGTCACGCGCCACGCGCAGGGGTGCCTGCACGCAACACGCGAGCGAGTATACGGCCCACCTCCTAGCCCACCAATGGCCCGAATGGCCTAGCGACCGATCCGATGCGCGCGCTCCCGAGGGGTGCGCCAGGTTCGACGTCCTCCTCGCCGATGCCACCGTTCGTCGGATCGACCGTCTGAGTTGAAATCTGCCGCGCCATCGCGACGTTAGCGGCCCGCCTGCGCTCATCCGCGCTCTAGCTGAGCGTGGAAGCCGTCCCGCTGCTCCGCTCCGATGGCGTAACGCCGCACCGCGGTGGCAATTTTTCGACTCGGAGCGTCGCGAGTCGAATGCCGCCGCCGGACGCGAGCAACCTTCGACGCGCGGCGACGACCTCGGCCGGCGGCGGGCGGCCACAACGATCGAGGCCCGCCGTCATGGCGGGCCTCGCGATGCGGGGATGGATGCGGTCAGGCGGGCTGCGGTGCCGGTCCGGGCCGCGGCCGCTTCTCCCCCTCGTCTGCCTCAGGCTCGATGTCCGGCTCCAGGCCGTCGCCCTCGGCCGTCACGCCGACCCGCTTCGGAGTCGGGCCCCCACTGCGCGGCGGCAGGATGCCCTCGAACAGCGACTCGAACTCCTCGGCCTCGATCGTCTCCTTCTCGACGAGCAGGGCGGCCAGCCGATCGAGCACAGGACGGTGCGTCGTCAGCGCCTCCTTGGCCCGCGCGTAGGCGCGATCGATGATCTGGCGCACCTCCTGGTCGATCTTCGCCGCGACCTCGTCGGAGTAGTTGCGCTGCTCGCTGATCTCGCGACCGAGGAAGACCATCTCCTCCTTCTTGCCGAACGCCAACGGGCCGAGCGCCTCGCTCATCCCGTACTGGGTGACCATGGCGCGGGCCAGGTTGGTGGCCTTCTCGATGTCGTTCGACGAGCCGGTGGTGGTGTCGCCGAACACGAGCGTCTCGGACACGTTGCCGCCGAGCATGCCCGCGATCTTGTCCTCGAACTCGGACTTGCTGTGGAGGTATCGGTCCTCCGAGGGCAGGCTCATCGTGTAGCCGAGCGCCATCCCGCGCGACACGATCGTCACCTTGGTCACCGGGTCGTTCTTGGGAAGCACGCGCTGGACGACGGCGTGACCGCCCTCGTGGTACGCGATGATCTGCTTCTCTTCCTCGGTGATGATGCGGCTGCGGCGCTCGGGCCCCGCGACGACGCGGTCGAGAGCCTCGCTGAACTCCGACATGCCGATGCTCTTCTTGTTCCGGCGCGCGGCCAGGATGGCGGCCTCGTTCACCAGGTTCGCCAGATCGGCGCCGCTGAAGCCGGGCGATCGGCGCGCGAGGGCCTCGATCTCGACCGTCTTGTCGAGCGGCTTGCCCTTGATGTGGACGTTCAGGATCTCCTTGCGACCCTTGATGTCGGGCCGATCCAGCACGACCTGGCGGTCGAACCGTCCCGGGCGCAGGAGCGCCGGGTCGAGGACGTCCGGGCGGTTCGTGGCGGCCACCACGATCACGTTCGTGTTCGTGTCGAAGCCGTCCATCTCGACCAGGATCTGGTTGAGGGTCTGCTCCCGCTCGTCGTGGGAGCCACCGAGGCCGGCGCCACGCTGGCGCCCGACCGCGTCGATCTCGTCGACGAACACGATGCACGGGCTGTTCCGCTTCGCCTGCTCGAACAGGTCGCGGACGCGCGACGCGCCGACGCCCACGAACATCTCCACGAACTCCGAGCCGGAGATGCTGAAGAAGGGGACGCCCGCCTCACCGGCCACGGCGCGCGCCAGGAGCGTCTTGCCGGTGCCGGGCGGGCCGACGAGCAGGACGCCGCGAGGGATCCGCGCGCCGAGGCTGTTGAACTTCTCGGGGTACTTGAGGAACTCGACCACCTCGGTCAGCTCCTGCTTCGCCTCGTCGACGCCGGCCACGTCGTTGAAGGTGACGACGGTCTTGTTGCCCAGGAACATGCGCGCCCGGCTCTTGCCGAAGCTCATGGCCTGGTTATTCGTGCCCTGCGCCTGGCGCATCATGAAGAAGATGAACCCGCCGATCAGCAGGACCGGCAGCAGGGCGGTGATGAGCAGGGTCAGGATTCCGCCCGCGGCGCTCTCCTCGACCGCGGAGAAGTTGGTGCACTCGAACGAGCCCGGGTTGCCGCCGGCGGCGCAGCCGAGGTCCGCGTACACGTTGGTCAGCTCCGACGGGATGGTGGCGGTGAGCTCCTCCCCGTCCTTCGTGGCGACCACGCGAGTCCCTTCCTGGGAGATCTCGGTGATCTGGCCACTGCGGGCGTCTTCGATCAGCTGACCGTAGCTGTACTCGGTCCCCTGTTCCCCGTCGCCCATGAACGTCCAGAGGACGGCCAGTCCGAAGACGGCAAGGACGACGAGCACGACGCTGTTGCGTACGATGCGGCTGGTCAAGGTGGGTCTACTTTCGCCTCCGTGTGGACAGCGCCCGGCCCGCGGCCGGCGCCGGCGCTGCAACTGCACGTTGCGGGCCGACCAAGTATAGGGCCGGCCGGGAGCCCGAACAAACGGTCGAAATGATGGTCATGCGCTGATTCCTACGGGGGAAGGGCGGCATCGGCTCACTCGATCGCCACCCTTCGCGACCGGACCGATGCGATGCGGCCCCCGCCCAGCTGGATGGTCACGCCACCCCGATCCCCCGCCGCGGCGTCGAGAAGCGCCTCGATGCGTTCGGCGCTGGGCGCCGGCTCGCCGACAGCCAGGCGCAGCATCCTTCGGCCGAGCGCCATTGGCGGCGGGTCGTGCCAGTCGATGGCGCCGTCGGCCCCGCGGCGCCTGGCCAGCTCGACAGCGGCGAACTCGTCGAGCAGCGCGTCGTCGTCGGCGGCCAGGCGCGCGAACTGCCCGATCCGTTCCACCGCTCCGGATCGCAGCTGCTCCAGGAGCGGGAGCAGCTCGGCGCGGACCCGGTTGCGGAGGTGGGCCGGGTCGGCGTTCGACGGGTCCAGGCGGTACGCCAGGCCAGCATCGTCGAGGAGCGCGCGCAGCGTGACTCGCCGCTCCCCGAGGAGCGGTCGGACCACCCGGCCCCGTCGAGCGGGCATGCCGCGGGCGCCGGCCAGCCCGCTGCCGCGCAGCAGGTTGAGCAGCACGGTCTCGACCGCGTCGTCGAGCGTGTGCGCCGTCGCGATCACGGCGTCGGCCGGGGCAACGCCCCCGAGGAACCGGTAGCGCGCCTCGCGGGCGGCATCCTCCATCGAGCGGCCCTCGGCGCGCGCCAGCGCGGCGACATCGGTCCGGCGCACCTCGCAGGCCATCCCCAGCGCGTCCGCGGCGTGGCGCACGAACTCCGCATCCGACGCGCTATCCGGGCGCAGCGCGTGGTCGAGATGGGCGACCTGTAGGCGCCAGGCGCGCTCACCGCGAGCAACGAGGCGGGCGGCGCCGTGAAGGAGCGCCATCGAGTCGGGTCCGCCGGACACGGCGAGCACCAGGGTCGCATCGGTCGGGATGGCGAGGGATTCGGCGCCCGCGAGGACCAGCCGAGCCAGGCGATCGAGGGGGTTGGTAGCGGAGGGCGGATTCGAACCACCGACCAAGGGCTTATGAGTCCCCTGCTCTACCACTGAGCTACTCCGCCACGCCGAACAAGATTACCGAGCGTGCCGGAGCCCCGCAACCGGCGCACGACGACCTGCTGCCTGCTCTTCACGAGAGCGTTGTGACCAACGAGCGCGCCAGGCGGGCTCCGGACCGCCGCTCCGCCGTCGGCGTGCTCCGCTGAGGAGCATTCCGTCGGACGCGGGTGCGACCGTCCGTCACGGCGCTCGCCACACGAGCAGATGGCATCAGGCTCCGCCCCGTCCTCGCGGGAAGAGCACCTCGGCGCCGATCGGACGGAAGCCGGCCGCCAGGAACGCGCGCAGCGACGCGGCGTTGCCGGGCGCCACCTGGGCGAAGACGACCTCGTCCGGGGTCACGAGGCCGCGAGCCGCCTCGATGAGCCGGCGGCCCAGCCCGCGGTCGCGAGCGCCCGCCTCCAGCTCGATCGAGAGCTCCAGCCGACCGGCGAGGCCCAGGCCCATGATGACGACCCCTCGGCGCTCGGCATCGGTGAGGACGCGGACGTCGTCGCGATATCGCTCGGCTCGCGCCACACGGTCGTGCGCCACCCGGCCGGCCGGACGAAGCACGTCCCCGCTCATGCCGGTGCCCGGCGCCGCAAGGACCACGTCCAGGCTGCCGGGCTCGGAGCCGATCCGATCCGCAAGCCAGGCCAGGAATCGCGCGCCCATCGGCGCGCCCAGATCCTCCCCGGACAGCCGCTCGCGCACCGCCACCTCGGGCACCGGAGCGGCCACGACGTGGTGGGCGGTGAAGGCGACGACCGCATCGGAACGGCCGGGTGGCGAGGGCAGCACCAGGAGCGCGCCATCGGCCGGGGGAAAGCGACCGCGCGCCGCCTCCTCGAGGGCGGCCCGGAGCGGGTGATGGAGAGGAGCCACCGGGCCATCCTAGGCCCCATCGGTGCCGCGGGGCGAGCCCTCGGGTGGCGGGGCAGGGGTAGAATGGGAGCTCATCGGTCGCTGCTCGGCGACCGACCAACGCGACAGCAGGCGACTGCGGAAGCCGACTCCCGGACCGGTCGGTCCGGCGACGCGCGGCCGGTCGAACTCACACAGGCGTCCCCGGCACCGAACCTGCCGTGTGGACGGACGCAAGGAGGAGACCGTGGCCACGACCCAGCTTCGCACCGGGGCGTCGCAGCTCGACGCGACCTACCGCAACCTGTCGACTGCCGAGCTCTACGAGCACGCGGTGCGCAACGGCGAGGGGATCATCAGCGCCCATGGCTCGCTCGTCGTACGCACCGGCAAGCACACCGGCCGTTCTCCGAAGGACAAGTTCGTCGTCCGGGAGCCCTCGAGCGAGGCGAAGATCTGGTGGGGCGAGATCAACCAGCCGATCAGCGAGGCGCACTACGACCGGCTTCGCGCGCGCCTGATGGGATACATGGCCGATCGGCCGATCTACAGCCAGGACTTGTACATCGGCGCCCATCCGGACCATCGGCGCAGCCTGCGCGTCTACACCGAGACCGCGTGGGCCAGCATCTTCGCCCGCAACCTGTTCCGGCGCCCCCCGGCCGGCGACCTCGTCGGGTTCGCCCCGAACTTCACGATCATCGACGTGCCGTCCTTCAAGGCCGATCCGGCCGCCGAGGGCGTCCGCTCCGAGACGGCGATCCTCGTTCACCTCGACCGGAGGGAGATCATCATCGTCGGGACCGAGTACGCCGGCGAGATCAAGAAGTCGGCCTTCACGGTCATGAACTACCTGCTTCCCGACGAGGGCGCCCTGCCGATGCACTCGTCGGTCAACGTCGGCAGGGACGGCGATCCGGCCCTCTTCTTCGGGCTCTCCGGCACGGGCAAGACGACGCTGTCGGCCGATCCGGAGCGCAGTCTCATCGGCGACGATGAGCACGGCTGGGGCGCCGATGGGCTCTTCAACTTCGAGGGCGGCTGCTATGCCAAGACCATCCGCCTGTCACCGATGTACGAGCCGGATATCTTCGCGACCACGCGCCGCTTCGGCACGATCCTGGAGAACGTCGACCTCGACGAGCGCACCCGCGAGCTCGACCTCGACAGCGAGCGCTTCACGGAGAACACCCGCGGCGCCTACCCCCTCGAGTTCATCGGGAACGCGGACCCGACGGGGATGACCGGACACCCGCGCAACGTCGTCTTCCTCACCGCCGATGCCTTCGGCATCCTGCCGCCGATCAGCCGCCTCACGCTGGAACAGGCGCAGTACCACTTCATCAGCGGCTACACCGCCAAGCTGGCCGGCACCGAGATCGGGGTGACCGAGCCCAAGGCCACCTTCTCCGCCGGCTTCGGGGCGCCGTTCCTGCCCCGCCATCCCGGCGAGTACGCGCGGATGCTGGCCGAGCGACTGGAGCGCTTCGACGTCCCGGTGTGGCTGGTGAACACCGGCTGGACCGGCGGCCCGTACGGCGAGGGCCACCGGATGCGGATCGACCACACCCGGGTCATGGTGCGGGCAGCGTTGCAGGGCAAGCTGCGCGACGTCGCCTACGAGCCCGACCCGGTCTTCGGCGTCCAGGTGCCCACCACCGTGCCGGACGTGCCGGACGAGGTGCTTCGGCCGCGCGACACCTGGGCCGACCCCGGCGCCTATGACGCAAAGGCGCGCGAGCTGGCGCGGATGTTCGCCGACAACTTCGAGGCCTACGCCGAAGGCGTCCCGGCCGAGGTCCGGGACGCCGGTCCGCGAGTCGGCTGATTCACAGGAGCCTCACGAGGTGCCTTCCTCGACCCGGCCGATCCGAACGCGCCACACCTCGGGACCCTGCTCCAGGTAGTCCCAGCTGAACTCACCGGCCTTCTCGGCCGCGAACTGGTAGTAGAGCGGCTTCGGATCATGGTCGTTGACCAGCTCGAAGGCGGCGCCGGGGTCGAGCGCCTCGTACGTGTCGAAGATGAGCGTGTGGCGGCGGATCGGTGGCTCGGCACGGACGTCGAGGACCTGGGAGTCGGACACGGAGTCGTTCCTTTCGTGCGCGGTCCGCTCGAGGCGGACGAGGTGGTGCATGACGCCGTTCAGCCGCTCGGCGGCCCGCGGTGCGTCGTGCCTGAGAATGGCGTAGCCATCCGCGGCGAGGCGGTTGGCGCGGACCGGCTCACCGGCCTCCCCGAGCGCGCGGAGCGCCCGGACCAGGACGCCGGCCAACCGGTCGACGGCTGGCTCGCTCACCGGCCGTCAGCCGACGAGCTCGTGCATGCCGGCGAGCAGCTGGGCCAGCTCGACCTGGGGGTCAGCAACGAGCGTCGGGACGAGGAGCTCGTTCTCCTTCCACAGGTGCGCCTCGAACAGGGCAAGGACGGCGGAGGCCGTGGCGGCCGCGGTCACCGGATCGTCGGCCTGGCGGAGGCGCTGCACGGCGCCGATGATGAACCGATGCTCCTCGCGCATGGCGCGGACGAGGAGCGCGGCCAGACCGGTGTCGCCGGCCGGATAGAGGGCCTCCTCCTCGGCCGCCGCGTGCGGCAGCAGATCGCCGTCGAGGTAGTCGAGCACCGCGGCCCGCACCGCCTCGGACGCGCCGCCGCTGCGGACGGCCTCGAGCAGCGCATCGATCCGCGAGCCCAGCTCGCCCTGCATTTCGGTGTGGTGGGCGCGGATCGCGTCCGCGGCTTCCTGGTTCGTCATCGTCGTCATCGACGGGGCTCCTGATCTGCGGGTGGCGACGGTCCGTCGCCGTTCCTTGATTTTATACGCTCTTGACCGTGTAAAATGCAACCATGACCGCTTCCCCACCGATGCTCCGGCATCGCGCCCTGGCCGGCGAGGCCCGCGGGCGGCTCCTGGCCGCCCTGCGCGCCGCGGGACAGCCGCTCGGGCTGCGCGACCTGGCCGACCGGGTTGGCCTCCACCCGAACACCGTTCGCGAGCACCTTCGTCTGCTGACCGACGCCGGCATCGTCGCCTGCGAGCTCGCTTCGCCGGCCGGTCGAGGGCGGCCCGGCCTGCGCTACTCGGTCGACCCGGCCGCCACGGACGTCGGCGATGACCCGCGGCCCTACGCGCAGCTGGCGGCCGTCCTGGCCGACCAGCTGGCCGGTCGTGAGCACGGGGGCGCCGAGGCGACCGAGGCCGGTGCGCGCTGGGGACGCGCCGCGGCCGCCGGCTTGCCGCCCGCCACAACCGGTGACGAAGCGATGGCCCGCATCCTGGAGATCCTGGACCGCGGTGGTTTCGCGCCGGAGGCTCCGACGCGGCCCGGTGATCCCATCCGCCTTCATTCTTGCCCGTTCGGCCGGCTCGCCGTGGACCGCGAGACCGTCGTGTGTGGCGTCCATCTGGGGCTCATGCGGGGTGCCCTGGAGTCGCTCGGTGCGCCACTCGAGGCGACCAGCCTCGAGCCGTTCGTCGAGCCCAACCTCTGCCTGGCCCGGATCGGCGGCCGATGATGGACCGACGAGTCAATCTGGCCGGTCTGCTCGGGACCGAGCTGGCTCCGGAAGACCTGGTGGCTCGGCTGCGGAGCGTCATCGACCCCGAGCTCGGCGTGAACATCGTCGACCTCGGCCTCGTCTACGAGGTGGAGGCATCCGAGGGCGTCGCGCGAGTGCGGATGACGATGACCACGCCGTCGTGCCCCATCGGTCCGTACCTGTCCGACCAGGTGCGCTGGGCGCTCCTCGAGGCGGACGCGGTCCTCGACGTCACGGTCGAGGTCACCCATGACCCGCCGTGGTCGCCGGACCGCATGAGCGACGCCGCGAAGGCGCAGCTCGGCTGGCCCGGATGAGCCCGATGCGGGTGCCGCGCGGCCGACTGTTCCTCCTCGGACTCGGCGGGCTGGCGCTCCTGGCCGCGCTGACCGGGGCGGCCGTGCTCCTCGGCGTCCCGATGCCCGCCGTGACGACCCGACTGGGCGCCGCGCACGGCGTGCTCATGACGCTCGGGTTCCTCGGCACGCTCATCGCCCTCGAGCGGGCGGTGGCGCTCGGCCGCTGGTGGGGGTACGGGGCGCCGCTGGCCGCCGGGCTCGGCGGGCTGGCGCTCATGACGGGGATCGCCGGGATCGCGGGACCGCTGCTCGTCGTCGGCGCTGCGGCCTACGTCGCCATGTACGTCGCCTTCGACCGCATCGAGCGCTCGCTGCACGGCACCGTGCAGGCGGTCGGTGCCGTCGCCTGGCTGGGAGCGGCGCTGCTGCTGCTCGCCGGCTGGTCACCGCCCGAGGCCTATCCGTGGCTCGCTGCGTTCCTGGTGCTCACCATCGCCGGTGAGCGGCTGGAGCTCTCACGCCTCGCCTCGCTGACGCTCGGTGGCCGCCGCGCGTTCGTGGCGGCCGCGTCGGTCTTCGTGGCCGGCATCGGCCTCACGCTGGTCTGGCTTGATGCGGGAATCCGGCTCGCCGGCATCGGCCTGGTCCTCCTCGCCGTGTGGCTGGGCCGTCACGACCTCGCCAGGCGAACCGTCCGCATGCGCGGCGTGACGCGGTTCGTGGCGCTCTCACTGCTCGCCGGCTACGCCTGGCTGGCCCTGGCCGGCGCCGCGTGGACCGCCTTCGGTGCCTCGGCGCCCCCAGCCGCCTACGACGCCATGCTTCACGCTCTGTTCCTGGGCTTCGTCATCTCCATGGTGTTCGGCCACGCGCCGATCATCCTGCCGGCGGTCCTGCGCCTGCCGCTTCCCTACCACCCGCGCTTCTACGTCCATCTCGGCCTGCTCCACGCCGGGTTGGCGCTGCGCATCGTCGGCGGGGATCTTCTCGGTTCGGACATCGCGCGCCTGGGAGGCGGGATCCTGAACGTGGTGGCGCTGCTGCTCTTCCTGGTGTCGTCCGCGGTGGCTGTCGCCCTGGCCCCCGCGGCGACCGGCTTCAGCCGGACCGGGAGCCGAAGAACAGCTCGAGCCACTGCTCGAGCATCGGCTTCGGAGGCTCGACCGCGGTCAGCTCCTCGGGAAGAGGCGCCTCCGCACCGGGCGGGATGATCAGCACCTGCTCACCCGGCGCACCCAGGTTCGCCAGCCGACGTGCCTCGGCGCCGATGTAGGCGTCGCTGCGCAGATACTCGAGCTCGGCCTGGAGCCGCGCGTTCTCGTCCTCGACGGCCTCGATCTGCGCCTGGATCTGGGCGGCTCGCTGCCCGATCTCCCAGTTCGCGTAGATCTGCCGCCCAAACTGGACGGCCAGGAACGCGCCGATGATGAGGACCACCACCAGCCACGCCACGCCGCCCCGCGAGGCGGGCATGCGGACCCGCCGCCGGTCGGCGGGAGTGGGCGCCGGTGGGCTGGGTGCCTCGCTCACCGTCATCGCCCCGAAGTGTAGCCCCCTGCGCGGATCGTGACAGCGGAGCTGTCACATCGCCCTTCGAGGATTCGAACGCCTGTGCTAGATTCCGCCATCGAACAAGCGTTCTAAATGGACCAGAGGAGGAGCCGATGCTGACCGCCCCACCGACCAACGCCGATGAGGCGATCGCCGCCCTTCTCGCCAGCCCGGACCTGGCCCCGCTGATCGTCGCGCACCGGCAGCTCGAGCCGCGACCACCGCGGCACGCCCCCTGGCCGGAGGGGATCGATCCGCGCCTGGTGTCGGGCCTCCGTCAGCGTGGCGTCGAGGCCCTGTACACCCACCAGGCCACCGCCTTCGAGGCGGCCGCCGCGCGGCGCAATGCCGTCGTGGTGACGCCGACCGCGTCGGGCAAGACGCTCTGCTACAACCTCCCGGTCCTCGACGCGGTCGCCAAGGACCCGGCAGCACGGGCGCTCTACCTGTTCCCGACCAAGGCGCTGGCGGCGGACCAGCTGGTGGAGCTCCGCGCCCTGGCGGCCGCGGCGGAGATCGGCCTGAAGACCCACACGTACGACGGCGACACGCCGCCGAACATTCGGAGCGTGGTGCGGGCCGCCGGGCAGGTCGTGATCACCAACCCGGACATGCTTCACTCGGCGATCCTCCCCCACCACACGAAGTGGTTCAAGCTGTTCGAGAACCTGCGCTACGTCGTGATCGACGAGCTGCACACGTACCGCGGCCTCTTCGGCAGCCACGTGGCGAACGTGATCCGGCGGCTGCGGCGGATCTGCAACCACTACGGCGCGGACCCGACCTTCCTGTGCGCCAGCGCGACCATCGCGAACCCGCGGGAGCTGGCCGAGGGCGTGCTCGAGGCGCCGGTCGAGCTCATCGACGACAACGGCGCGCCCTCCGGGCGGAGGCACGTCATGGTCATCAATCCACCGGTCGCCAACGAGGAGCTCGGCATCCGCGGCTCGGCGCTGCTCACCGCCCAGCGCCTGGCCGAGCGGCTCATCGGCGGCGGCGTGCAGACCATCGCCTTCGCCCGATCTCGCACGTCGGTCGAGGTTCTCACCAGCTATCTGCGCGAGACCTTCGCCCCACCGCCGGGCCACCCCCACCCGATCCGGGGCTACCGCGGCGGGTACCTTCCGAACGAGCGCCACGAGATCGAGGCTGGCCTGCGGGACGGCAGGATCCGCGGCGTGGTGGCCACGAACGCGCTCGAGCTGGGGATCGACATCGGCAGCCTGGACGCGGCCATCAGCGTGGGCTACCCGGGCACCATTGCCAGCACCTGGCAGCAGATGGGCCGAGCAGGACGCCGGGCGGGCACCAGCCTGTCGGCACTCGTGTGCTCCTCGTCGCCGATCGACCAGTTCCTGGCGGCGCATCCCGAATACCTGTTCGAGAGCTCGCCCGAGCACGGCCTGGTCAACCCGGACAACCTGTACGTGCTCCTCAATCACCTGCGTGCCTCGACCTTCGAGCTGCCGGTGCCGGCGGAGGAGCGGTTCGGGGTTCCCGAGACGCCGATGCTGCTCGACGTCCTGGCCGAGGACGGCTGGATCCGTCGGGCGGACGACGACCGCTACTACTGGAGCCACGAGAACTTCCCCGCCAGCGACTTCAGCCTGCGCACCGGAGCGCCCGAAAACGTCGTCATCGTCGACACCACCGGCGATCGCAACCGGGTGCTCGGCGAGATCGACCTGTTCGCCGCGCCGCTGTTCGTCCACGAGAAGGCGATCTACATCCACCAGGGAACGCAGTACCACGTCGACCGGCTGGACTGGGAGGAGCGCAAGGCCTACGTCACCCAGACGGACGTCGACTACTACACCGATGCCGACCTGGGCGTGACGCTCAAGGTGCTCGAGGTCTTCGAAGAGGCCGATCCGCCGCCGGCGGGGCTCCGCCAGCGCGGGGAGGTGATGGTCGCCTGGAAGGTGACGATGTTCAAGAAGCTCAAGTACCACACCCACGAGAACGTGGGCTGGGGCTCGATCAGCATCCCCGAGCAGGAGATGCACACCACCGCCACCTGGCTCGTGCCGCCGGCCGAGCTGGTCAACCAATACGACCGCGACACGCTCGATGGCGCGCTCATCGGCCTGTCGCGGCTGGCGCGCACGACCGCGGCGCTGCTCCTCATGTCCGACCCGCGCGATATCGGCGTCCTGGCGCAGGTCCAGGCGCCCTTCACCGGCCGACCGACGTTGTACCTGTACGACACCGTTCCCGGCGGGGTGGGCCTCACCGAGCGCCTCTTCGGCATGGTGGACGAACTGCTGGGGACCTGCCGCCGCGCCGTGGAGTCGTGCCCCTGTGCCGACGGATGCCCGGCCTGCGTCGGGCCGGCCATCGAGGTCGGGGCGCGCGGCAAGCAGACCGTCACCGAGCTCCTGGTTGGGATGGCCTGAATCGATGCTCGCGGATCGCTCCTTCGCCGATCGCCTCCGCGCCGTCCGCGACGCACAGAACGCGGCGCTCGGCGCGCCCCGACCGGCCGTGGCGTCCGACGCGCGGCTCGCGGCCCTGGCTCGCTGGTTCGACGCCCGCACGGAGGTCCTCGAGGGCGGGACGGCACTCGTGGTCGAGCGCAGCGTGGCCCTGGCACCGGACGTGCGGCCGCTTCTCGCCGATCTGCCGCCCGCCGCCTACTTCGACACCGAGACGACGGGCCTGTCGACCGGCGCGGGTACGGTCATCTTCCTGGCGGGCGTGGCACGGGTGGAGGAAGGGCGCATCGCGGTTCGCCAGTACCTCCTTCCCGACTTCCCATATGAGCCCGCGCTCCTCCGCGGCCTCACGCGCCACCTCGCGGGCTTCGATCGGCTGGTGACGTACAACGGCCGCGCCTTCGACCTGCCGATGCTCGCCGCGCGACTGACGGTCCACGGCCTCTTCACCGAGCAGGCCTCCCTGCCCCCGGCCCACGACGACCTCCTGCCTGATGCGCGCCGCCTGTTCCGGCGCCCGCTCGGCGGCGCCCGCCTGGCGGACGTGGAAGCCGGCGTACTGGGAGTCCGTCGCGGCTCGGACTGCCCGGGCAGCGAGGTTCCGGCGCGCTATTTCGGCTATCTGCGCGGCGGCTCGCCCGACATCCTGGCCGAGGTGCTGGACCACAACTTCCAGGACGTGGTCTCCCTGGCGCTGCTCGAGGCCGAGCTTCGGCGTCTGCGCCAGGGCGGATGGCGCCACGCGCGGATCCTGGACGCGCGCGGCATGGCGCTGGAGCTGCTGCGCGCCGGGGCGGTCGACGACGCCCTGGAGCTGGTGGAGTCGGCGCAGGCCCTCGCTGAGCCGCGCGAGGCCAACGCCCTCCGGCGCGTCGCGTCGCGAGTCCTGATCGCCATCGGCCAGGTGGAGCGCGCCGAGCAGCTCTGGGCCGTCGGCACGCGCCGCGCGTCGGTGGACGCGGCCGCGGCGTGGATCGAGGTGGCGCGCATCCGCGAGCGGCATCTCGGCGACCTGCGCGGGGCGCTCGAGGCGGCCGCCGCCGCCTCACGCGTGCTCGACATCGCCTTTGCGCTCGGTCGAGGCGGCACCCTCGCCGAGGTGGGGCGCACCCGTCTCACCGTCGAGCGCCGCCTCCGCCGGCTGCGCCGCTGGGTGGACGCGGCCGAGCGCCGGTCCGCAGGCGGCCGGAGCCGCAAGGTGGCCTGACCGATGCGTCAGCGACGGGACTCGAGCATCCGGATCACGCCGTCGCTTGCCGCGGCCGCGGCCGCGGCGGGCTCCCAGCCGCGCGCCAGCCGGATCGCCAGCACGGCCCCGAACGTATCCCCGGCCCCGACGCTCGGCACGCCGCTGACCACCCGGCGCGGAACGGTGGCCACCACCCGGTCGGCGCGGGGGTCGTCGAGCAGGTAACCTTCCGTCCCCAGGGTGAGCACCAGGAGCGGCGCAGGACCGAGTCGCGCGCGCACCTCGGCGGCCTGCGCGAACGGATCCTCCGCCGACTCGGCGAGGTCCTCGGTCGACAGGACCACGACGTCGGTGGCGCCGAAGGTCGCCCACGTCGACTCGTCCAGCGCGTCGAGCGGCACCGGGTGGGTCGGCTCCCCGACGGACAGCCGTCGCAGCCAGCCCTGGATGAGCAGGACTGTCAGGCGTGGCCGCACCCGCGCGGTGATCTCGCCGACGAGCGGAGCCGGCACCTCGTGGGCAATCGGGGCCAGCAGCGCAACCTCCGGATCGGCGATCCGGTCGAAGGTCTCGGCCCGCAGCGGTTCGCTCGGCGTCTCGTAGAGCAGGACGCGACGGCCGTCGACCTCGCCGTGACGATAGGTCGTGGTCGTGGGGGCATCCTGCACCACCAACTGCCCGATCTGCCGCAGCCGATCGAGGCCGGCGCGCGCCTCCGGCTCCGGGCCGGCGACCGTCACGAAGGTCGGGGCGACCCCTTCGGCCGCGGCCGCCTGGCCGGCGTGGAGGACCGATCCCCCGGGCGCCGTGGAGCCGTCGACGAAGCGATCGACGGTCAGGCCGCCCACGATCAGCAGCGAGGGCATCGGTCTATCATCGGTGCATGCAGCTGTTCTTCTATGAGCTCCACGAGGGCGCCACCGATCTCATGACCGATGCGCTCCTGGTCTCCGAGCGCGACCATACCCCAGCGCAGTTCGCGGCGATGGTGCAGGCCGCGCGGCGGGCGGTGGTCGACACGTACGAGGATGACACGCTGGTCGAGGCCGTGGCCCGCGAGCTGGAGCGCTCGCATGGCTTCACCTACATCGGCGATGACAAGCTCCGCGCCTCGATGAGCGTCGGCGCCGAGGAGGAGGATACCTTCCTGGTGGAGCAGAGCGACGAGTTCCGCTCGATGGTCGTCGAGCTGGAGAAGCCGTAGACGAGCGCCCTTCGCGCGCCATCTCGCGCAGATGTCGTATCTGCACCGCTGGTGCGCGAAGCCACACGGCTCCGGTTGAAGCGCCTCCTATCGCGGCCCTGGCGGAGATACCGGAGGCGCGACGGTTGCGCCGGCTCTACCGGCCGACGTTGAACAGGATCTCCAGGACGTCGCCGTCCTGGACCTGGTAGGTCTTCCCCTCCTGCCGCAGGATGCCGCGCTTGCGGGCCTCGGCCATCGAGCCGACCTCGAGCAGCTCCTCGACCCTGATGACCTGCGCCCGGATGAAGCCGCGCGCCAGGTCGGTGTGGATGGTGCCCGCGGCGTCCACGGCGGTGGAGCCGGTGCGCAGGGTCCAGGCCCGGCACTCGTCCTCACCGGCGGTGAAGAAGCTGAACAGCCCGAGCAGCGCGTAGGTCAGGCCGATCACGCGGCCGCGTGACGGCTCGGCAATGCCGAGATCGTCCATGAACAGGCGGGCGTCGTCCTCGGGCAGCTCGCCGATCTCCGCCTCGATCTTCCCGGCCAGGGCAACCACGTCGCTGTGCGGCTGCGCATAGCGGTCGCGGCCGGCCGCCTCGAGCGCCCCCGCCTCGGGCAGCCGGGCCTCGTCGATGTTCAGGACGGCCAGCACCGGCTTCTGGGTCAGGAACCGGTAGCCGCGCAGGAGGAGCTCCTCGTCATCGGTCAGGCCGAACGCGCGCAGCGGTCGACCTTCCGACAGGTGCGGCTCCAGTCGTTCGAGCAGCTCCTGCTCGCGCTGCGCCTGCTCGCGCTCGGCCTGCGAGCCATGGCGTCCCTGCGTCTTCAGCTTCTCGAGTCGCTTCTCGATGACCGACAGGTCGGCGACGGTGAACTCCAGGTCGAGCTCGTCGACGTCGCGCCACGGATCGGCCGGGACGGGGTTGGAGGGATCGTCGAACGCGCGCGCGACGTGGAGGAGGGCATCGGCGTTACGGATCAGGGCCAGGACGTCCGGGTTGACCGTCCCCTCGCGCGCCGCCCCGGCCGGGATCGCGACGTCGACGTAGGTCACGTCCGCGTGCGTCGTCTTCTTCGGCTTGAACAGCTCGGCCAGCCGGTCGAGCCGCTCGTCGGGAACCTTCACCACGCTCACGTTCGGCGCCGCCCGGCCGCCGGAGAAGCCCCCGGTCTCGGCGTGGCCGCCGGTCAGCGCGTTGAAGACGGTCGTCTTCCCGCTGCCGGGAAGGCCGACGATGGTGACCTGCATCCGATCAGTATCCCGCGGCAAGGTCGACGACGTTGCGCAGCGGCTCTCCGGCGCGATCCCGCCGCAGGTTGTCGACGAACAGGTCCACCGAGCGCTCGATCACCCGGTCCGATGCCCACGACGTGTGCGGCGTGGCGATCAGGTTCGGCGTCCGGTAGAGCGGCGAGTCGGGGCCGAGCGGCTCCTCGTTGAAGACGTCGAGCACCGCGCCGCCGATCCAGCCCGACTCCAGCGCCCGACGCAGCGCCAGCTCGTCGATGAGCCGACCGCGCGCGATGTTGATGATCCAGGCGTCCCCGCGCATGCGCGACAGCTGGTCCGCGCCGATGAGCCCCGCCGTCTCGTCGGTGAGCGGCGCTGCGACGACGACGATGTCGCTGGCGGCCAGCACCTCGTCGAGCCGGTCGAGCGGATGGAGCTCGACCTGGTCCTCCTCCCCCACCCCTCGATCCGGGTGCCGGCGGGTGGCCAGGAGCCGGGTCCCGAAGGGCCGCAGCAGCCTGGCCACCTCGGCGCCGATGCTGCCGTAGCCCACGATCCCGACGGTCATGCCCGAGAGCTCGCGTCCGGGCAGCGGCTGCCAGGTCCGCTCGCGCTGCAGCTCCAACAGCTGCGGCAGGCGCCGGGCGATGGCGAGCGCCATCATGACCACGTACTCGGCGATCGGCCGGCTGAAGACGCCCCGGGCGTTGGTGAGCAGCAGCCGGCGCTCGCGGACGAGCGGTGTTGCCACGCGATCGACGCCGGCCGAGGCGGAGTGGATCCAGCGCAGCTGGGGCGCGCGGCCGACGACGTGGTCGATGACCGCGGCCGAGAGGGCGCCGGCCAGGAGCACCTCGGCCTGAGCGAAGGCGCTGTCGTCAGCGTCGCCGTGGATGTGTCCGTCGGCCGCGATGCGCACGCAGCGGACGCCCTCGACCTCCTCGATCCGCGCCGCGTGCGCGCGGGACAGGTGGGCGCCGAGGATCGGGGTGGCCAGGACGGTCAGGTCGGTCAGGGCGTCGCACCCTCCATGCGCGCGATCCAACGCTCGGGGTTCCGGATCTCGTCCAGGCTGGGCAGCTGCTCCGGCCCGGTCCAGACGCGGTTCAGGAACGCGCGATCCCGCTGCGCGATGACGGCATCGGCGAACCGCTCGCCGGCGGCGTACTGCTCCATCTTCAGGTCCAGCCCGGTCAGGCGCATGATGGCGCGCTCGACCGCGCCGCGTCGCTCGCCGCGTCGCTCGAACTGGTCGTGGATCTGCGCGAAGTTCGGCAGGATGCGGGCGCCGGCCGCGTTCATCACGTGGTTGGAGTAGCCCTCCAGCAGCGACATCAGCGCCTGGGTCCGGTTGAACAGCTCGCGCTGACGCGGGGTCATGATGCGCTCCAGCCAGTGGCCCTCGCCACCGCCCAGGGCCTCGCGCACGCGGCCCATCAGCCCGCCGGACTCGGCCGCCAGCAGCTCGACCGTCTCGGCCACGAGCCCGGCGAAGTACGGGCGCAGCCAGGCGTGCGCCTCGAACTCGAAGGCGTGCGTGGCCTCGTGCAGCGCGATGAAGGTTCGGAACTCGTCGCGCGGCAGGCGCATGGCCGCGGCGGTACCCACGATGTTCGGCTCCACGAAGTGGAGCCGGCCGCGCGTCGGTCCGGCGGCCAGCAGGCTGACGTCGTACTGGCCGAGCACCTTGCGCCCCATGAAGGCCAGCATCAGGCCGAGCTGCTGGTTGCTGACGGTGCGGTTGACCCAGCGGCTGACCGCCCGGCCCGCTGTATCGGGGCCGCGCTGCTGCTCAAGCAGGGCGCGCTCGACGCGGTCGAACAGGACCCGGAAGGTGGCGACGTTGAGATCCACCCACTGGAGCCGATCGACCACAGCCGGTGTCTCGAGCGCCTCCGGCAGCTCCGAGCCGATCTCCTCGGCCACGACCGGCTCGATGCGCAGCAGGGTGGACCGATAGAAGGCTTCTGCCTCCGCTCGCTGGGCCGGCGCCAGGGGCGCTCCGGCCTCGCCCAGGCGCTGGTGGGCGATCTGCCGCACGGCGTTCCAGTCGATCAGGCGCGGGCCGGCGCGACGCACGATCTCCCGCGACGCGATGCTGGCGCCGAGCGCCAGGAGCCCGCCGACCACGATCCCGGCGCCGAGGCGTCCGCTGTGCTTTGCCATCCGCCTCAGTCTACGGGAAGCGCGGGCACCGCCTCGATCACCGCCTCCTCGACCGCGGGCAGGCCGTCACCGAAGAGGCGTCGCGCGACGTTCACGAACGCCTCCACCTCGCCGGTGGTCGCCACCCGATGGACCGGCGCCGTCTCGCGCGGCGCGCGCGCGCCGAGGGCGTCGAGCAGGTCCTCGACGGCCACCGCGGTCGTGAAGGCGGAGTCGACCACCGCGACCCCCGGACCGACGATGGCCTGGATCGGTCGGCGCAGCAGCGGGTAGTGGGTGCAACCCAGGAGCAGGGTGTCCACGCCCGGGTTGGCGGCAAGCAGCGGCTCGAGGTAGCCGCGCAGGACCGTCTCGGCGCGCCGGCCGTCCAGGATGCCGGCCTCGACCATCGGCACCAGCTCCGGGCAGGCCAGCTGGGCCACCTCGGTGCGCGGCTCCGCCTCGACGATGGCGTCGACATAGGCCCCCGATTCGACCGTGCCGGCCGTCGCGATGACGCCGACGCGACCGGTGCGCGTGGCGGCCGCAGCAGCCACCGCGCCAGGGCGGACGACACCGACGACCGGGACGCTCGCGCGCTCGCGGACGAGCGGCAGCGCCCGGGCCGTGGCGGTGTTGCAGGCAAGCACCAGCAGCTTGACGTCCTGGACCAGCAGCCAGTCGACCGCCTGGAGCGTGAAGCGCCGCACCTCGTCGGCGGGACGCGGTCCGTACGGGGCGCGGGCGTTGTCCCCGAGGTACACCGTCGACTCCCCGGGAAGACGGCGGTGCAGCTCGGCGAGGACGGTCAGCCCGCCGACGCCCGAGTCGAAGACGCCGATCGGACGCGGGTCGACGCGAGCGGTCACGGGAGGGTCAGCGGCCGGCGAGCGCCGGGGCGCGGCCGCGCTGATGGGCCGCCAGCGACTCCGCGATGCGCCGGACGCCCTGGCTGATGGGCGCGTCCGGGGTCGACGTCACGAAGGGCACGCCCTCGTTGTTCGCACCGAGCACGAGGTGGCCGTCCGAGACGATCTCGAAGTCGATCCGGTTGCCGAGCGCCTGCTCCACGTCCGCCTTGACGAAGCCGCCGGCCGCATCGGCGCGGTTCAGGACGGTGACGAGCTTCGAGGGCGGGTAGCCGATGGCCGCGAAGGTCTCGGCCGACATCGCCAGGCTGCGGATGGCCATCGCGTCGTAGGTCAGCACCTGGAGGATGAGATCGGCCGAGTCGAGGAAGACGAGCACGTCGTCGGAGAGCGCCGCTCGCGTGTCGATGATCACGAACTCGTAGAGCTGGCGGAGCAGCGACAGCACCTTCTCGATGTCGCGCGTGGTGACCATCTCGGCCATCTCGACCCGCGGCGGAGCCAGCAGGATGTCGATGCCGGATGGGTCGCGCCAGGCGACCTCCGCCAGGTCGGACTCCCGGATGCGGTCGGTGGGCAGGTTGACGATGCTCGGGGCCATCGCCGGCACGCGGAGCAGGCCACGCAGGTCGCTGAACTGGAGCGATCCGTCGATCAGGCAGACCCGATGCTGCTCGCCCAGTGCCACGGCCAGGTTGTACGCGAGCGTCGTGCGCCCCACGCCGCCCTTGGGGCTGAACAGGCTGACGACAAGTGAGCCGGCGCGCGCCGATTCGACCGCGCGAGTCTCGCCCACCTGCCGGATCAAGGTGGTCAGGTCGAAGCCGGTGAACGGCATCTTCAGCACCGCATCGACACCCTTGTCGGGGTTCTCCTTCACCGGGTTCTGCGGGACGGTCAGCATGATGATCCCGACCTGCGGCTCCGCCTTGCGGATCTGCTCGGCCACCTGCTGCCCGCTGACGCGTCCCTGCAGCAGCGCGTCGACGATGACGACGTCGGGCTTCAGCTCCGCCACACTGCCGACGGCGCGGTCACCGGCGGTGACGACATCGAGCATCTTGATCTGCGTCTGGGCGCTGAGGAGCGAACGCACGTGGGACGCCACCTGCGGCACGTCCTCCACCACCAGGAGCCTGATCTGTTCGCCTGCCATTGCCTACTCCACGCCTCGATCGATGCCCGGTCGCAGCACGATGATGCACCGCTCGCTCTGCTCGTCGAGCGGGTCCAGGTCGTGCGACCCGTACCGCGCCTCGGCCACCAGGCCGGCTTCGGCTGCGAGACCGATGAGCGCCGTAGGCTCTGGATACCAGAGGCGGAAGCTGGCCGGAAGCCGCGCTATCGTACCATCGGCCTCCACGAGATCGGTGAGGGTGGCGTAGTCGACGCGGAGCCCCTCTGGCGTCTCGCGCCGCGTGAGCGCGCTGCGCCGCACGATGCGCCGATCCCCCACCTGTCGGTGCCAGTCGACGCTGAGGGGCAGGTCGTGGGCCGGGAGCGCACCCGGCCCGAGCAGATCGACCACCAGCACGCCATCCCGGCGAAGCAGGCGACGCGCCGCGTCGAGGGCGCGCACCCCGTCCTCGGGCCCCTCCAGGTGCGCGATGACCCCGGCCAGGACGGCGAGCGCAAAGCGATCCGAGCGGCGGACGGTGCGCACGTCACCGTGGACGAGCTCGACCGGCACGGCCTCCAGCGCGGGATCGGCCGCACGGCGTGCCTCCGCACGGTCCAGCAGGGCCGGCGCGCCGTCGACGCCGACGATCCGCTCCGTGCCGCCGTCGACGAACGCGCGGAACAGCCGGCCGGAGCCGCAGCCGAGGTCGATGACCGGGCCTCGATGCCGGCGTGCCAGCTCACGATAGAACGCGAGATCCTCGGTGATCTCGTCGTGCTCGAGGTCGTACAGCTCGGCCAGCAGCTCCTCGTCGGTGCCCTGGCCGGCGAAAATGTCGCTCAGCCCGCGCGCTCCCCGCGTTTTCGCCGCCCGCCACCCTGCTCCCGCAGCTCCTCCCACGCGCGGTCCACCAGCGCCGGGTCGCGGAGCAGATCCACCGCGGTGCCGGCCAGGACGCGGATGGCCTGTGGCAGCATCGCGTCGCCGTCCGGGCCGCCGGCGTGCGCGGCGAACTCGCGGGAGTGGCCCGGCGTGCCGCGCGGCGCGATCGACAGGTACGGGTGGATGGTCGGCACCTCGTGGCTGACGTTCCCCATGTCGGTGCTGCCCATGTTCGGATCGACGGGGTCCTCCTCGATCCCGACCTCCGCCAGGTGACGCCGCCACAGGTCCAGGATCGTGGGGCTGTTCAGCATCGTCCGGCATCGGTTCTTCGGGTCCATCAGCAGCTCGACCGTGCAGCCCGTGGCGCTCGCCGCGGCCTCGGCCATGGTCCGGAAGCGCGCGATCATGGCGTCGAGGTCCTCGTCGACCGGTGTCCGCACGTACCAGCGCCCGCGGGTGAGGTCCGGGACGATGTTCGGCGCCGCGCCACCGTGGGTGATGATCCCGTGGACCCGCTCCCCCGGCTTCAGGTGCTGGCGCCACTGGGCGACCATGGTGTGGAGCAGGACGATCGCGTCGAGGGCATTCTTGCCGAGCCACGGATCGGCGCTGGCGTGGGACAGGATCCCGTGGAAGACGACTTCGATCTCGATGACCGCCAGGCACACCATCTCCGCCGCGGTGGAGTCGGACGGGTGGATCTGCAGACAGGCGTCCACGTCGTCGAAGACGCCGGCCTCGATGAGGTGGACCTTCCCGTTGCCCGCCTCCTCGGCCGGTGTGCCGATGAAGCGAATCTCCCCGCCGAAGTCGCGGCCCAGGGCGCGCGCCGCGACGACCGCTGCGCCCGCGCTCGACGAGCACATGAGGTTGTGGCCGCAGCCGTGGCCGACCTCAGGCAACGCGTCGTACTCGCCGGCGAAGGCGACCACCGGCCCCGGACGGTCGCCCCTCCAGCGCGCCACGAAGGCCGTCTCCAGCCCGCCGGCCGGCGCCGTCACCTCGAAGCCGCTGGAGCGGAGCATCTCGGCGGTCCAGGCGGCGGCCTGGCGCTCCTCGAAGGCGATCTCCGGGTTGGCGTGGACCCGGTGCGACAGGTCGAGCGCATCGGGCAGGACGGCCTCCACGGCCTGGTCGAGGGGAAGGGGGTCGGACATCGGTGCCTCCGCTACGCGTCCCGCCGCCCCAGCAGCCACTCGGCGACCGCGGCGAGGATCACCACGAAGATGGCGATCGGCACGCTCAGCGCGCCGCCCAGCCGCAGCCCGGCCAGCGTCGCGATCACGAGCCCGACGAGCACCCCCCGACGGCCCGCCCGCCACCACGCCCCACGATAGACGATGCGCCGCCGCGCCACGACCTCGGCGAGGAACGCGAATGGCGTGACGACGAGCCCGGCGCACGCCGACGCGAGCGCGATCACGACCACGACGTTACGGGTCGCGTCCGGGCAGGGCTGCGCCTCGGTCTCGACCGGGCACGCGCGCGTGGCGAAGCCGACGAGAAGCGTGCCCGCCAGGACGGCGAGCAGGATCAGCGCGGCGACGACCGTGCGGTGGCGTCCGCTCATCGAGACGCGTCGGGGCAGATCTCGCGGAAGGGGCAGTAGCCACAGGCCATGGCGGACGGCGTCGCCTCGAAGCGACCGGCGCGAATGCCCTCGGCGACGTGCGTCAGCTTCTCCTGGGCGCGGGCCAGCCGCTTCTCGCTCGGGTCGGCGCGCCCGACGACGCCGGACTCGAGGAAGTGGAGTGCCAGCTCGTCGGGCAGCGTGCCGGTCTGCGCCTCGTGGGCCAGGGCGTAGATGGACAGCTGCAGCGACTCCCGCGCACGCCGATTGGCGGTGGCCAGGTCGCGGACGTCACTCGACTTGTAGTCGGTGATCACGATGCGGCCAGCCTCGTCACGGTCGACCCGGTCGTAGCGTCCGCGGATGCGGTCCGGTCCGAAGCTGACCGTGAAGTCCTGCTCGACCGCCACCGGGCGCGCCGGATCGCGCTGCTGCTCGGCGTGGAATCGAGCGACGGCCTCGTGCGCCGCGGCGCGGCGTGCCTCCTCGTGCTCCCGGGTGAGGAAGCCGACCGACTCCCACGCGCGGTCGAGCTCGGCGTGGAGCTCGTCGAGCGTCATCGTCCGGCCGGCGAGCTGGCGGCGGTGGTAGGCCTGGACCGCCGCGTGGAGCGCCCGACCGTAGACCATCTGGTGGCTGACCGGTGTCGGGATGCGCACCACGTGTCCGTATCGGTATTTCGCCGGGCAGTCGAGGTAATCGCTCACCTGCCCGTAGCTGAGGACGAGCGGGCGGTCGCCGAGCTCCGGCCGTCGCACGGGGGTCGGCTCCCGCGGAGAGCCGTCATGGCGGGCGAGCTGCTCCACGAGCGCCGGGCGGACCACCTCCTGCGGCGTCGCCGGCGGCAGGTCGAGCGCCTCGGATATGAACTGACTCACTGCGCGCGTACGGCGACCGCCGTAGTCCTGGGCCCAGCTCAGCACGAGCTGCTCCCGGGCGCGCGTCATGCCCACGTAGAAGAGGCGCCGCTCCTCGGCGGTGTGGTGGTCGGCATCGGCCGGCCGCGCATCACGCACCAGTTCGTCGGGGATCTCGAGCGGGTCGCGCCGGTCGCGACTCGGGAAACGGTCGGCCACCAGCCCCACCATGAGGACGACGTCGAACTCGAGGCCCTTGGCCTTGTGATAGGTCAGCACGTGGACCGCATCGCCCTCGTCGGGCTCGACGTCGGCGGTGGACGGGTCGTCGCCCGTCTCGATCAGCGTGTCGAGCTGCGCGACCAGGAACGGCAGCCGGTCATCGCGCAGCAGGCTGCCCTGCCGCCGCACGATCTCGAAGAAGCGGGCCACGTTGGCCAGCCGCTCCTCCCCCGTCTCCCGTGCCTCGGCCGCGAGTCGCGCGAGCCAGCCGGAGGTCGTGATGAAGTGGTAGAGCAGCTCGCCGCAGCTGCGCTCGGTGCTCATGGACCGATGCGCCCCGATGCTCCCCAGCAGGCGCTGCACGACCTCGGTGGCGCGCCGCCCGAACGGCGAGTCGTCGGGCCGCTCGATGGCCTGCGCCAGCGCGACGGCCAGGCTGGTGCGCCAGCGACGCGCGCGGCCGAGCGCCAGCGTCACGTCTGCCGGTGCCAAGCCGAAGATCTCGCTGGTGGCCAGGTCGTAGAGGCTGACCGAGTCGTCGGGGTCGTTCACGGCGCGCAGGAAGCTGATGAGGACCCGCACCTCCGGCTGCCGGTACAGTCCCGCGGTCCCGCTGAAGCGCCACGGGATGCCGGCCATGTTCAACGCGCGCAGGTACGGGTCGGCGTCGCGATTGCCGCGAACCAGGATGGCGTGGTCCCCGGGCCGGCGGCCTGCACGCAGGGATGCGGCGATCCGATCGGCGATGCCGTCCGCCTCATCGGAGGCGGTGGTATAGCCGACCAGCTCGATCGGGCCCGTCGACGGCTCCGCTCGCCGGAACTTCGACCGCGCCTTCAGCCGCTTGTCGAGCCCCTCCCGCGCTTCGAGGCGCTCCGGATCGTTGTGCCGGATGAGCCGATGCGCCGCGTCCAGGATCCCCTGCCGGCTGCGGTAGTTGTCGACCAGCACCACACTGGCCGCCTTCGGGTAGGCCGCCCGGAAGCCCAGGATGTTGCCGAGGGCGGCTCCGCGGAACCGGTAGATGCTCTGGTCGTCGTCGCCGACCACGGTGACGTTGGCGTGTGGCTCGGCGAGGAGCTTCACGAGCTCCCACTGGGCGTGGTTGGTGTCCTGGAACTCGTCGACCAGGATGTACCGATACCGGCCACGCTCCTCCGCGAGCACGGCGGGATGCTCCCGCAGGAGGCGGAGCGCCAGGCTCACCTGGTCGCCGAAGTCGAGCCGATCGTTTCCGCGCATGAGCCGCTCGTACGCGGCGTACGACGCGGCCAGCTCCGCCTGCGCGGAGGCGCGCTCCGCGAGTGCCTCGTCGTCGGGCGCGGCATCGGCCGCCTCGCTCAGCCGCTCGGCGGCCCGCAGGTACTCCTGCGGGCTGACGTCCTCGTCGCGAAGGCGGCTGAAGAGCGTGACGAGCGCCGACAGGAAGCGGGTCGGGTCGCCCAGCGGTCGGTATCGGTCCAGCGGCAGCTCGAAGAGGTGCTCGCGCAGGAAGATCACCTGCTCGGCACGCGACAGGACGGTCGAGCGGTCCGAGAGTCCCGCCTCGAGGGCGTGCTCCCGCAGGATGCGGTCCCCGAAGGCGTGGAAGGTGCTGATCTGCGCGTCGTTGTGCCCGTACGGCACCAGTCGGTCGACGCGCTCGGTCATCTCGAGCGCCGCGCGATCGGTGAAGGTGAGCGCCAGGATCTCCGACGGCCGTGCCAGCTTCTCGGCGATGAGCCACGCGATCCGCCGCGTGATCACCGTCGTCTTGCCGGTTCCCGCGCCGGCAACGATGAGCAGCGGGCCCTCGCCGTGGGTGACCGCCTTGCGCTGGCGCGCCGTGAGGTCGGCGAGGAGCGGCGGCTGGATCCGCAGGTGGGGCCGACGGGGTGCCGGCGCCGGCGCGAGCTCCTCGAAGATCGGGAGCTGGTCTGGCGACGGCACGACCGGTGGCATTTCGCCGATGGTAGCGGGTGCGGACTTCACCCCGCGGTTACCACGCGCTTATCCCGTCCACGGCGCGATGATGCGGAGGACGAGAGAGCTGTGC
>DATAKU010000095.1:0-11494 GCA_036261425.1 Candidatus Limnocylindria bacterium | reverse complement strand
CGGGCCTCTCACATCCGGTGATCGTGGGCGTGTACGACGTCGACGCCACCGGCAATTGGCCCTCCATCGTCATGGAGCTGGTGGACGGTGAGCCGTTGAGCGCCCGGATCGCCCGCGACGGCGCGCTCGAGCCGCGCGCGGCTGCCGTCATCGCCGCGGACGTGGCCGATGCGCTGTACCACGCCCATCAGCGCGGCGTGATCCACCGCGACGTGAAGGCCGGCAACGTCCTGCTGGCGCGCGACGGGCGGACCCGCCTGGTCGACTTCGGCATCGCGCACAGCCTGGCGCCGGCGGCGGCGCGGCTGACGCAGACCGGGACGGTGATCGGGACGCTGCCCTCGATGGCGCCGGAGCAGCTGGCCGACGGACCGATCACCCCGCGCACCGACCTCTACGGCCTGGGCGTGGTGCTCCACGAGGCGCTCACCGGGCGGGCACCGTACGACACCACGTCGCCGCTGGCCCTGGCGGAGGCCCAGCGTGCTGGAGCCCCGGCGCTGGTCGGCGTGGATCCCGCGCTGGCCAGCGTCGTCGCCGGCTGTCTGGCCTTCGACCCGGCGGACCGGCCGCTGCATGCCGGCGCGCTGGCCGACGCGCTGCGCGCCTGGCTGGCCGGTGATCCGCGGCCCGCCCTGGCCCTGGCGCCCGCCCCGTCGGTCGGCACCCCGGCGGCGTTCGACACCGGCGCCGTCACCCAGCCGATGGCCCGGGTGACGCCCCCTGCTGCACCGCACCCTCCGGCCCCGGGTCGCGCCGCGCTCTCGCCTTCGCGCCGACGACCGATCGCCATCCTGCTCGGCCTCGTTGGCCTGGCGCTGGCGGCGACGGCCGTCCTCAGCGGCCTGGGGGGAGGGGCGGGCACCGCCGCCGAGAGCGCAACGCCCACGCCGTCGGCGACGCCGGCGTGGATCGCGAGCCTGGCGGCATCGGTCGAGGAGGCGTGCGGTCCGGAGACGGCGGCGGAAGCGGAGGCCACCTTCGCTGACCTGTCGCAGGAGGAGGCGGAGGCCCTGGCGGCCGAGCTGGTGGCCGGCTGCACCGATGCGGGCGATGCGGGCGACGCGGGCGGCGCAAACGGCGCCAAGGACGACAAGGACAAGGGCAAGGGCAAGGGCAACGGCGGCAACGGTCGCGGCAATGGCGGCTGAGTCGGGTCAGACCGGGTCATCGGCCGAGCGCGGGGTCGAATAGCCACTGACAGAGTGAGCGGGAATCCGACGCGAGTTGCCCGAGCGCGATCAGTCCTCCGACTCACCCTCGCCGCGCTCGAAGGCCGCGATGCGGGCCATCTCCTCGGTCCAGCGCTGCTGGCGGTCGGCCTCGTCGGCGTCGCGCTCGTGCTGCTCGGCCACCGCGGCGATCGCCCCTTCCCGGGTCGGCCACAGGCGCGCCGGCTCCGCCACCCGACCGGTCTCGAGGTTGACGACGGTCCACCACCCGTCCCCCAGATCGGGATCGCTGACGACGGCGTAGGGATCGGACACCGGAACGATCTCGAACCCCACCCGCTCGACCCCCATCACCCTCAGTTGGGGCTCAGGAACAGCGAGACGATCTCGCCGCCCTCGACGCGGAAGTTCGCCTCCAGCTGCATCGGCGGCACCCCGGGCCGGATGACGGTGACTTCCGCAAGCGTGCTGGCGCCCATGCTGCGCGAGTCGTTCACGAACATCCGGAAGCCGTCGCCGGCGCGGACGAACCAGCCGCCCACCTTGTCGCGCCCACGCAGGTTGGTGCGCTCGTCGCCGCCGGGCACGCTGATGCCCATGACGGCGTTCTCGGCGAACAGCTCGACGGCCTTGTCTCGGCGGTCGTCGTTGATCAGCTCCAGGAACAGGTCGACGGTCTCGGTGGCTCCCATGTGCCGCTGAGTCTAGTCGAGCGCCGATGCGACCGCCGCATCGGTCGCTAGACTGCGGCGGATGGAACGGCTGAAGATCGGGCTCATCGGGTGGGGAACGGTCGGTGCGGCGCTGGGCGAGCTGGTGATCCGCGGCCCCCTCCCCCTCACCCTGGACGTGGTCGCGGTGCGTGACCCGCAGAGAACGCGCGCCACCGACCTACCGAGAGGGGTGCGCGTGGGCACGCCGAAGGATGCGCTGGGGACGGACGTGGTGGTGGAGCTGGCCGGTGGGCTCGAGGGGCCGCGCGAGTGGGCGCGTGCGGCACTGGACCGCGGCACTCCCTACGTGACGGCCAACAAGGCGCTCCTGGCCACGCACGGCGGCGAGCTGGCCGAGCTGGCGGAGCGACGGGTGGCCGCGCTCCTCGGCAGCGCCAGCGTGGGCGGCGGAACGCCGATGATCGAGACCGTTCAGCACCTGGCCGCCACCGGCGCCATCGAGCGGCTGCGCGGCATCGTGAACGCCACGACGACCTACATCCTGTCGGCCATGGGCACCGGGCGCACCTACCACGAGGCGCTGCGCGAGGCCCAGGAGGCCGGCTACGCCGAGGCCGACCCGGCGTTCGACGTCGAGGGCCGCGATGCGGCCCAGAAGCTGGCCATCCTGGCATCGGTGGCGTGGGGGACCTGGCGAGCGGAGTCGGAGGTCGACACGTCGGGCATCGTCGGGCTGGAGGTCAGCCCGGGCGGGACGGTGCGCCTGGTGGCCGAGGCGACCAAGGAGCAGCTGCGCGTGGCACCGATGGCGATCGATCCCGCCGATCCCCTGGCTCGGGCCGCGGGAATCGAGAGCGTGCTGGAGATCACGGTCGCTGACGCGGGGGTCTTCCGACTCTCCGGCCCCGGGGCCGGGGGACGGGTCACGGCCGGCGCCGTCTACGCGGACCTCGGCCGCCTGGTGAGCGGAGAGCGGCCGATCCTGTTCGCGCCGCGCTGATCTCAGCCCGGGTTGAAGGCGCTCGCCGAGAAGACCGCACCATCCGGGTCCTGGACGACGGCGCTGCGGACCATCGGCATGTCGAACGGATCGACCAGGACTGTGCCGCCCAGCTCACGCGCCCGAGCCGCGACGGCGTCGGTATCGGCGACGGAGAAGGTGACGCCCCAGTGCGGCGCCTCGCCGCCTTCGAGTGGGTGGATCCACGCGATGCACTCGGTGAAACCGGGCGGAGCTCCGAAGTCGAGGTGACGTTGTCGAATGCCGGGGTCGTACTGCTCCAGGAAGTCCGCGTACCCGGGCAGTCGCACCATGGTCCCGGTCATGGCCCCCAGGTCGACGACATCGGCCTCCCACCCGAACACCGTGCGGTAGAAGCGTCCCGCTTCCTCCGGGTCGCGGGTGTGGAGCTCGCTGAAGTTCCAGGAGTTCGGCGCGTTCACCACAGCCGCCCCCGCGAGCGAGCCCGGCTGCCAGATGCGGAAGGCGGCACCGGACGGATCCGCGCACCAGGCCGAGCGCCCCAGGCCGCCGACGTCAGCCGGCTCCGAGGCGACTGTCCCGCCGGCCGAACGCACCCTTGCCGCCATGGCAGCCGCGTCCTCGACGCCGATGTACGTGTTCCACGCCGGGGTTGACGTCCCGTCGGCGACGGCCATGCCGATGCCCGCCACCTCCCGTCCGTCCAGGGTCGCCACCAGGTACGGCGGAGTTCCGGGCGGCATGCGGTTCTCGAACCGCCACCCGAAGAGCTCGGCGTAGAAGGCGGCCGCTGCCTCCGGATTCGGGCGGTCGATATCGATCCACGACGGTACCCCCGCCGGGAATCCTTCGCGCTCTGGCATCGGTGCATCCTCCTGGCGAAGCCGCCATTGTGCTGTATCGTCGCTCCATGAGCGCGTGGCCCATCGTCGGAGTCGCCGGCGCCCGCGGGGTCGTCGGCGGCGTCTTCTGCTCCATCCTGGCCGATGCCGGGCTGCCCGCCGAGAATCTCCGCGCCTTCGGAAGCGGTGTGGGCCGGAGCCTCGAGTACCGCGGCACCGATGTGCCGGTACACGTGCTCGACGAGGCCAATGCCGGCGAGCTGGACGTCCTGTTCCTGGCCGTCGATGGCCCGCAGAGCCGGGAGATCATGGCCGGCCCGGGCGCATCGGTGCCGCTGGTGGTCGACAACTCGAGCGCCTTCCGCCTGGCCGATGACGTGCCGCTCGTCGTGCCCGAGGCCAACGCCCATGCCGCGCGCGAGCGGCGCGGAAACCTCATCGCCAACCCCAACTGCACGACGGCGGCGGCGGTGGTGGCGCTGGCCCCGATCCGGGACGCCGCGGGACTGTCATCGGTCGACCTGGCCAGCTACCAGGCGGTGAGCGGCGCCGGCCGCAAGGGCCTCGATGCGTTCGAGGCGGAGCGGGGGACCGATCACCGCGACCGCGCGACCGACTCGCCGTTCCACGGCCGCATCGCCGACAGCGTGGTGCCGCAGATCGACGTGCTCGGCGACGATGGCTGGACCGGCGAGGAGCGGAAGATCCACGCCGAGCTGCGCAAGATCCTCGAGCTGCCGCAGCTGGACGTGGCGGCCACGACGGTCCGCGTCCCGGTCCACACCGGCCACTCGGTGGCGCTCCACATTCGCACCGAGCGCGACACCAGCGTGGCGGAGCTCGAGGCGGCGTTGCGGGCGGCTCCCGGCCTGGAGTACCGCCCGGCGGATGGCAGCTCCCGGCACCCGATGCCCCTGGACGTCGAGGGCCGCGATCCCGTCCTGGTGGGCCGGCTGCGCGCCATTCCCGGCCGCGAGCGCGGCTTCGCGCTGTGGCTGAGCTCCGACAACCTGCGCAAGGGCGCCGCGCTCAACGCGATCCAGTCGGCGGCCGCCGCCGACCCGGAGCGATTCGGCCGCCTCGTCCCGCCGCCGCGGTGAGCGACGGGGTCGGCTTCATCGGCTTCCGGACGGATCGCTTGGAGGAGATGGTGGCGCTCTTCCGCGACCACATCGGCCTCGAAATCGTCCGCGAGGCGCCCGGTGCCACCTGGTTCCGCCTCGGCACCGATGCCGAGCTGCACGTCTACGCCGACACCGATGCGGACCACGCCTTCTTCACGACCGGTCCGGTGGTCGGCCTGCGGGTGGCCGACGTGGATGCGACCCGCGCCCGGATGGAGGCGGCGGGACTCCAGATGCTCACCGAGGTCGAGCGCACGGCGGTGGCGGCGTGGTGCCACTTCCGCGCGCCCGATGGCACGGTGCTCGAGATCATCGGCCCGGGCTGAGAAAGTCGCTGAGCTCCGCCGCCACCATCTCGGGCTTGCCCCCGAGCGCGCGGTCCCACGTGGCGGCATGGTCGAGGCCCGGCAGGTCGACGAGGCGGGCTCGTGGCAGCAGACGAGCCAGGCGGGTGGACGCTGCCCGCAGGTAGCGCGGGCTGCGCGTCCCGCTGAGAAGGAGGACCTCGGCGTCGACGGACGCCAGGTCGTCCTCCACCTCGCTCGCCTCGACCACGAGCTGCAGGTCGTGGTGCAGGGTGGGAGCAAGCTCGCGCATCGGCAGGTACGCTCCGGGCGAGGAGCCTTCCTGGCGTGCCATGAAGGCGGCCGTCATGCGCTCCACCAGCACGCGCGGCAGGATACGGAGCAGAGCCGGCCCCATCTCGGCGCCCCGCATCGCGGTCGTCAGCGCCGCCGCCACGCGCCCGGCCGCCATCTCCCGGTCGAACCGGGCCAGGGTTGCGGCCGGCAGTCGAGGATCGGTGAAGAGCGGTGGCTCGTAGGCCGCGACCCGGTGCAGGGGGACGCCCGCCAATGCGGCGTGGAGCGCGACAATTGCGCCAGAGCTCACGCCCACGACCGACGTGGCGCCGGTCGCGGCGACCAGCCGACGGAGGTCGTCGGCCTCCGCGGCGAGGCCGTAGGCCGCGCCCCACGGTCCGCTCATGCCCCGGCCGCGCCGGTCGGGGACGATGACCGTGTGCCGGTCGGCGAGCGCCAGCGCGAGCTCGGTGTGGTTCGCCGACGACGACATCGTGCCGTGCAGCACGATGACCGCCGGCCCGGCGCCGAACCGGCGGTACCCGATCGCCGTCCCGTCGGAGGCGGTGATGGTCGCGGTGTCGCCCGCGGACGCAGGGGCTGCGGACCGTCCGGCGGCAGAGAGGATGGATTCGCTGGAGGTCATCTCGGTGTTCCTTCCCGTGTTCTTCGCGCTCAGGCCGACCGCTGGTAGCTGCGGAAGGCGCGCGTGGCCAGGCCCGCGGCGAGGATCGCCACGAGGGCCAGGCCGGCCAGGCGCAGCGCCACGTATCCGACGTCCGGTGAGGCGACGAGGGCCTCGCGGCCGGCCTCGACCGCCCAGTTCACCGGATTGAAGCGAGCGGCCGTGGCGATCCAGCCCGGCACCAGGCCGAGCGGCATGAAGGCCGCCGACAGGAACGTGAGCGGCAGGACCAGGAACTGGTTCGCCCCGATGACCGACTCTCGCTGGCGGAGCGTCAGCGCCAGCGCGTTCGAGATCGCCCCGAACGTGGCGGCGAGCAGGACGGCAGCCGCTGCCAGCACCGCGAAGCCGATCGGCCCCGACTCGAACTGAGCGCCGAGCAGCCAGGCCAGGCCGCCGATGACGAGCACCTGGAACACCAGGCTGACCGCCTCGTGGGTCAGGCGTCCGACGATGAGCGCGGCCCGGTGGGTGGGCGCGACCAGGAAGCGGTCCATGAGCCCGCGCTCCATGTCGTCGATGATCCCCATCCCGCTCCAGCCGCTGCTGAACAGGGCGGTCATCATGACCACGCCCGGGACGAGGTAGTCGAGGTACGAGGCCGCGCTCGAGAAGCCGGGGATCTCCGTCACGCTCCGGAAGAGCGTGCCGAACAGGAGCAGCCAGATGATCGGCTGCACCAGGGTGATGGCCACGAACCACGGCTGCCGGAGGAGGGCGCGGGTATGGCGCTGGGTCAGGTACAGGGACTGGGTGATGGCGGTCATGCGGAGGCCTCCTCGGTGTGTCGGTAGCTTCGACCGGTGTGGCGCAGGTAGACGTCGTCGAGCGATGGGCGCGCGACGGTGACCGATGCGACGCCGATGCCGGCGCTCTCCAGCGCCCCGAGCACGGCGGGCACGGCGGCCGCCCCGCGATCGGCGCGGGCGCGGAGGGTCCGGCCCTCGAGCAGCGGCTCGCGGATGCCGGCGACGCGGGCCAGGGCGGCGGTCGCCGCGCCGTTCATCGGCGCGCCGTCGGCCAGCTCCACGACCACGGCGTCGCCGCGAAGCTCGGCCTTCAGCTCGTCGGGCGTGCCGGCGGTGACGATGCGTCCGTGATCGACGATGGCGAGCCGGTCGGCCAGGCGATCGGCCTCGTCGAGGTAGTGGGTGGTGAGCAGGATGGTCAGGCCGTCCTCGCGGACCAGGCGCTCGACCTCGGCCCAAAGCTGGGCTCGTGCCTCCGGGTCCAGGCCGGTCGTCGGCTCGTCCAGGAACAGGACCCGCGGCCGATGGATCAGGCCCATCGCCACGTCGAGCTTGCGCTGCATCCCACCGGAGTAGGTCCGCGCCAGGCGGTCGGCCGCCTCGCCCAGGCCGAGCCGGTCCAGCAGCTCCTCCACGCGTTGGCGAAGGTCGGGGCCGGCCATCCCCCTCAGCCGTCCCTCGAGGAGCAGGTTCTCGCGTCCGGTGGCCTCGGGGTCGATGGCGGTGCGCTGTCCGACGACACCGATGGCGCGGCGCACGCGTTCCGGCTGGCGCAGCACGTCCAGGCCCGCCACCTCGGCTCCGCCGGCGTCCGGCCGGGAGAGGGTGGTGAGGATGCGGACGGTCGTCGACTTTCCCGCGCCGTTCGGGCCCAACAGGCCGAAGATCGAGCCGGGGGAGACGTCGAAGGACAGGCCGTCCACGGCAACGACGCCGCCCGGGTAGCGCTTCTCGAGCGCGAGGGCCCGGATGGCGCTGGTATCATCGCGATACATGGCTTGTCTCCTAAATCGCTTAGCAACTAAGATATCGGTATGATGAGCGAAAACCGATGACGACGTCAAGTCCCCGAACGGCGGCGGCGCTGCGCCGCCTGGTGACGGAGGCGGTGGGCGCGCAGGAGGCGGTGGCGAGCAGCCTCGGCATGAACCCCACGGACCTGCGCTGCCTCGAGTTGCTCGCGCGAGAGCCGGAGGCGACGCCATCCCGATTGGCGGAGCTGCTGGGCCTCACGACCGGGGCGGTGACCGGCATCCTCGACCGCCTGGAGCGCACCGGATTCGTGCGGCGAGAGGCCGATCCGGCCGACCGGCGGCGCGTGTTCGTGCGTCCCGAGCCGGCACGCATGAGCGAGATCGACCGACGCTGGGAATCCTTCGCCGCCCGCCTGCACGGTCCTGGCGCCGGACCGCGCGACGAGCTCGACAGGCTGGCAGCGATCCTGGCCGGCGAGTCGGATCGGCTTCGCGTCACCGTCGAGGGCGGCATGCTCGACGGGGTCTACGTCGCCCCGGTCGGGACGGTCGAGCGCGCCCGGCTGCAGCTGGTCACCGGCGCTCCGCGCCTGAGTCTGGGTGGCGTGGCGTTGGGCCAGCAGGTGCGGATGGTGGCGGAGACGGCGGCGACGCGGCTGCGGCTGCGGGCCGGTGATGTGGGGCCCGAGCTGGTCCGTGCCACCTTCGTCGGCCCACCCCCGCAGGTGCGCAGCGCGGACGGCTCGGTGACGATGCGCTACCGGCGCCGGATGATCGACACCCGGGCTCGCGAGATCGAGGCCACCCTGACGCCGGCCGTTCCGTGGCGGATCGAGATCGACGGCGGCATCACCGACCTCGAGGCGGACCTGCGCGGGGTACCGGTCGACGGCGTCAGCATCCGCGGGGGAGCCAACCACCTGCGCCTGGAGCTTCCTCGACCGCACGGCACGGTTCGCGTCAGCCTGGCCGGGGGGACGAGCCAGGCCCGCATCAGCCGGCCACGCGACGTTCCGGTCGCCCTGGCCGTCCGCGGGGGAGCGGCCAACCTCCGCTTCGACGGCGACCCGCGCCAGGCGTCCGGCACCGATGTGCGCCTGGAGAGTGACCGGTTCGGGTCGGTCCCGGACCGCTACGAGATCGAGGTCGCCGGCGGAGCGGCCCAGCTCACCGTGACGACGGACTGACGGCTCAGACGGAGCGCTCCAGGCTGAAGCTGACCGGCGCGAAATGCCTGGTCCAGAACCGGGTGGCGAGGAGGTTCGCGGTCTCGAAGTCGACGGCGATGCGCTCGTAGCCCTGATCGCGTGCCCAGCTGACCGCCGCGTCCAGCAGCGCCTCGGCGACCCCGCCGCGTCGGGCCTCGGGGCGGGTGAAGGCGCCAGTGATGCTCGCCGTTCCGGCGTCGCGGATCATCGTGGCCGCGTCCTCGCTGGCCGGCCCAACCAGCATGTGCGCGACGATCCGGCCCTCGCGCTCGGCGAGCAGCACCGCCCCGCTCGGATCGGCCAGCCGCTGGCGATGCTGCTCCTCGGACCGAGGGGCCCCGAGCGCGAAGAAGACCGGCGTCCCGGCCAGGTGCGCGCGCAGCCCCTCCTCGAGCTCGGCCAGGGTTGCGGCGTCGCCGGGATCGCCGCGGCGGATGCTGATGCCGGGCACCGTCCGCCCGATCGGCGCCAGATCCCGGATCCCGTCCATGGTCGTTCGGCCGAACCCGAGCCATGACCACCTCGCGAGCCCGGTCCGGTCGTCGGCCATTACGCTCACGATGTGGGTGCGGAAGCCGTCGCCCACCCACCGTTGCGCCGCGGCGGAGTACAGCTCCTCGATGACGGTCCCACGCGGCGAGCGGCCGGTCCCGATGGCTGCCCAGCCCCACTCCGGCGCGTACGTCCAGCGCCTGCCGCGACGGGGCGCGTCGATCTCCCAGGCGGCGAGATAGCCGGTCAGCCGGCCCCCCTCGCGCACCGCCACACCGACGCCATCCCGCGCGAGCGCGTTGAGGCCCGGCTCGTGGTCGGCGGGGCTGGACCACCGCCGGGGCAGGAGCGGCTGGTGGCGGCGGGCGTCGGCGGAGCGGGCCGCCGCCATGAGCGCCGCCTCGTGGACGAGCTCCGGGGTGAAGGCGACGAGTTCCATCGCCCTCGATCCTAGGCCGCACCCACCTCCCGGCCGCAGGTGACGAAGCGCCGGTTCTGGCGGGGCCGATCGGCCCTTGCTCGCCTGGCGGGGGCCGCGCAGCGTCGCCTCATCAACCGCAGCACAGGCATGCCCATGTCGCCCGTCGCCGAGCTCGAGGGAAGCACGGCCTCCCCGAGCTGGTCGCCGCTCCACATCGCCACCGACCGATGCAAGGGCTGCGAGCTCTGCGTGACCGAGTGCCCGAAGCACGTCCTGGCGCTCGATCGATCCGTCGTCAACGCGCTCGGCTACCACCCGGTCGTCCTCCTGGACGCCGGAGGGTGCACGAGCTGCGCGCTGTGCGCGCGGGTCTGCCCGGACGCCGTCTTCGCGGTCTACGCCAGGCCGAAGGAGGCTCGGCCATGACCACCGCCGCCATGCCGGGTGCGGCGTCGCCCAACGCCGAACAGGACGCCCGGCGCAGCCGGGTGCTCATGAAGGGCAACGAGGCGATCGCCGAGGCCGCCATCCAGGCCGGCTGTGACGCCTACTTCGGCTATCCGATCACGCCGCAGGCGGAGCTCCTCGAGTGGATGGCCAAGCGCATGCCCGAGCTCGGGCGCGCGTTCGTGCAGGCCGAGTCGGAGCTGGGGGCGATCAACATGGCGCTGGGCGCCGCGGCCACCGGCGCGCGGGTCATGGTCAGCACCTCCAGCCCGGGGATGAGCCTCATGGCCGAGGCGATGAGCTACATGGCCGGCTCCGAGACGCCGTGCGTCCTCGTGAACGTCATGCGTGGTGGCCCGGGGCTGGGGAGCATCGGTCCCTCGCAGAGCGATTACTTCCAGGCAGTCAAGGGCCACGGCCACGGCGACTATCGCGTGCCGGTCCTGGCTCCAGCCTCCATCAGCGAGGCGGTCGAGCTGGTGGCCACCTCCTTCGAGCTCGCCGAGCGGTACCGCACGCCGGTCATCATCCTGGCCGATGGCATCCAGGGCCAGGCCATGGAGGCGGTGGAGCTGCGGTTCCGCACGCCGGAGCGGCCGGCCTTCGACTGGGCTCTCACCGGTGCCGCCGGACGTCCCCCGCGGGTGGTGCGCTCGCTTCACCTGCTCCCCGAGAAGCTGGAGGAGCACAACCTCGCGCTCCAGGCGAAGTTCGCCCGCATCGCCGATGCGGAGGTCCGCTGGGCCGGCGAGCACCTCGATGACGCGGAGGTGGTCGTGGCGGCCTACGGCACGGCGGCTCGGGTGGCCCACAGCGCCGTCGCGACGGCGCGCGAGGCGGGGATGCGGGCCGGCCTCTTCCGTCCGATCAGCCTGTGGCCCTTCCCGTCGGCCCCGCTGCGGGAGCTGGCGCCACGAGTGCGCGGCATCCTGACCGTGGAGCTGTCGGCCGGCCAGATGGTCGAGGACGTCCGGCTGGCGGTCGAGGGCCGTTGCCCGGTCACCTTCCACGGGCGGACGGGCGGCATGGTCCCGACCCCCGACGAGGTGCTCACCGCCCTGCGCGCATTGCTCGAGACGCCGGAAGGAGGTCAGTCATGACCGTCGCAGCCCCGGCGGGCCGCGTCATCTACCAGCGTCCGGA
>DATAKU010000081.1:0-10029 GCA_036261425.1 Candidatus Limnocylindria bacterium | reverse complement strand
CGAGCTCGAGCAAGACTGACGCTTCCGGATGGTTGGCGTCGTCCTGTCGCGGCGCGCCGAGCGCGACCTGCGCCGCATCGGCGCGGGCGTGGAGCTCGCTCGAATCCGAACGGCGCTCGAGGCATTGGGCGGCGGAGCAGCGAACTTGGACGCCAAGCCGCTTGCGGGATCGACGCCCTGGCATCGGTTGCGGGTCGGCGACTACCGGATCCTGTACCGCGCGGTCGACCCCGGCGAGGCTGCGGATGCGGATGTCCGGTGGCTGGTGGCTCGGGTCGTCCATCGCCGCGATCTCGAACGCGCTGTCTCCACCCTGTCCTGACGGTCGGCGGTGAGGTGGAGGCGGTCGCGATCGCTGGTCCGCCCCGTAGGTGAATCCTCATCGGTCGTGTCTCATCCGTCTCCTGGGCGTACTCCGCATGCGCGGCTGAGACAACACGAGACACTCCATCAGGACCCAGTGACGGCATGGAGAGCGCGCCGGGTGGGCATCAGACTCACCTCGGTGGCGTGGGCATCAGACTCTTTCGGCATCCGGCGAGGGCATCAGACTCATCGAAAACGTGAGCTCTATACTCACTGGGATCTCACCCCAATCCGGGCCGTTCGGGCGGCTAGGTTGAGCACGAAATAGGGGAGCGAGGCGGCATCCGCGGGCATCGGACTTCGGATCAGCAGGTCGGGGGTTCGAATCCCTCCGGGCGCGCCAGCTTTCTGACATTCATTCCTGCATCTCGCGCCTCGCGTGCGACCACCGCAAGATGTGGTGGAGTCGCGTGCATCTGCTTTGTCTGCTCAGATGCCCATGCGAACCACTCGGCAGGATCCGATGCCCCTGCACGCACGTGTCGCGACTCAGAAGCTCGCGACACAGGTGAGTCAGAAGCCCGCCGGACGGAGGCTTCCGGAAGGTGCGCCGAGGACGAGCGTGGACGGAGCGGGAGGCACCGCCTCTTGCAGGTAAGGGTAACCGCGACTTCAGACAAGAGTGCTATCCTTACATGACCAACGTTGTAAGGAGAGGGCATCTGCAGATGGAGATCTCGGCACGCCTGAGCTCGAAGGGCCAGGTGACCGTTCCCCGGGCGGTGCGCGATGCGTTGTCGCTGGAGGAGGGTGACCGGCTGGTGTTCCGCGTCGAAGGCCAGCGTGCGGTCCTGGCGCGTACGCCGGACCTGCTGGCCCTGGCCGGGTCGGTCGAGGTTCCGGCTGCCAAGCGCGGCACGCCCTGGGCCGAGGTGCGGCGCCAGACGCGCGCCGCCCGCAGCGCTGCGCGGCGGTGAGCGCCTTTCTTGACACCAACGTCCTGGTTCGCCACCTCACCGGCGACCCGCCCGCCCAGGCCGCCAGGGCGACCCGCGCCCTGCGCGCCGCCGAGGAGCTTCTGTTGCCTGACCTGATCCTGGCCGAGGTGGGGTACGTGCTCGAGTCGTTCTACGAGCTCCCGCGCCACCGGGTGGCCGAGACGCTGCGCGCCGTCCTGGCCTTCCCGGCCGTGCGCGTGGTCGACGCCGCCCTGCTGCAGCGCGCGGTCGAGGTGTACGAGGTCCATCGACTCGACTTCGCCGATGCCTACTTGGTCGCCAGCGCTGAGCGCTCGGGGGTGGAGCAGATCCTGTCCTTCGACCGATCCATCGACCGGGTCGGGACCGTGCGCCGCGTCGAGCCGACCTGAGCCACGGTCCCACCGCCGCGGCTCCCGCACCGCGGCGGCGTGCCGTCCCAGCCCAGCCTCCCTAGAGGAGCGCCCCGGGACCGATGCCGAGCAGCCCCCCGCCACTCACCGTGATGTTGCCCTTCTCGACGACGCCGAAGGCGCCGTAGCCGGTGCCGGTCACAATCCGGAACGTGTCTGCCCCCGCCTTCCCAAGATCCTCGACCTCGAGGAAGAAGGCTACTCCGGGCGTGCCGTCGACGGTGGCGCGACCGGTCATGGTCGCGCGCGGCCCCTCGATGGTGAGCGTCGAGATCGAGGTGGCCTCCACGCGCACCCCCGAGTCGCGGTCGCGGAACGTGACAGTGCCGGTCGGCGCCGTAGCGCCGGTCAGGTAGTCGACGTCGAAGCCGAACTGCGCCCGGCCGCCGACGGCGGTCCCGCGGAGGATCGTGAACTCGCCGAGCTGCCCTGCCAGCTGCCCACCACCGCTCGCGGAGCCGGGCGTATTGGCCGGGACCACCGCGCAGCCGAGGTCCTCGCACTCGGAGAACGCGTAGACGTCGAAGCCACGGGTCATGTCACCGGCGTAGACGAAGCCCTTGTACTCCTTCGCCGACCACGTGTCGGCGCCGGGCATGACGTTCCAGCCGAGCGTGTTGCCCCAATCGGTCATCGGGTGCTCGGGCGTGCCGTCGTCGTCGGTCGGTGCCGCGCCGTAGTCGATCCACCACACCCCCGCGCCGTAGTGGGCGGACACCGCCTGGTCGGCCGGGAGGGACGACACTCCGTCGAAGCCCGCTTCGGCTGCTCCGGGACCGGTCGTGCCGTTGCCGCCGTTGCGGAAGACGTGGATCGTGCACCCCCGCTCGGAGCGGCCGATGGACGCGAGCACGGGCTCGAGGGCGTCCACCGCCAGGCCGGGGTTCGGGTAGAACCAGGAGCCCATGCGGGTCGGCGTCCCGGGATCGGCCACCGACCAGAAGTGCATGCCGCCGATGACCGCGTCGGGATCCGTGTTGCAGGCGGTGTTGCTCAGCCCGCCGCCGCGCTCATCGGTGAAGACCAGGACGCGCCCGTCGGAGCTCACGTCGGCCTGGTGCGAGGTCGTGAGGTTGCGCGGGTTGGCTGTGCCTCCGGGCTCGGTGACGTTCGGGATGAAGGCGATCTGGGTGGGATCGGCCTCGAGCGCGTTCGAGACGTCGACGATGTAGGTGCCGGTCCCGGGGCTGGCCGCGTAGAGCGTCGAGCCATCGGCCGAGAACGAGGTGTCGTGCGCGGAGCCGGTCACGCTGGCGGGGATCTTGCGGACCATCCTGACCGGCAAGCTGCGCAGGTCGACGACCTCGACGCCGGTCTGGGTGGTGTTGATCGCCAGCCAGTCACCCGACGGATGGAGGGTCGAGTTGTGGGCGCCGTTGTTCGGCGTCTGCACGACGTAGCAGTCCACCAGCGAGGTGGTGAACGTCGCCGTGGCCGGGTCGAACGAGAGGCGGACGACGTCGACGCCACCCTGCCGCACGCCGTTCGGCTGCTTGCCGCGCAGGCAGGCCGACGCGTGGACGCCGACGACGACGGGGTCGAAGGCGATGACCGCGGTGTCGCCACGGACCTGCACGTCGTTCTGCCATCCGGGATCGAGGTAGGCGCCCGCCAGCTGCGGATGGGTCGGATCGGTGACGTCGAAGATGCGCATGCCGGCGCCCATGGTCCCGACGAAGGCGTAGTCGTGGACCGATCCGTCCACCGCCACCCGGCTCTGGAACTCGACGTCGGTACCGACGAACCCGCAGACGTTGGCAAGGTGAGCCAGGTTCTTCGCCGAGCGTGGCACCAGGCCCGGCGTGCTCACCGCCTCGCACGGGAGCGGCGTTTCGAACGCGGGATCGAGGGACTGGCCCACCTCCGACTCGTGGCCGAGGAGGGGGAGGGGCGACGCGAGCAGGAGCCCCAGGGTGACCAGGGCCACTGCCAGGCGCCGAAGTTGCGCTCGGGCGATCGGTCGACGCGACTGCCTCATCGTGTTGTGTCTCCAGGATCGTTGGGGTTGGACGGAGCGGAGGTCGTTCGACGGGGAGCGACCTCCGCCCTCGATCAGCGGAACCGGACGGCCACCGTCTGGCGGGCGAGCTCCACGCCGCCGGCCACCACCCGGACGACGATCGTGTTCGGGCCCTTCGCGTAGGCCCCGGTGTCGAGGCCGAAGCTCCAGGCCTCGAAGCCGGCCGCCGTCTGCCAGGCATCCGGGTCGCTCGGTCCGTTCTTCGCCACGACCTGCCACTCGACCGTCGCCGAGCGGGTCACGGTGAACGTGGACGAGGCCACCTCGGAGGCGGTCCCGTCCCGCACGGCGCGGGCGTGGATGGTGTGCTCGCCGACGTCGAGCACCCCGACCGGAGCGCTCCAGGTGCCGGTCGCCTCGTCCAGCGTCGCCTCGACCGGCTGGGCGAACGACGGATCGTCGACCGAGACCTCGACCCGCTCGGTGACCGGGTGGTCGCCGGCCCCGCTCGGATCCTCGCCGAGGTCGGGGAAGGCGTACGCGCCGCCGGCGGTGACCGTCTCCCCCTCGCCGACGGTCGAGCCGTCCGCCGGCTCGGTGATGGTGACGCCGAACTCGAGCCCGGAGGCGGGCAGCTCGGCGACGTCGATCGAGATCCTGGAGGCATGCGCCCCCTCGTGCCCGAACGCCCACGACCGCGCGCCGATGAGCTGCACCTGGAAGGTGAGCTGCTCGCCGGTGAACGCGTGGCGGGTCGTCGCGAAGTCGAACTGGTAGTGGGTCCAGCACGCCTCGCCGAGCGTGGCGCACGCCGCGCCGCCCGGGCCGGAGCCGAGCACCGGCAGGAACGCCCCCTCTCCCACGCCGATCTCGCGGTCGGTCGCGACCAGGACGCCGGTCGGGCGGATCACCGACGGCGTTTCGCCGGCGATGTACAGATCGACGCGCACCGTCGAGCCCGCCGGCAGCGGCGCGTCGAGGACGTCCTCGGACGCGAACATGCCGACCGGCCGGTAGGCCGCCGCGACGCTGGTCACCCGGCTCTCGAAGCACGGCTCGAGGTCGCCGGTGCTATCGGTCCGGTTCATGTACTGCTCGTTGTCGATGTCGACGCACGAGGTCGCCGTGCCGGGATCGGCCGCGTAACGCCGGTGGAGGAAGTAGGTGAGTGGGTTCTCGCCCAGCGACTGGGTCAGCAGCTCGGGCGCCGAGAGCTGGGCGACGCGCGACAGCGCGGCCATCGTCCCCTCGACGCTGTTCAGCGCCTCGAGGTCGAAGGTCATGCCGGCGACGCCCTCGAAGTCGCCGGCTCCGTCGCCGTCACGGTCGTAGCCGCCGTAGATCGTGTCGCGCACCGCGCGGTCGAGCGCGAAGAACTCGTCCTCGAACGGCCGCTCCGGAAGCGGCATCTCCCCGAGCAGGACGCCGATCGCCCGGTCCGCCCCCTCCGGCGTCGCTGCCCCGTAGCCCTCGAACAGGACGTTCGGGTCGCCGGTGTACGGCGCCGTGGCCGGGTAGGGGAACGGCGACGGGGCATTCTCCGTGTTGAGCGGGTAGGCCGTCTTCAGCACCGCCTCGCGCAGCTCGGCGCGGGTGAGCTCGCCGTCGGCCAGGAACACGCTCTCGTCGACCGGCAGACCGGCCGCGACGACCTGGCCGGGCTTCTGGCCGGCCGCGCCGTCACCGATGGCTCGCCGCACCTCGGTCAGCACGGTGCCGAACACCCCGGCGGTGTACGGGGTGGCGGCCGACGTCCCGCCGAAGGCGCACTGCCCGACCGTGCCGGTGCGGCAGGCCGATGGCAGGTTGCCGTCCCCCCAGGCGCTGATGTGGACCGGGATGCCGTCACCGATGATGGCCCGCTGGTTGTCGCGTCGGATGGCGCCCACGGTGATGTTCCAGTCCGGGCCGGTCTGGTCGGACACATAGGTCGCCTGCGGAACGTCGAACGCGTTGCCGATGCCGTTGCCAGCGGCGAACAGCACGGTCTGGCCGCGCTCGGTCGCGTTGCGGGTGGGGATGTTCGGCCCCTCGACCAGGCCGATGGGAAGCCCGGCGATGTAGCCGAAGCTGTGCGAGGTGATGTCGACCCAGCTGAACTGCGTGGCGACCGTCTCGTCGAGGTCCTCGACGACCATCAGCAGGCAGGTCGGGCAGTACCCGTATCGGTTCCCCGCGGACACCGATGCCGAGCCCGAGCCATGCCCGTTCTCATCCAGGATCGGGTGGCTGTCGGGCCGATTGTCGACCAGCTCCTCGGTCAGCGACGCCGCGTTGCCGGCGTCCCAGGCGCCGATGATCTTCGTGCCGGGGATCCAGAAGAGCGTGCCCTCCGGCAGGTTCTCCGGCGTCCAGAGCGGCTCGTCGGCGGCGGGGAAGTAGCCCTGGCCGAGCGTGATCGGGATCGCCGGCGCATCGGCCGGGTAGCCGGGGATGTACTCGCTCGGGTGGCGGGTGAAGTTGTTCGTCAGCGCCAGGACGTCTGGGTCGGGGTAGGTGGTGGCGCTGAACTCGAGGTGGTACGGGTTGATGCCCGTGTCGGCGATGCCGATCACGGTGACGGCCGTCGTCTCGGCCGCGAGCCGCTCCGCGTCGGCCACCAGGACCGATGTCGTCTGGCGGCGCTCCAGGCCGGCCGCGTCGGTGGCCTTGAGGGTCACCAGGTGCCGGCCCGCCGGCAGGGAGGCGACGGCGTCGATCCCGCCGAGGTCGGCCACGCCATCGGCATCGGTGTCCCAGCCGGCATCGATCGGCTCGGTGCCGCCGGTCACGCTGCCGTCGAAGGCCTGCTCCGTGCCGAGCTCGAAGCTGTACGGCCCGCCCGCGCTCACGGCCGGGCGTGGGTCGCCGTCGGGCGCGACCTGGGCGGTGACGGTGACGTGGATCTCATCGGCCAGGGTGGCGTACTTCTCAACCACGGCCGTCCAGGTGCCCGGCTCGGGGCTGGAGATGGTGGCGGTCTCCTCGGTGTTCGGGATGAACTCGCCGGGGAACGCGCGCTGGTTGCCGGCGGGATCGAACAGCTTGAGGTCGTAGTCGTTCGTCTCGAGGGTGTGGGTCATGACCGCGTCGATGCGGGTCGTGCCGCTCGGGACCTCGAAGGGCCACTCGTATCTCCCGGGCGCGCCGATGCCCACGGCACCCGGCGCCGAATCGAGCTGCGTCTGGTCGAGGAGGGTGCGCTCCTCGGGCTCGAAGACGACGAGCTTCACGTCGTCGCTGGCGGTCGCCCCGGCGGCGTCGGTGATCGTCAGGGTGGCGGTGTAGGTCCCTCCTGCCAGGCCCGAGGTGTCGAGCTCGGCGGTCGGCGCGTCCGCGCCGGTGATGTCGCCCGCGTCGCTGGACCAGGCGAACGTGTACGGTTCCGACCCACCGAAGCCCATGCCGATGAGCGGCGCGGGGTCGCCGGTGGCCACGAAGGGGGAGTCGCCGGCATCGGCCACCAGGGCCGTGGTGCCCGGCGCCGGCGGCGCGGCGTCTTCCAGCGACGCGTGTCCGCTCACCTCGACCGCTCCGGAGAGCGGCGTCCGGACCCGTCCTCCATCGACGGGCTGGCCGCCGACCGAGTCGATCGACAGCGTGGCCGTCGCGGCCAGGGCGACGCCGGTGATGACCAGAGCGAGCGATGCGCCGATGGCGAACGCTCGGCGGACCACGGCCCGCCGGGCCGCAGTCGACGTGGGGCTGGGCGTGAACACCCTCTCTCCTCCTCCAGACATGGAGCGACGACCGCCGTTGGCGCTCGGCGCGCAACTTAGACGCCGGTCGAATATTCGACCCGACGCCAAGCAAGATCCATGCCCGTACCGCGGGGAACGGCTCGGTCGCTAGGAGGCCGGGGTCGTCACGCCCCCGTCGAAGAAGAGGTCGACGTTGGCGCGCAGCTCGGCGCGCAGCCCGCTGATGGGGAAGTCATGGCCGGCGCGGACCAGGGCCCCGGTCGCAAGGTCGACCAGCTGGCGCGCATACGAGCTCTTCTTTGCCGGTCCGCGGAGCAGGCCATCGGTCTCCAGCGCATCCAGGATGGCCTGGTACAGCATCGGGTACTGCATCCGCTCGGCGGCGTAGCGGCGGCGGGTCGGATCCGGGTGGGTCATCTCCCGGGCGATGTACGGCACGACCCCGGGATGGCGCTCGGCGACGACGGCGAGGGCGTCGGCCAGGTCGTAGAGGGTCTGGCGAGCCGATCGGGGGCGGCGTTGACGCGCCTGCGCCTGCGTGGCGATGTCTGCCACCAGCCGCGCGCCGATCTCGACCAGGATCGCTTCCTTGTACGCGAAGTAGTTGAAGACGGTCGCGCGGCTGACGTCCACGGCCTCGGCGATGTCGTCGATGCTCGTGGCGTCGATCCCGCGCTTCTCGAACAGGCGAATCGCCGCGTCGACGAGCGCCTCGCGCTGGCGGATCTTCTTTCGGTCCCGCAGTCCGGTCATGTTTCCGCTCCCCTTCGGCCGGTCGTGCCATTATGGCCGAGCCTTCGAGACGCTCCCGCTACGGGTGGGCGTGCAGGCTCGGGGGAGTGGACCGTTCCCGTGGACGTCGGACGACGTGGTCCTGAGGCTGCCGCGCACCGGCCCGACCGATGCTGATGGCACGAGTCATGCGCGAATGCGCGCAGTGCCCGTAAAATCGACTTCAGTGACGGAGGACCGGGGCGGCAGCTTCGCCCAGTTCGGCCTGGATCCCGCGCTGCTGGACTGCCTTTCCGAGCTGGGCTACGAGGAGCCGACACCGATCCAGCGCGAGGCGATTCCGCCCTTGCTCGCTGGCCGGGACGTGTTGGCCGAGGCGCCCACCGGGACGGGCAAGACGGCGGCGTTCGCGCTGCCGCTGCTCCAGCGCATGCAGCGGGCCGCGGATGGCGCGCCGGGCGCGCTGATCCTGGTACCGACCCGAGAGCTGGCCATGCAGGTCGGCCAGGCCGTGCACCGATACGGCCGTGGCCTCGACGCGCGCGTCCTGCCGATCTACGGTGGCCAGGCGATCGGTCATCAGCTGGGCCAGCTGCGGCGCGGCGTCGACGTGGTGGTTGCCACGCCCGGTCGCGCGGTCGACCACCTGAACCGGGGATCGCTGGAGCTGAAACAGGTGGGCTTCGTCGTTCTCGACGAGGCCGACGAGATGCTCGACATGGGCTTCGCCGATGACCTCGACGCGATTCTCGCGCAGGCACCGGAGAAGCGGCAGACGGCGCTCTTCTCGGCGACCATCTCACCGGGCATCGCTCGCATTGCCGCGCGTCACCTCACCGATCCTGTTCGAGTCATGGTCGCGCGGGAGATCGCGACCGATGAGGGTCGGCCGCGGGTGCGGCAGGTGGCCTATGTCGTCCAGCGCAGCAACAAGCTGGCGGCCCTGACCCGCATCCTCGACGTCGAGGCTCCGGCATCGGTCCTGGTCTTTGCCCGCACCCGGCTGGCGGTGGACGAGCTGACCGAGGCCCTCGGCGGACGAGGCTACGACTCCGCTGCGCTCCACGGTGGGCTGGTCCAGGAGCAGCGCGACCGGGTCATGTCGCGTTTTCGGGACGGGTCTATCCAGGTGCTGATCGCGACCGACGTCGCGGCGCGCGGGCTGGACATCGAGCAGGTCTCCCACGTCATCAACTACGACGTGCCGTCGGATCCGGAGGCGTACCTGCACCGCATCGGGCGCACGGGCCGGGCGGGGCGCAAGGGCGTGGCGGTGACGCTCGTAGAGCCGCGCGAACAGCGGCTGCTGCGAAACATCGAGCGACTCATGCAGCACGATGTCGAGATCGCCCGGCTTCCCACCGTGGCGGACCTGCGGGCTCGGCGCTTCGAGCTGCTCGACGCGTCGCTGCGGGAGGCGCTGCTCAGCGACGACCTCGACCGGTATCGTGCGGTGATCGAGCCGCTCCAGGAGGAGTTCGACATCCTCGACGTTGCGCTCGCCGCCGCCAGCCTGGCCGATGAGGTCAATGCGCCGGACCGCGACGACGTCGAGATCCCCGAGGCCTCGCTCCGCCCGCAGGACCGCCGACCGTCCAGCAACCGCCTGGCCCGCGGTCCCCGCGAACCCCGGTCGTCCCGGGCCGGCGACGGGATGACGCGCCTCTTCATCGGTGGCGGTCGCGAAATCGGCCTGCGACCGGCGGACATCGTGGGCGCCATCGCCAACGAGGCAGGCCTGAGCGGCAGGGCCATCGGCGCCATCGAGATCGCCGACAGCTTTGCGTTCGTCGAGGTCCCTGAAGAGGCCGCGGACGACGTCGCTCGGGCGCTCAACGCCGCGAGCATCCGCGGTCGCCGCCTGCCGGTTCGCCGCGAGCGAGCTAGAAGCCTCCCGGACCAGCCATAAGGGTCACGAGGTGGGGAGCGAGGCCATTTCGGCACCGGACTTCGGAGCAGCA
>DATAKU010000074.1:0-7290 GCA_036261425.1 Candidatus Limnocylindria bacterium | reverse complement strand
TTCGAGGCCGATGACGTCATCGGCACGTTGAGCAAGAAGGCGACGGCGGCGGGCGTGGACACCATGATCGTGTCGGGCGACCTGGACGGACTGCAGCTGGTGGACGACCACGTGCGGCTGCTCACGACCCGCATGGGCGTGGCGTCGAGCGTCATCTACGACGAGTCGAAGGTGATGGAGCGCTACGGCCTGCGGCCCGACCAGATGCTCGACTACAAGGCGCTCAAGGGCGACACCTCGGACAACATTCCCGGCGTGCCCGGGGTCGGGGAGAAGACCGCCATCAGCCTCCTCCAGCAGTTCGGGTCGCTGGATGGCATCTACGAGCACCTCGACGCGGTGAAGGGCAAGCTCCGCGATCGCCTCGCCGAGCACCGGGAGTCGGCCTTCATGTCCCGCGAGGTCGGGCGCATCCTTTGCGACCTGCCGGTGGAGCTCGGCCTCGAGGAGGCGCGCACCGGCCGGTACGACCGTCGAGCCGTGGCGCAGCGATTTCGCGAGCTCGAGTTCCGCTCGCTCATCGACCGCCTGCCCGCGTCCAGCATCGCGCCGACAGGCCCTGAGCCGGTCGAGCGAGAGACCAAGGGCGGGCTGCAGCTCAGCCTTGACCTGCTGGGCGGCGTGGCGACGGCGTCCGCAGCCCCCGGCGAGGCCGATGACGACGGGGTTCCGCGTTCGCAGCCCAATCCGCTGTCCGACCCGGGTGGCGCCATCGAGCACGTCGACCCGCGCATCGTTCGCACCGATGGCGACCGCGCCGAGCTCGAGACCTGGATGGCGGCGCACGAGGGCGGCATCGGTATCGGATGGTCGGCCGGCGCCGGGCGTCCTCTGGAGCGGCCGCTCTTCGGCGTCGCGCTGGCCGGGGCCGACGGGAGCGCCTGGTACGTGCCCTGGGCGGATGGGCGGTCGCTGCCCGCGTGGTTCGGTCGCGACGACCGTGACCTGGTGGGGCACGACCTGAAGCAGCTCATCGTCATGCTGGCCCAGCGCGGCGTGCCGCTGGCGGGAGCGTGTTTCGACACGCTGGTCGCCGGCTACATGGTCAACCCCGCGCTGCGGGCGCAGACCCTGGACGATGTGGTCTCGACCCGCTACGGGGCCGAGCTCCCCCCGAAACCGCTGAACCCGGAGACGGGCGCCGAGGAGGGGGAGTGCGCCCGTCGGGCGGCGGGGGAGGCGCTCACGGCGCTCCTCGTGCGTCCGGCGCTCGAGCAGGAGCTGACCGATGCCGGCCTGAAGAACCTGTTCGACGAGGTCGAGATGCCTCTCGTTCCGGTGCTGGCGCGAATGGAGCTGGCGGGCGTGCTGCTGGATCTCGAGGCGCTGGCCGTCATGCGCGAGGAGTTCGGTGCCACGCTCGCGGACCTGGAGGGTCGCATCTACGCCCTGGTCGGCCACGAGTTCAACATCGGCTCGCCGAAGCAGCTCGAGCAGATCCTCTTCCACGAGCTCGGCCTGCCCGCCACGAAGCGCACCCGCACCGGGTACTCGACGGACGCATCGGTGCTGGAGGAGCTCCGGGACAAGCACGAGGTGATCGGCCTCATCCTGGAGCATCGGCAGGTGTCGAAGCTCAAGTCGACGTACGTCGATGCCCTCCCGGGACTGGTCGACGCCGACGGCCGGCTGCACACCACCTATCAGCAGGCCGTGGCTGCCACGGGCCGCCTGTCGAGCACCGATCCGAACCTCCAGAACATCCCGATCCGCACGGCGTTGGGGCGGCGCATCCGTCGGGCCTTCGTCGCCCCGGAGGGCAAGCTGCTGCTCGGCGCGGACTACTCGCAGCAGGAGCTGCGCATCCTGGCCCACGTCTCGGGCGACGCCGGGCTGCGCGCCGACTTCGCGTCGCACTCGGACATCCATCTCGCCGCCGCGGCGCGCGTGCTGGGACTGGCGCCGGATCAGGTCGGGCCGAAGGAGCGCAGCGTCGCGAAGATGATCAACTACGGGATCGCGTACGGGCTCTCCGACTTCGGCCTGGCGGAGCGGCTGAAGATCCCGCGCGAGGAGGCGCAGCGGTTCATCGCCGACTACTTCGCCGCGTACGAGGGGATCCGGCGCTACACCGTCGAGATGAAGATCCTCGCCCGGGACCAGGGATTCGTCTCCACGCTCCTGGGCCGCCGCCGGTACCTGCCGGAGCTCACCGCCCGCAACGGGGCGCTCCGGGCTGCCGGGGAGCGGATGGCCATCAACATGCCGATCCAGGGCACGGCCGCCGACGGCATGAAGATCGCCATGGTCCGCGTCGACGAGACGCTGCGCTCCTCCGGCCTGCGCTCTCGCATGCTCCTCCAGGTCCACGACGAGCTCGTCTTCGAGACCGACGAGGAGGAGCTGCCTCGGCTCGCCGGCATGGTGAAGGAGATCATGGAGTCGGCCCTGCCGCTCGACGTGCCACTCGAGGTGGACCTCAAGGTCGGCGCGAACTGGGAGGAGATGGACCGATACGAGCGCGCCGACGACGGCGCCTGGCAGCGGGTCCGCAAGACGGCCGTCGAGGTGGCGCAGGAGGAGGCGGAGGAGGAGATCGCCGCCGAGCTCGTGTGAGGCTGCATCCGTGTGCCTGGTCGCCGGTTCGTGCCTCGCGCGTCTCATCCACCACTGTCGTTGGTGGTATGCGGAGGTCGGTTGGGCGGCCGATGGAAGATGCGCCCGTACCACCACGCCTGCTGGTGAATGAGCGACGACGGAGGCCGGAGGCGGCGTAGCACCACCCATGGTGGTGGATGAGGGGACACCCGGCCCGAGAGACGACCACTCGAGCGCCGGAAGCACGCGCGAGCCGGACTTGCGGCACACTCCCCGACATGCCGGAGCTGCCCGAAGTCGAGACCGTGGCCCGCGACCTCCAGCGCTGGGTGGCCGGCGCCACGATCCGCAGCGCCGAGGTGCACTGGGGCCGAACGATCCGCCACCCGCAGCCGCCGGAGCGGTTTGTCGCCGAGATCGCCGGTGCCACGATCCGACGCGTCGGCCGCCGCGCCAAGACGGTCCTCGTCCACCTCGCGGACGGCCGGGTCATGACGGTCGCGCTGCGGATGACCGGCGCGCTGATCGTGACTCCGCCGGGCTCGGGCGCTGACCCGTATGCGCGCGTCGTGTTCCACCTGAACGACGGACGCGAGCTGCGGTACCGGGATGTGCGCAAGTTCGGGCGGATCGGCCTGTGGCCGGGAGGCGGACTGCGGAGCGTCGGCGCCGGGCGCGGCGGGCGGTCGCGCAGGGTCGCGGAGGGCGCCACGGCCCGGTACCGCATCGGCGAGGTGTTCAGCGGACACGGCCCCGAGCCGCTGAGCCGCAGCTTCACCGCCAGGCGGTTCGCCGAGCGGCTCGCCCGCCGGTCCGCCAGGCTCAAGACCCTCCTCCTCGACCAGAGCTTCATCGCCGGGGTCGGCAACATCTACGCCGACGAGGCGCTGTGGCGCGCTCGGCTCCACCCGCTCCGGGCGGCGGACACGCTGAGCGAGGCCGAGGTCCGGCGGCTGCATCGGTCCGTGCGGCAGGTGCTCCGCGAGGGGATCGCGAACCGTGGCGCCAGCTTCAGCGACTACGTCGACGCGCAGGGGGAAGAGGGTGCCAACCAGGAGCGGCTGGTGGTCTACCGGCGCACCGACCTGCCGTGTTACCGATGCGGCCGGCCGATCCGCAGGATCGTGGTCGGCCAGCGGAGCACGCACTACTGCCCGCGCTGCCAGCCCGAGCCAGTAGGATCGGTCACCTCATGAAGGTGATCGGCCTGACCGGCAACATCGGCTGCGGCAAGAGCACCGTGGCCCGGATGCTGCGCGAGCTCGGCGCGGCGACCATCGACGCCGACGCGGTCGCCCGTGAGATTCGCCACAACGACGCCGATGCGCGCGCCGAGATCGAGCGCCGGTTCGGCACGTACGAGGCGGCGGAGCTGGGGAGAATCGTGTTTGCCGATCCGGCGGCTCTCCGCGACCTGGAGCGGATCCTCCACCCGCGGGTCCGCGGGGCGATCCGGGCGCGTCTGGCGGAGCTCGAGCATGCGGGCGAGGCGGCGGCCGCGGTCGAGGTCATCAAGCTCTTCGAGTCGCCCCTGGCCGACGCCTGCGACGAGATCTGGGTCGTCCGCTGCGACGAGGCCGATGCCATCGCGCGGCTCGCGACCTCGCGCGGGATGTCGGAGGAGGACGCCCGGCGCCGGCTCGCGAGCCAGTCGCCGCAGGAGGAGAAGGTGGCCGGCGCCGACGTCGTGATCGACGGATCGGCGCCGATGAAGGAGACGCGCCGGCAGGTGACCGAAGCCTACCGGCGCCTCATGACTGCGTAGGGGTCGCTACTCGAGCTCCGCGACCTCCGGCATCGGGAACTCGAACTCCTCGAGCAGCTGGTCGAGGGTCGAGCCCTCCGTCTCGGCGATGCGGTCGTCGATGTCGGCCCGCAGGACGAAGGTGAACTGGGCGCCGGCGGCCACCAGCTCGGCGATCTTCTCGGAGGTCCCGAGGTCGCTCCGAAGGATGTACTGCGTCCCATTGCGCGACAGGATGTCGAGCTGCTGGAGCGTCGTCTTCGTGGACGGGCCGGCGAGGGGATCGCCGGGCTGCTGCGCCTCCGCCTCCTCGCCCTCGGGATCGACCGGTGTCACCGTGACGGTGGCGATCAGGTCCACCCGCTGTCCCGGCACCAGGGTGCCGGCGACCGCGCGCTCGTCGGGGACCGTGACGCTCACCGCGCGCAGGTCCGGCATGGCCGGGTCGTACTCCTGCCCGGGCTCCAGGATCGAGAAGGTCGCGCCCTCCTCGGTGGAGGCGAGCAGGTTCGGCGCCATGAGCTGTCCCGCGCCGACCGGCACCGCGACGACCCGTCCGACCACCTCGTCCAGGCTCGTGAAGGCCGTCTCGTTCACGGGGTCGGCCGGGACCTCGCGCATGACGACATCGGCTTCCGCCACCGTGGCGCGGCCGGCGATGTCCGTCGCGGCCACGACGACCTGCCGCATCTCCACGTCCTCGCGGGCGGTGAGTCCGCTCGCCTGGAGGGCGACGAACACGGTGGCCGCCACCAGGAGGGCAACGATGAGCCCGACGGCGATGTAGATCTTCGAGCGTCGGCTGTTGCGGTCTGAGTACTCGAGCTCCACGGAGCGTTCTCTCCTCTTGCTTCAGGACCAGGGGATGAGGCGCGGACGCTGCATCCCCCGCAGCGCGTCGCAGGACGGATCGGCGCAGATCGGGCTGATCGCGCGACCGGTGATGGTGTTGCCGGAGATGCTCGACACCTCGAACATCGCGAAGCCGATGATGTCGACGTAGGACCCGTCGCTCGGGTCATCGGCCACATGGAAGGTGACGTGGGCCAGGTGGACGACCGGCTGGCTGTCGCCGTTGGTGCCGGTGGCCCGGAGCGGGAACTTGTAGCAGCCGGGTGCCAGGCCGGCGGTGTTCACCGTCATCGTCGACAGCGTTCCCTGGCCCGGCGACGGAGTGATGGTGTCGTCGCTGAACGAGACGCTCATGGTCCCCGGAGCGACCGGCGTGAGGACGCAGTTGGTGAGCGCGCCGCTGTCCCAGCTGAGCTGCACGTCCCCGCCGCCCCAGCTGTTGCTGCGCAGACGGATGTCGAACGAGATCGTGCCACCCAGCGTGTCCGTCGACCCGCTGAGGACCGAGTTTCCGAGGTTGAAGTCCTTCGACGCGCCATCCACCACCACCGAAATCGGGTGGATGCGCGCCTTGTCCGGGGCGGTCGAGGTTCCCTTCAGCCAGACGGTGTAGATGCCGGCGGGAATGGTGTCGGTGGAGATGTCGGTCATCGCCACCGTGGTGCCGACGCCACCGGAGGGCGTGAAGTTGTTCGGTGTGAAGATCGGCTCGTTCATGGTGCCCGGTGCGGGCGCGGCGTTCCCCGACACGGGCAGGATGTTGTGCGCGGGATCGCTGGCGTCGGCGTCACCCAGCAGCTCCAGCTTCGCGAAGCTCGTGAAGGCCGCGTTGCTCGACACGTAGAAGCTGGGCCCATCGACGGGCGTGCCGGCGGTCGAGCCGGGCAGGCTGATGGAGTTGGGCGGATTGATGGCGAAGTCGGGGATGGCGCGCACGGAGCCGTCGTACACCGCCAGCAGGAGGCGGTCGCCGGCCCCGTACGCCTCGCCGAACCGATGGACCAGCTGGTCGCTGTTGTGGCCCGACAGGGTCGCGACCTGGTGGGCACCCGAGGGCGGATTCGTCACGGCCGTGAAGCCGGGTCCCGGGTAGCCGTCGACGATGTACTGGCTCTGCTTGTCCTTCAGGGTCTGCTCGGTCGTCCCGGAGGCGACGCCGTTGTAGTACTTCCGCGACGTCGCGTCGGTGAAGTCGCGGACGTCCAGCGCAATGAACCCGCGGAACTCGGCGTTGTTGTTCGCCTTGCTGAGGTTGCCGTAGATCTCGAAGGAGGGGCCGGGATCGGCCTCACTGGCGGGTGTGCGGCCGTCGTAGCCGAGCGGGTCCGGGTCGATGCCGCCCTGCGAGCTGGTGGCCTGCGTGGCCAGCACGTCCGTGAAGCCGCCGCCGCTCGACATGTCGTAGCGACGGACGACGAGCGGCAGCGCGGGGACCGGCTCGATGGTGCAGTGCGCCCGCGCGCCGACGTCCAGCGTCTGGACGCCGACGACCTTGGCGAGGGTCGTGTCGACGCTCGAGTCGATGGCCACCCGGACGGCATTGCCGGCAACGACCACGCCGCTCGTCAGCTCGGTCGCCTCGAGGTACGCGTCGCCGTCCTGGTCCGTGTAGACGGGCGGATCGGCGATCGTGGCGGTGGCGGCCACCGGCGAGCCCTCGAGGTTGATGGTGGCAACGTTGCGGGCGGCCTGGGCCGCGGCCGCCGGATCCGCGACCGAGCCGTCGGTGAGCCCGTGGCAGGCCGCCAGGGCAGCGGCGTCGGCCGCGTTCTGCAGGTGGCGCCGCTCGGTCATGACCCGCCCCACGTCCACGGCGACCCCGGCCAGCCCCAGCAGGGCGACGAGACCGATGGCCACCATGACGAGCACCTGCCCCCGCGGTGCGTCCGCGTGCGACATCAGTTCATCACCATGGATGCGTCGGCCCTGAGCTCCACCAGCCCGTTGCCGTCCCCGTCGAGCACCTGGTCGAGCAGCGGTACGACGATCGACTGGTTGTACGAGATCTGGACGCGGACCAGGCAACCGTTGCCGTTGTCGACGGTGCAGAAGCTGGCCGGATTGGCGGTGCTCGGACAGGGCGCGCCCGGGGCGGTGCCGCTGGCGCAGAAGGAGACCTGGAAGTCCCCGTTCTGCCATCGGTCGTACTTGCCGTC
>DATAKU010000071.1:0-21846 GCA_036261425.1 Candidatus Limnocylindria bacterium | reverse complement strand
GACACCTTCACGGTCCGGGGAGGTGGGACCGTGTCAGTGCTCACTGTCTAAGCAGCGAGAGCGAACTGACGTTCGTTGCCAGTTACTGGTTTGCCCTCGGTTTTACGAGGCCTGAGGGCGACCTCGACCTGCGATTCTCGGTTCACGGGCCCTGTCGAAACCTGACATCCCCACGAACCTTGCCGTCCCATCTTACCAGACCGATGCACCGATGTGAACATCTGTTCTAGAACGGCACCAAGGACGTTGATCCGCAGCGGAAGCTATCGGTCAGCATGTGGCCGTTCGTGGCCCCGGGGGTGGCACGACCAGCCAAGAGGACGGCTTGTGCCTGGCCGTTCGTCCCACCGGCGGACGAGATCGGCCAAGAAGTGGCCGATGCTCCCGGCAGCGGTACAGCGCCCAGCAGCTAGAGCTTGACCCGGCCGGCGACCTTGGACTCGCGCTCGAGCTCGCGGCGCATGTCGCGCTCGGCGATGGTGCGGCGCTTGTCGTGCGCCTTCTTCCCGCGCGCCACGCCGATCTCGAGCTTCGCCACGCCGCGGCGCAGGTAGAGGCGCAGCGGCACGATCGTCAGGCCCTTCGCCGACTGCAGGCCGGTGAGCTCGCTGATCTGGTCGCGGTGGAGGAGCAGCTTCCGGGTCCGCAGCGGCTCGTGGTTGTAGCGGTTGCCGTGCGCGTACTCGGCGATGTGCGCCCCGACCAGCCAGGCCTCTCCTCGCTCGACGCGCACGTAGGCCTCGGCGATGTTCACCTTGTGCGCGCGGATGCTCTTGATCTCGGTGCCGGTCAGCACGATGCCCGCCTCGAGGGTCTCCTCGATGGAGTACTCGTGGCGGGCGCGGCGGTTGACGGCAATCGTCTCGTCGGGCATCGGTCTGGATCGGTCCTTCGGTCACGGCGGGAAGGAGGAACGCGAGGCGGACACGGAAAGAGCCGACCGTTTCGGCCGGCTCTCCCCTTCGCTACACCACGCGAAGCTGTGTTATCGCACCGCCTCGGTGGTGGCGTGCTTGGAACTACTCACCTGCACACCACCTCCTTTCGTTGCGAGCGATGCTAGCAGATGGCTCGCTGCGCCACAATGCCCACCACCAGCGGCTCCGGGATGGCGCCTGAGGGAGATCCCGACGGCCCCGGCCGCAGGTCCTCGGCGATCGGCTGCTGGGCCAGGTAGTCGAGCGCCGCCTCCAGCGCCGGGTCGTCCTCCGGCGGCGTCTCCGCCGTGCGCGGCGCGCTGATGTCCGGCTGGATGCCCTCCGGAGCGACGCTGTTGTGCTCCGGCGTGAACCAGCGGCTGATGGTGATCCGCACGCCGCCGCCGTTCTCCAGCCGGCTCCAGACCTGGACGGTGTCCTTGCCGAAGGTCGGCTCCCCCACCAGGGTCGCGCGGCCGGACTCCTTGAGCGCGGCGGCCACGATCTCCGAGGCGGAGGCCGATCCGCCGTTCACCAGTACCACGACCGGGAGCTCCGGCCGGGTGGCGATCCCGTCGCCCGTGGCCTCGTAGCGCTTGACCTGGTCCCCCGCCGACTCCTGGGTGAAGATCAGCCCCTCCCCGATGAACTGGCTGGCGATCTTCTGGGCAGCATCGATGTAGCCGCCGGGATTGTCTCGCAGGTCGAACACGATCTGGTCCGCACCCTGGTCCAGCAGGTCCTCCAGGCCGGCCGCGAACTGCTCGGCCGCGGGCGCCGAGAACCCGTTCAGCGCGATGTACCCCACGTGCTCGTCGAGCATCCTCGCCTCGACCTCCTGCAGGGTGATCGTGTCGCGGGTGATGGTGAGGTCGAACGGCTCGCCGGCGTCCCGCTGCAAGGTCAGCGTCACGTCGGTGCCGGCCTCCCCACGGATCCGCTCGATCTGGTCGTTCATGACCGTTCCGTCGACCGGGGTGCCATCCACGGCCAGCACGACGTCGCCGGCCCGCAGGCCAGCCGCCTCGGCGGGTGACCCGGCCAGGGGGGCAATCACCACCAGCCGGCAGACCTCGCTGAACTCGGTGCAGGAGGCGAAGTCGGCGGGGTCCTCGGTGTGACGAATGCCCATCTCGGCGCCGATCCCGCTGAACGAGCCGGAAAGGTCGCCCAGGGCACGGTCGTACTGCTCAGGCGCCATGTAGCCGGAGTAGGGGTCCTCGACCCCGTACTGGAACATGCCCTGGATGGCGCCCTCCGCCAGCCGTTCCGGATCGAGGTCGTCGACGTACTCCGCCTGCAGCCGATCGAAGGCCTCGCAGAAGGCATCGAACGCCTCGTCCGGCGTCGCGCAGCTCGTGCGCCCGCCGCCGCCTCCCGCGAGGTAGCCGCCGATGAACAGGAACGCGCCCACCACGGCGGCCAGGGCCAGGGCGACGATCCACGGCACGCTGGTGCCGCGGCTGGCGCGGTGGGGATGCGTCCCGTGCGAGGCCTCGGGGGCCTGGGTCGGGACGGTGGGGTCGGTCATGGGAAGCAGAAGTCTAGCAACGGATGGTTCTGGGGCGATTTCGCGCCGATTACGGTTGTGACACGGGCGCTGCGGCGATGCATCGCCGGAACGTCACCAGACAGTCCACCGGGTTGCGTTCTTACCCTGTATGGAACGTCCACGAGCCTGAGGCGCGCCGCGGGGCGCAGCTCAGGCGTGGAGATGTGCCACACAGTGACGAAACCGCACCCGGCCCGTCGGCCGGGCGGAAAGACGGCCACCAACGGTCCGCGGTCAGTCGCATTCCGTCCTGCCCTCAGTGAGCCGCGGCCAGGTACGAGCGCACGCTGATCCACGACCCCAGCGCGCCGACGCCGAGCCCCACGGCGAACAGGAGCAGCGAGAGCGTGGTGAGGAACTGGGCGCTCACCGCGGTCGGCATCTGGAAGACGCTCACCATGGCCGGCTGGATCGGGCTCCAGATGGCCGCCACCAGGATGATGGTGACCACGGCGCCGATGAGCCCGCACAGGACGCCTTCCAGGATGAAGGGCCAGCGGATGAACGAGTCCGATGCGCCGACCAACCGCATGATCTCGATCTCGGTGGCCCGGCTGTAGACCGCGATCCGGATCGTGTTGATGATCATGAACAGCACGGTCAGCCCGACGAGGCCGACGACCACCAGCCCCACGGTGCGGATGGTGTTGATGACCCCGAGCAGGGTGTCGTACTCCGCCTGCTTGGTGAGGATGCGCTCGACGTCGGGATGGTCGCGCAGTGCGTCGGCGATGGTCCCCGAGGCGGCCGGATCATCGAGCCGGATCTCGAGGCTGGCGAACAGGTCGATCTCCGCGCCACCGGTGTCGAGCTCCTGGCCCGTCTCTCGGTACGCCTCCTCCAGCCGCTGCCACGCCTCGTCGGGAGAGACGTAGTCGACGGTCGCCACGCCGGGCAGCGCCTGGACCTCGGCGGTGAGCTCACGACGCTCTTCGGGCTGCACGTCGTCGCCGAGCTGGACCGTGACGCCGACCTTGCTCTCGATGAACTCGAGGCCGGAGTTGAGGCCGCTGATGACGATGGCCAGCGCGGCCAGCAGCGCCAACATGAGGACCACGGTGGCAGTCGCCGCCAGGCTCATCATGGCGTTGCGCCAGAACCCCTGCCAGGCCCGGACGATGCTGAAGCCGATGAAGCGCAGGAACGGCATCGGTCAGTACTCGCGCTCGTAGGCGGCCGCCGCCTCGTCGCGGACGAGGTGCCCGTTCTCGAGGGCCAGCACCCGGCGACGCATGGCGTTCACGATCTCCTGGTTGTGGGTGGCCATGAGCACGGTGGTGCCGAGCTGGTTGATCTGGATCAGCAGCTGGATGATCTCCCAGCTCGTGACCGGGTCCAGGTTGCCCGTCGGCTCGTCGGCGATGAGGATCGCCGGGTCGTGGACCAGCGCCCGCGCGATGGCGGTGCGCTGCTGCTCCCCGCCCGACAGCTGGGTCGGCAGGTGGTGCGCGTGATCCTGCAGGCCCACCAGGTTGAGCAGCTGCGGGACACGGCCCCGGATGTGGCTGCCCGGTGCGCCGGTCACCTCCAGCGCGAAGGCGACGTTCTCCCAGACCGTCTTGTTCGGCAGCAGGCGGAAGTCCTGGAAGACGGTGCCGATCCGCCGTCGCAGCCCCGGCACCTGGCCGCGGCGCATCCGGCGCAGGTCGCGTCCGGCGACCGTCACCCGCCCGGTGCTGGGCAGCTCCTCGCGGATGAGCAGCCGGATGAAGGTGCTCTTCCCGGCGCCCGACGGGCCGACCAGGAAGACGAAGTCGCCCGACGGGATGCTGACGTTGACGTCGGCCAGCGCCACCTTCCCGTTGGGGTAGGTCATGCCCACGTCGACCATGCTGATGACCGGCGCGTCGGGCGGTGCGGGGCGCGCCCGTCGGCGCAGCAGGGATGTCATCGGTACGCGGCTGATGGTACCGAAGGTGGACCGATGCGGCGCGGCACCTACGCCGCCGGCGTCGGGCTCCCCTCTCCGGAGCCGACCCGCGATCGCAGGTAGCCCTCGATGAACGCGTCGAGATCCCCGTCCAGGACCGCGGTCGGGTTGCTCGTCTCGACGCCGGTGCGTAGGTCCTTGACCATCGTGTAGGGCTGGAGGACGTAGGAGCGGATCTGGTTGCCCCAGCCGGCCTCCACGTGCTCGCCGCGAAGGCGCGCCATCTCGGCCTCGCGCTCCTCCATCTGGCGCTCGATGAGCTTGGCACGCAGCACGGCCATGGCGCGGTCGCGGTTCTGGTGCTGGCTGCGCTCCGACTGGACGGCGACCACGATGCCGGTGGGCAGGTGCGTGAGGCGCACGGCGCTATCGGTCTTGTTGACGTGCTGGCCGCCGGCGCCGGAGGCGCGATAGGTGTCGACGCGCAGATCCTTGTCGTCGATCTCGACGGCCGCGTCCTCGGGGACTTCGGGCACCACCTCGACCAGGGCGAAGCTCGTGTGGCGGCGCTTCTGGGAATCGAAGGGGCTGATCCGCACCAGCCGATGAACGCCACGCTCGCTCCGGAGCCGCCCGTAGGCCCAGCGACCGTCGATGCTGAAGCTCACGCTCTTGAGGCCGGCCTCCTCCCCCTCGGTGGCCTCCAGGATCTCCGTCTGCAGCCGATTTCGCTCGGCCCAGCGCAGGTACATGCGCAGCAGCATCTCGGCCCAATCCTGCGACTCGGTGCCTCCCGCTCCGGCATGGACGGTCACGATGGCGCCGCGCTCGTCGTACGGCTCGGAGAGCAGGAGCTGCTGCTCCATCCGCCCCCAATCGGCCTGGAGGGCGGCAAGGTCACGCTCGAGGTCCGCGGTGAGCGAGGCGCCCTCTTCCAGATCGGCGGCCGCCATCTCGGCCATCTCCGCCAGCCCACGGGCACGGTCACCAAGGGCTCGCCACGCGTCGATCTCGCCGCGCAGCTCCTCGGCGCGGCGCATGATCCGCTGCGCGTCCGCGGGGTCGTCCCAGAGGTTCGGATCCGCCGAGCGCTCCGTCAGCTCGGCGAGCTCGGATTCCTTCGCGGGGAGGTCAAAGACGCACCGACGTGTCGTCGACGAGTCGCGCCAGGCGCTGCGCCTCGTCCCTAATTGCGTCCAACCGTCGCCACCATCGGCAGCTCCATCTCGGCCAGCCGGTTCTGCTTGGTGCGCACCTTCGCCGGGTTCACGCAGGGGCAGTAGTTCTGGCGCGGGCAGAGGCCGCAGGTCCCGTCGCAGTCGAGCGTGGCCGCGTAGCTGCAGCGCATGCAGTCACGCTCGCACATGATGAGGTCTTCGTAGGGGAGGTCCGGGTCTCGGAAGCGTGTGACCGGTGGGAGGTGGGCCGCCGTACTGACGGGAAGTGGTACGGACACCCGCGTGGGTGCGGTCAGTTGCTTCACGAATCCCTCCACCGAGCTGGAGCCGCAGGGCTGGGGCGCGCCTGCGATCATCGTTGGAGACCATCGTAGCGACCTGATCGGATATGGCAACCCCGGAGTTCCTTGACGAGGTGAAGCATCCGTGCCCGACCTGCCCGACCCCTTCTGGCTCATCGTGGGCGTGATCGCCATCGCCACCGTCGTGCTCTACCCGATCCGGCGCTGGCGCCAGAAGCATCGCCGCTACGACGACGACTGATCGGCCGCGGGTGGCTGGGTCGAGGCGGGCGTGTCAGCGTCAGGAGCGTCGTGGTGGACGGAGGGGCCGCCCTCCGGCGGGCGGCTCTCGGGAGGAGGGCTGTGACGGGAGGGCGGCTCCCCGCCCGTCGGAATGCTCGCGTGGGGACCGGCCCCGGATATCGCGTGGCTGCGTGTGAGCGTCAGGAGCGTCGTGACAGGCGGACGACCCGCCCTCCGTCAGGCGGCTCGCCTGAAGAGCGCAGCGCCGGAGGAACCCCGCCCCGCCAGCCGGAACGCTCCGGAGGGGAGCGGCGCCGGCGCTCCGGCGCTCCGGCGCTCCGGCGCTCAGGCCCTCAGGCGCTCAGGCGCTCAGGCCCTCAGGCGCCGTGGCACTTCTTGTACTTCTTTCCGGACCCGCACCAGCACGGGTCGTTACGCCCGATCTTCGGTCCGGAGCGCGCCGGCTGCGCAGCACCGTTGCCGCTGCCCCCCGCGACCGCGGTGGCCGTCGCGGCGCCCGAGGCCGATGAGGTGGCGCCGGCCACCGCCGCTCGACCCTCGACGACGTTGCGGGCCATCGGGCGCGCCACCTGAGGCTGGGCCTGGACGGTGACGCGGAAGATCGTATGGGTCACGTCGTGCCGGATGGTGGCCTTGAGCTCGTCGAACATCCGGTACGCCTCGATCTTGAACTCGTTCAGCGGGTCGCGCTGCGAGTAGGCGCGCAGGCCGATGCCGCGTCGCATGTCGTCGATCGCGGTGAGGTGCTCGACCCACAGCGAGTCGATGACCCGCAGGAGCACGAGCCGCTCCAGGACGCGAATGCCGTCGTGGCCGGTCTCCGTCCGCTTGCGCTCGTAGCGTTCCCGGACGAGGTCCATCAGCGCCTGCGCCAGGCCCTGGGCATCGGTTGCCTCGTCCACCACCCGAAGGTCGGCATCGGTCAGGCTGGGGATCATGGCGCTCAGCTGCGCCTTGAGCCCGTCGATGTTCCATTCGTCGCGGTGATCGGCGGCGGTGTGCTCCGCCACCAGGCTGGCGATCTCGTCGTCGAGCATCGCCTCGACGGTCGGCCCGAGATCCGACGAGCGCAGGATCCGGTCGCGCTCGCGGTAGATCGTCTCGCGCTGGCGGTTGATGACGTCGTCGTACTGCACGACGTGCTTGCGGGTGTCGAAGTTGTAGCCCTCCACCCGCGACTGCGCGTTCTCGATGGTCCGGCTCACCATCTTCGACTCGAGGGCCGTGTCCTCGGTGAAGCCCAGCGTGCGCATCAGGCCCTGGACCCGATCCGACGCGAAGCGCCGCATCAGGTCGTCCTGGAGGCTCAGGTAGAAGCGCGAGGAGCCCGGGTCTCCCTGCCGGCCGGCGCGACCGCGGAGCTGGTTGTCGATCCGGCGGGCCTCGTGGCGTTCGGTGCCGAGGATGTGCAGCCCGCCCACGGCAAGGACCTTCTCCTTGTCCGCTGCGCAGATGCGCTTCGCCTCCTCGAGCGCCGCGTCGTACTCCTCCCTGGAGGCCTCCAGGACGTTGGTGCCCTTCTTGTGGAGCAGCTCGGCGGCCAGCACCTCCGGGTTCCCGCCCAGCAGGATGTCGGTGCCGCGGCCGGCCATGTTGGTGGCGATGGTCACCGCGCCCGACCGCCCGGCCTGCGCCACGATCTCCGCCTCGCGCTCGTGGAACTTGGCGTTGAGGACGTTGTGCTTGATGCCGCGCCGCTTGAGCATCTCCGACAGCATCTCGGAGACCTCGACGCTGATGGTGCCGACGAGGACCGGCCGGCCCTTCTCGTGCTCGTCGGCGATCTCCTCCACCACCGCTTTCCACTTGCCCGGCTGGGTGGCGTACACGAGGTCGGCGTAATCGGCCCGGATCATGTCGCGGTTGGTCGGGACGACGACCACCTCGAGGTTGTAGATCTTGGCGAACTCCTCCGCCTCGGTCTCGGCCGTGCCGGTCATGCCGGCCAGCTTCTCGTACATGCGGAAGTAGTTCTGGAAGGTGACCGTGGCCAGGGTGCGCTGCTCGGAGCGGACCGCCACGCCCTCCTTGGCCTCCACGGCCTGGTGCAACCCCTCCGACCATCGGCGGCCGGGCATGAGGCGCCCGGTGAACTCGTCGACGATGATCACCTCGCCGTCCTTGACGACGTAGTCGCGGTCGCGCTTGTAGAGGACCTCGGCCTTGAGCGCCTGCTCGAGGTGGCGGGCCAGGCTGAAGTCGTCGGCGAACATGTTCTCGACCCCCAGCCAGCGCTCCATCTTGTCGGTGCCGGCCTCGGTGATGGCGACCTGCTTGAACTTCTCGTCGACGATGTAGTCCTCCTCGACCTTGAGCCGGGGGACGAGCTTGGCGAACTGGAGGTACTTGTCGGCCGATTCCTCGGCGCTGCCGCTGATGATGAGCGGCGTGCGCGCCTCGTCGATCAGGATGTTGTCGACCTCGTCGACGATGGCGAAGAAGTGACCGCGCTGGGCGCGCGCCGCCAGGTCGACCACCAGGTTGTCGCGCAGGAAGTCGAAGCCGAACTCGTTGTTCGTGCCGTAGGTCACGTCCGCCGCGTAGGCCTCCTGGCGGGTGGTCGGGCGCAGGTCGCGGAGGCGCTCGTCGCTGGCCGGGTAGTCGGGATCGAAGACGAATGCCCCCTCATGCTGGATGGACCCGACGCTCATCCCCAGCCGATGGAAGACCGCACCGATCCACTGCGCGTCGCGCTTGGCCAGGTAGTCGTTCACGGTCACGACGTGCACGCCGCGCCCAACGAGCGCGTTCAGGTAGGCGGCCAGCCACGCCACGAAGGTCTTTCCCTCGCCGGTCTTCATCTCGGCGATGGCGCCACGATGGAGCACGATGCCGCCCAGCATCTGGACGTCGTAATGGCGCTTTCCCAGGGCGCGGACCATCGCCTCGCGCACGGCGGCGAAGGCCTCCGGCAGGACCGCGTCGAGCGCCGCGTTGATGCGCTTGAGCTCGCGCTCGCGCCGCTCCTTCAGCTCGTCGGCCAGCCGGGCGGCATCGGCGCCGGCGAGGGCGGACTCGCTGGCCTCCTCGTCGGGGTCGAGCTCGCGCTGCTCGATCGGGACGAGGATGTCGCCGATCTCGTCGCGCAGCCGCGCGCGCAGCGCATCGGTCTTTTCGCGCAGCTCGGCGTCGGAGAGGGCCTGGATCTCGGGCTCGAGCGCGGCGATCTGGTCGACGATCGGCTGGAGCGCTCGGATCTCCCGCTCGTTGGAGTCCCCCAGGCGGGACAGGAACTTGAACATCGGGAGGCCGAGTATACGCTCTCGCCCCCCGAGGTCAGATCAGGCCAGCTGCTCCGCCGGCTCGGTCGGCGCCAGCCGTGGCAGCGGCACGCCCTCGGCTCGGTCACGGATGCCGAGCATTTGCTTGCGCATCATGACGAACACGCCGAACCCCATGAACGGCAGGGTGAAGCGGGTCCAGGGCTTCTCCTCCTCGCCCCCGAACAGCACCCGAAAGCGCTCGATGAGACGGGTGTGGCCGTCGCCGAAGTCCTCCAGCACGAACGCCCAGGTAGCGGTGAACTCGGGCGGCTGCGCGCCCTCCATGAAGGCGCCCGCGACGCGCAGGTTGGACGGTGACTCCGCGTTGATCGCCTCCGCCTCGCGCGCCTGCTCCCGGACCAGGTCGCTGTCGAGGTAGAGCACCAGGTGGCGCTCCGGCTCCAGGGCCTTGACCACGAACCCGCCGCCCGGGTGGGTCGGCACGACGTCGCCGACCGCCAGCGACTGATGCTCGGGCAGGATCCGGTCCGACGAGCTCCCTTCCATGTCGATCTGGTCGTAGCTGTACCAGCCGGCGCGGCCGAAACCCATCTGCACGAGCCACGGCCAGACCGATGCCGGCGGTGCCGCGATGGTGATACCCCGCGTCTCCGCGGTGACGGCGCCCGGCACGATGTCGTCGCCGGGGAGCGGGCGGGCCTGTTCGGCCGGACTGATGCCCCAGCTCCGCCACCACGGCTCGACGACGAGCTTGTACCCGGCCACGGCGCTGCCGACGACGGCCGCGAGGCCCAGGATTCCTCGGTTCATGCTGGTCTGACCTCCACGCTGTACGTGGTCACCCTCCGCAATCGCCGGGCCAGCCGCCAGGGCCGGGACGACCGCGGGTTCGGGCCGAACGGCCCGGCGCAGGCCGGAAGCGCGGTCAGCCGGCCGACACCCGGAACGGCTCGGGAGTCGGATGGTCGTCCGGCTCGTCCTCCTCCCAGAAGGTCATCTCTTCGACCATCTGGACCTCGGAGCTGAAGAGCGCCCCCACACTTTCGCCGCGGTGGATGCGCTTGATGGCCTCCCCGAAGAGCGGCGCCGTACTGAGCACCGTGATCCGCGGGTCGTCCGCCTCCGCCGGCAGCGGGATCGTATCGGTGACGATGACCTCGGTCAGGGCGCTGGCCGCGATCCGCTCCAGTGCGGTGCCCGAGAACACGCCGTGGGTCGCGCAGCTGTAGATGGCCCGCGCGCCGCCCACCTGGAGGGCGCCGACGGCCTCGATCAGCGAGCCGGCCGTGTCGATCTCGTCGTCGATGATCACGGCCGTCTTGCCGGCCACGTCGCCGATGATGTTCATGACCTCGGTCCGGTCCTGGTTGCCGAGGCGTCGTTTCTCGACGATGGCCAGCGGCGCCGCCAGCAGCTCGGCGAAGTTGCGCGCCTTCTTCGCGAAGCCGAGCTCCGAGACGACCACCACGTCGTCGAGCTGCTTGGCCTTGATGTGGGTGGCGATGAGGTTGACGGCGGTCAGCTCGTCGACCGGGATGCTGAAGAAGCCCTGGATCTGGCCCTGGTGGAGGTCCATGGTGAGCACGCGATCGGCGCCGGCCACGGTCAGCATGTCGGCGACCAGGCGCGCGGTGATCGGCACGCGCGGCTGGTCCTTCTTGTCACTGCGCCCGTAGGCGTAGTACGGGATGACCGCGGTGATGCGTCCCGCACTGGCCCGCTTGAATGCGTCGATCATGATCAGCAGCTCCATGATCGACTGGTTCACCGGCCGGCTGGTGGGCTGGACCAGGAAGACGTCCTGCTCGCGCACGTTCTCGAGGACGCGGACGAAGATGTTCTCGTTGGCGAACTGGAAGACCTCGACGTCGCCCATCCGCGTCTTCAGGTAGCGGCAGATGCGCTCGGCGAGCGGGCGGTTGGCGTTGCCGGCGTAGATGCTGAACTCGTCGGCGTACACGGCGTCGGGCTCCTGCGGCGCGTTCTCGTCAGGCAGCCTCGATTCTAGTCGTTGCGGGCGCACCCCGGCAGCGGGCGCGGGCGGCGGGTGGGGCATGATGCGGTCGTGACGGTCGAGGTGGTGCCATACGACCCGGCGTGGCCGGACCGATTCGCGCGAATTCGCCAGGAGCTGCACCGGCTGCTCGATGGCGTGCCGGTGCTGGCCATCGAGCACGTCGGCAGCACCTCCGTGCCGGGCCTGGCGGCCAAGCCGGTGATCGACGTCGACGTGGTCGTCGGCCGGCAGGACGTCGACGCGGCCGTCGCGGCACTGGAGCGCGGCGGGTATCGGTACCGGGGCGACCTCGGCATCGCCGACCGGCATTCCCTCGCAGAGCCGGACGACGGTGTCCGGCGCAACGTCTACGTGGTGGTCGACGGCTCGCTGGCGCTGCGGAACCATCTCGCCGTTCGGGCCGCCCTGCGCGACGATCCTGAGCTGCGCGCGCACTACGCGGCCCTGAAGGAAGCCCTGGCGGCGCGCGTCACGACCATCGAGGAGTACGTGCCGGGGAAGACCGCGCTGCTGGTCGGGATCCTGCGCGACGCAGGCTTCACCGACGGCGAGCTGGCGGAGATCGACGCCGCCAACCGGCCGCGCGGCGACTGACGACCGATAGATCGCCGTATCTTCACCCGGAGCTCCCTTCGGGTTGCGTTCTGACGCCACACGGAACAGCACCACGCATGGGGCGCGCCCGCGGGCGCCCTTCATGCTGCCGGACCGTCCATCCGCGGCCGAAACCGCACTCAAGCCGGCGGCCGGGTGAAGATCCTGTGACAGATGGCAGGCGGGCGGCCGCGGCCGCCCGGCTATTCGGCGTCCTCGGCCGCAGGCTCGTCCACGCGGTTGTCGACGAAGACGGTGATCGACACGATCCGGTCGCCGTCGGCCGGCTTCATGACCGTGACGCCGCGCGAGGGCCGCCGATAGCGGTTGATCCCGCCGACCTCGGTGCGCAGGATGGTGCCCAGCTCGGTGATGAGCATGAGCTCCTCCTCCTCGCGCCCGACGATGCGCACCGCCGCCACGTCGCCGGTGTCGGGGTTCAGGGAGTTCGCGATCACCCCGCCGGTGGCGCGGTGCTTGATCGGGAAGTCGGTGATATCGGTCCGCTTGCCGTATCCCTGCTCGGTCACGACCAGCAGCTGCTCGGAGGCGTGCTTGACGACCTCCATGCCGACCACCTCGTCGTCGCCCTTCAGGCGGATGGCGGTGACGCCCATCGTGTCGCGGCCCATCGGTCGCACCTCCGCCTCGCGGAAGCGGGCGGCCTGGCCCTTCTTGGTCGCCACGATGATGTCGTTCTGGCCGTCCGACAGGCCGACCCACTGGAGCTCGTCGCCGTCCTGGAGGTTGATGGCGATCAACCCGTTGGCGCGGATCTTGGCGTACTCGGCCAGCGAGGTCTTCTTGATCATTCCCCGTCGGGTGGCCATGACCAGGTAGTGGTCAGGTTCGAACTGCGGCAGGCTGATGATGGCGCTGACGTACTCGCGCTGCTCCACCTGGACGCCGGGCAGGTTGATGATCGGCAGGCCCTTTGCCTGGCGGGAGGCATCGGGGAGGGTATGGACCTTGGTGATGAAGACACGGCCGCGGTTCGTGAAGAACAGGATGTTGTCGTGGGTGTTCGCCACCAGCAGGTGCCGGACCGCGTCCTCCTCCCGGGTCAGCATGGCGAGCTTGCCCCGCCCGCCGCGCCGCTGCGAGCGGAACGTGCTGATCGGCTGGCGCTTGATGTAGCCCCGCTGGCTGAGGGTGACCACCACGTCCTCGGAGGCGACCAGGTCCTCCGCGGTGAGCTCGCGGTTCACATCGGCCTGGATGCGGGTCTTGCGGTCGTCGCCGTAGCGCTTCTCCAGGTCGGCCAGCTCGTCCTTGATGACGAGCAGGATCTTGCGCGGGTTGGCGAGCAGATCCTCGAGCTCGGCGATGAGCCGGATGATGTTGCGGTACTCGTCCTCGATCTTCTTGCGCTCCAGCGCGGCCAGGCGACGGAGCTGCATCTCGAGGATGGCGTTGGCCTGGACCTCGGTCAGCCCGAACCGGGCGATAAGCGCCTGTCGGGCCGCCTCCACGTCGGCCGCCGCGCGGATGGTCGCGATCACTTCGTCGAGGTTGTCGAGCGCGATCTTCAGCCCCTCGAGGATGTGCGCCCGCTCCTGCGCCCGCGCCAGGTCGAACTCGGTCCGGCGCCGGACGACGTCGCGCCGATAGGTGATGTAGTGCTCGAGCAGCCGCTTCAGGCCGAGCGTCTGGGGCTGCCCGTCGACCAGGGCCAGCATGTTGGCGCTGAAGCTGGTCTGCAGGGCGGTGTGCTTGAAGAGCTGCTGCATCACCGTGTGCGGCGAGCCGTCGCGCTTCACCTCGATCACGATCCGCATCCCGGTCCTGTCGCTTTCGTCGCGAATGTCGCTGACATCGGTGATCTTCTTCGCTCCGACGAGGTCCGCCATCTTCTCGATGAGCGTCGTCTTGTTCACCTGGTACGGCAGCTCGGTGATCACCACGGCCATGCGGCCGGCGCGAATCTCCTCGAACGCGACCTGGCCGCGAATGATCACGCGGCCGCGGCCGGTCGCATACATGTGGCGGATGACGTCGACGCGGTCCTTCTCGCCGGTGACCGAGTTGCGCTGGTCCTCGAAGCGGAAGATGGTGCCGCCGGTGGGGAAGTCCGGCCCGGTCACGATCTCGCACAGCTCGTCGACCGTCAGGTCCGGGTTGTCGATGAGGGCGCTGATGGCGCGCGAGACCTCGGTCAGGTTGTGCGGTGGGATGTTCGTGGCCATGCCGACCGCGATGCCCGACGAGCCGTTGACGAGGAGGTTCGGCAGCTTCGAGGGCAGGACGGTGGGCTGGCGCAGGCGGCCGTCGTAGTTGTCGACGAAGTCGACGGTCTCCTTCTCGATGTCGGCCAGCATCTCGTCGGTGATGGCCGCCATCCGCGCCTCGGTATAGCGCATGGCGGCCGGCGGGTCGCCGTCGACCGAGCCGAAGTTGCCCTGCCCGTCGACCAGCGGATACCGCAGGCTGAAGTCCTGCGCCATCCGGACCAGCGTCTCGTACAGGGCCAGGTCCCCGTGGGGGTGGTACTTGGCCATCGCCTCGCCGACGACGCCGGCGCACTTCCGATAGGCCGCCGTCGAGCGCAGCCCCATCTCGTGCATGGTGTAGAGGATTCGCCGATGGACCGGCTTCAGGCCGTCGCGCACGTCCGGCAGCGCCCGCGCGACGATGACGCTCATCGCGTAGTCGATGTACGAGGTACGCATCTCGTCCTCGATCGACACCGGCCGGACGTTGCCGATCCGCTCCATCTCCATCGGTTAGCCTCTCCTGCCCGCAGGGGCGTGGGTGTTCACGCCGTGTCTTGCTGGTTGTGTCGCGTTTGTCGCAGTCATTCGCCGCCCGTGCCCGGTTCGGTCCCGTAGCGGGCCTTGAGATCCGCCTTCTGGGTCGGCGCGGCGCCGAGGTAGCGTCCGCTTCCCTCCGCCACGACCCGACCATCGCCGCCGGTGACCTCACCGGTCACCTCGTAGATGCGCCGCCGGCGCGACACGACCCGTCCCACCGCGGACAGCGTCTCACCGGGCGAGGCCGGCGAGCGGTAGCGCACCGTCATCTCGGCGGTCACGGCCCACGCGTCGTAGCTCGAGCAGGCCCAGGCCATCACCTCGTCGAGCAGCGTGGCGACGATCCCGCCGTGGAGCTTGTCGCTCCAGCCGACGTAGTCATCGCCCGCGGTCCAGGTCGTGGACGCCGTCGCGTCGCCGAGCTCGATGTGCAGGCCCATGCCGATCGGGTTCGTCCCGCCGCAGGCGAAGCAGTGATGATCGGCGAAGGCGTAGCGTCGCCCATCGGTGCCGACGATCTCCCGGCTGCTGCCGATGCGCTGGGCCTGCTCCGACTCGGTCATGGCTACCAGGGGTTGTCCCCCTCCTCCGCGTCGTACTCGTCCGCACCCCAGTCGTCGTCGGCGGAGCGACGCAGGCAGTGGTTGGCGATGGCCAGCGCGAACGCGTGGCTGACCGCATACGAGTCCCGCAGCATGTTCACCGCCTCCCGGCGATCGCCCACGCCATTGGCCTCAAGGAGCTCGCACCATTCATCCACCGTGCGGCCCGTCTTCTGGGCCACCTGCCGGATGTCGGCGGCGTGTCGTGATGGCATCGTGTTGCCTCTCTCGTCTCGAGTTCCGACTCAGATGTCGAGGTTCCGGACCTTGCGGGCCTCCCCCCGGATGAAGTCGCGCCGCGGCTCGACCTTCTCGCCCATGAGGGTGCTGAAGACCTCGTCGGCCTCGGCGGCATCGGTCACCTCGACCTTGAGGAGGGTGCGGGTGTCCGGGTTCATCGTCGTGTCCCACAGCTGATCGGCGTTCATCTCGCCGAGGCCCTTGAAGCGCTGGACGCTGACGTTCTTCGTCTTGCCCTCCCGGGACAGCTCCTTGATGGCCTGGTCACGGTCCTTCTCGTTGGACGCGTACCGGGTCACCTTGCCGGTGCTGATCCGGTAGAGCGGCGGCTGACAGATGTACAGGTAGCCGTTCTCGATGATCTGCGGCATGTGCCGGTAGAAGAACGTGAGCAGGAGCGTGCTGATGTGCGCCCCGTCGACATCGGCGTCGCTCAGCAGGCAGATGCGGTGGTAGCGCAGCTTGCTGATGTCGAACGTATCACCGATGCCGGCGCCGAGGGCGATGACCAGCGGCCGAATCTTGTCGCTGGACAGGACGCGGTCGAGGCGCGCCTTCTCCACGTTCAGCATCTTGCCGAACATCGGCAGCACCGCCTGGAAGCGCCGATCCCGCCCCTGCTTCGCCGAGCCACCCGCCGAGTCGCCCTCGACGATGTAGAGCTCCGACCGCGCCGGGTCGCGCTCCTGGCAGTCGGCCAGCTTGCCCGGAAGGGCCATCCCCTCGAGCGCGCCCTTGCGGATGACGAGGTCGCGCGCCTTGCGCGCCGCCTCGCGAGCGCGGGCGGCGGTGACGCACTTCTCGATGATGCGCCGGCCGTCGGCCGGATTCTCCTCGAGGTGCTGCACGATCCCGTCGGTGACGACGTTCTGGACGATGCCCTTGATGTCGGCGTTGCCCAGCTTCGCCTTCGTCTGGCCCTCGAACTGCGGATCGGTCAGCTTCACGCTGATCACCGCGGTGAGACCCTCGCGGACATCGTCGCCGGACAGGTTCGCGTCCTTCTCGCTCAGGGTGCCGGACTTGCGCGCCCACGTGTTGAGCGAGCTCGTCAGCGCGGAGCGGAAGCCGGCGACGTGAGTGCCGCCGTCGACGGTGTGGATGTTGTTGGCGAAGGCGATGACGTTCTCTGCGAAGCCGTCGTTGTACTGCAGCGCCACCTCCACGCTGGTGCTGCCGACCAGGCGCTCCACGTAGATGGGTCGCCCGTTCAGCACGTCGCGGCGGCGGTTGAGGTGCCGGACGAAGCTGGTCACGCCGCCCTGGAAGAAGAAGTTCTTCTCGGTGTCGGTGCGCTCGTCGCGGAGCCGGATCCACAGGCCCTTGTTGAGGTAGGCCGATTCCCGCATCCGGGTGCTGATCGTCTCCCAGCTGAAGTCGAGCGTCTCAAACATCTCGGGATCGGGCCGGAAGAAGGTCCTCGTGCCGCTGGTGCGCTTCCAGCCGGGATCGAGCCCGCGATTGGCCTCCGGGGTGCCGCCGCTCTGCTTGACCGGCCCCTGCGGGATGCCGCGCACGAACTCCTGGAGGTAGCGCTTCTTGTCGCGCAGCACCTCGACCCGCATCTCGGAGCTCAGGGCGTTCACCACGCTGACGCCGACGCCGTGCAGGCCGCCGGAGACCTTGTAGCCGCCACCCCCGAACTTCCCGCCGGCGTGGAGCACGGTCATGATGACCTCGAGGGCGCTCTTGCCGGTCGAGTGCTTGTCGACCGGAATCCCCCGGCCGTCGTCGATCACCTCGAGCCGACCGTCCGCGTGGATCGTCACGTCGATGCGGGTGGCCTGGTTGGCCATCGCCTCGTCGATCGAGTTGTCGACCACCTCCCACACGAGCTGGTGGAGCCCGCGCGCATCGGTCGAGCCGATGTACATGCCGGGGCGCTTGCGCACCGCCTGCAGGCCCTCGAGGACCTGGATGTTGGCGGCGGTGTAGCTCGACGACGCCTTGCCGCGCGTCTTCGGTGCTCGTTCGACGGTCATGCGGGTGAGACAACCTCGTGGTCGAGGGCCGGTTCGGGACGATCGTCGACGGTCCCACCGACCCCGCGGGTGATGATGGCGTAGAGGCGATCCAGCTCCTCGTCCGAGTAGAAGTCGATGACCAGCCGGCCCCCGCGTCGCGTGCGCACGATCCCGACGCGCGTGGCGAGGATTCCGCGCAGCTGGGACTCGAGGTCCTGCAGGTCCGGGCTCAACGGTCGGCGCTCGCGGGCCGGCTGCTCGTCCCGCTTGCGACGCACCAGCTCCTCGGTCTGGCGCACCGAGAGCCCGCGCTCGAGCACGACGGTGAGCACGGCGCGCTGCAGCTCCGGAATGCTGATGGCGGCCAGGGCGCGCCCGTGGCCCTCGCTGATGCGGCCCTCGACGATCGCCTGGCGCGTCTCGGGCGCGAGATCCAGCAGGCGGAGTGAGTTGCTCACGGCGACCCGGCTCTTGCCGACCTGGCGGGCAACCGCCTCGTGGGTCAGCCCGAAGCGATCGATGAGCTCCCGGTAGGCGAGGGCCGTCTCGATCGGGTTGAGGTCCTCGCGCTGGATGTTCTCGATCAGCGCCAACTCCAGGGAGGTCTCGCCGTCGTCGCTGTCGCGGACGATGGCGGGCACGGTCTCGAGGCCCGCCATGCGCGCGGCCCGCAGTCGCCGCTCGCCGGCGATGAGCTGGTAGCTGCCATCGGCCAGGGGGCGCACCACGATCGGCTGCAGGATGCCGTGGACGGCGATCGACGCGGCCAGCTCACCGAGCCCCGCCTCGTCGAAGCGGCTGCGCGGCTGGTTCGGATTGCGCTCGACCCGGTCGACCGCGATCTCCAGGACGCCGCGGTCCTCGCCACTGGTGGGGATGAGCGCGTCCAATCCACGGCCGAGGCCGAAGGCGCGGGGACCGCGTGACGGGCTGCTAGCCACGGGCAACCACCTCACCGGCCAGCTCGCGATACGCGTCAGCGCCTCGCGAGGCAGGGTCGTAGAGGGCGATGGGCAGGCCATGACTGGGCGCCTCGGAGAGTCGCACCGATCGAGGCACGACGGTCCGGTACACGGTCCCGTTCATGTGGCGACGTACCTCGGAGGCGACCTGGGCGGAGAGGTTCGTGCGGGCGTCGTACATCGTGAGGAGCACGCCCTCGATCTCGAGGCGCGGGTTGAGACCCTCCCGGACGCGTCGAATCGTGTTCACCAGCTGGCTGAGCCCCTCCAGTGCGTAGTACTCGGTCTGGATCGGGATGAGCACCCCGTCCGCGGCCGTCAGCGCGTTGATCGTCAGCAGGCCCAGCGAGGGCGGACAGTCGATCAGTACGCGATCGTAGCGCCCATCAAGCTCGGCCAGGCTTGCGGCCAGGCGTCGCTCACGCGCCGGAACCTCGACCAGCTCGACCTCCGCGCCCGACAGCGAGGGCGTCGAGGGCACCAGGTCGAGCCCGTCGACGGACGTCGGCACGATCAGCTCCCCGATGGGAAGCCGCTCGATGAGCGCCTCGTACGAGGAGCCGCCGACAGTTCGTCGGTCGACGCCCAGGCCGCTCGTGGCGTTCCCCTGCGGGTCGAGATCGATGACGAGAGTTCGCGTACCGGACAGAGCGAGGTAGGCCGCCAGGTTGATCACCGTGGTCGTCTTGCCGACGCCGCCCTTCTGGTTCGTGCAGGCCGTGACCCGGACCACGAGCACTCCGCTGCGAGTTCAGATGGGCACGTTCATTCTACCAGCATTCCCCTGTGTCGGCCGCGTATCACCGGCTTATCGGGTCAGCCGTGACGGGAGAGTTATCCACATCGCGTGTGGTGTTTCACGTGGAACCGAGGCGACGATTCCGCAGCCTATACTGGGCCTTCAGCGAACGGCACAGCACGGGGGCACGCGGACCGATCAGCTACATCAGCCCACTCCTGGCCATCGTGCTCGGCATCGTGCACGCCGCTCTCGCGCCGGTGATCGTCATCGCGGGGGTCAAGCCGAATCTCGTGCTGGTGGGAGTCGTGCTCGTCACTTCGCTCATCGGCTTCCACCCGGGCATCACCTGGGCCTTCGTGGCCGGCCTCACCGCGAACCTGCTGGTCGGTGACCCTCTCGGCTCGGTGCCGCTGTCCATGCTCATCGTGGCAGCCATGGTGGCCGGCGGGGGCCGTCTGTTCGGCGCGGCGGCGTGGGTGTACCCGGTCGCGGCGGTATTCGCCGGCTCGGTGGTGGCCGACGTGACGGGTCTCATCGTGTCCGGCCTCGTCCTCGAGACCGAGCTGACCGCTCCTCCTTGGGACCTCGTCCTGCGTGCCGCAACCCTGAATGCGGGGATCGCGGCCCTGCTGATCGTTCCGGCGCGGCTCCTGGCGCGCCGCTACGTGGTGGACGAGGCCACCGCCTGGTGAACCGATGGCCGACCTGAACGACGGCCGCGTCGACCTGGGCCGGTCGCGAGCGCGCTTCGTCGCCTTCTCGGTGGCGGCCGCGCTCGTCTTCGCGGTCCTCGGCGGACGGCTGTTCCAGCTGCAGGTCGTCAATGGCGAGGTGTACGCAAGCCGCGCGGCGGCGGATCGGACGGCGGAGGTGCCGCTGCGGGCGCCGCGCGGGCTCATCTTCGATCGCGCCGGGAGGCCGGTGGCGGTGAACGTCCCGTCCTGGACGGTGAAGGTGCGGCCGGCCGACCTGCCCGACCCCGACACCGGCCGCGTGATTCGGCGTGTGGCGGAGATCACCGGGGCCAGCGCCGCCACCCTGCGGTCGCGCCTGGAGGCGTTCTCGGGCTCCCCGTTCGACCTCGTCCCCGTACAGCGCGGCGTCACGCGCCAGGCAGCCCTGCTCATCGGCGAGGAGGCGGAGGCGCTCCCCGGCGTCGTGGTCGAGGTCGAGCCGATGCGCCAATACCTCGACGAGCAGGGTACCGTCGCCGGATCGCTGCTGGCGCACCTGGTCGGCTACACCGGCCCGGTGAGCGCCGACGAGCTCGAGGCCCGGGCCGATGAGGGCTACCTGCCGGACGACGTGATCGGCAAGGCGGGCGTCGAGGCCTCGTTCGAGAACGAGCTGCGCGGCACCTACGGCACGCAGCGCGTCGAGCGCGACGCGTCCGGTCGCCTGACACGGGTGATCGAGACGGTGGAGGAGCCCGTTCCCGGTCGCAATCTCATGCTCACCGTCGACGCGGAGATCCAGCGCACGGCCGAGCAGGCGCTGCGGTGGGGCATGGAGGTCGCCGGCGTCAGCCAGGGCGTCACGATCGTGATGAACCCGCAGACCGGCGAGATCCTGGCCATGGTCTCCCTGCCGGCCTACGACAACAACAAATTCGCCGCCGGCATCAGCAACGAGGACTTCGGCGTCTACCTGGCCGATCCGGCGAAGCCGCTGCGCAACCACGCCATCAGCGACATCTACCCGCCCGGCTCCACGTACAAGCTCGTCACCGGGATCGCCGCGCTGGAGGAGGGCGTCACCACCGCTTCGCGAGAGTGGCCGACCTACGGCTGCTACCAGATCCCCGGTGCACCCGAGGGCGAGTGCCTCTACGACTGGAACCGCCAGGGATTCGGGCCGCTCGACATGGTGGACGCCTTCGCCAAGAGCTCGGACACGTTCTTCTACCAGATGGCGATCCACACCGGGGTCGATCCATTGGCGGAGTGGGCGTACCAGCTCGGCTTCGGCCGGCACTCGGGCATCAGGCTGCCCGCCGAGGAGGCGGGCATCATCGCCAGCACCGAATGGGCGCACGCCCAGGGGCGTGCCGGCGTCTTCACCGGCGAGCTGGCGCAGGCCGGCATCGGTCAGAACGTGATCGCCGTCACGCCGCTCCAGGTGCTGAACGCGTACGCCGCGGTCGCGAACGGGGGACGGCTCATGCGGCCGATGGTCGTGCGTGGCGAGACGGACGGCGAGGGCACATTGATCCGCGAATACGCCCCGGAGGTGCTCCACGAGATCGACGCCGATCCGTCCACGCTGCAGACGATGCGCGTCGGGGCGCGCGAGGTCATCACCTCCGGCCACGCGTACAACATCCGCGACCTCGATCTGCCGGGGGCGCTGTCCGGAAAGACCGGGACGGCCGAGTTCGGCGAGCTGACCGAGGAGGGCACCCTGCCGTTCCACTCCTGGTTCGTCGCGTACCTGCCCACCAGCGCCGGCGCGACCGACGCCGAGCTGGCCGTCCTTTCGTTCAACTATTCGGCCGTCGTGCCGGGCAACGTCTCGGCCGAGGTGGTGAAGTACTTCCTGCAGCTCCACTTCGACCTCGACCAGGATCTGCGGCTCGACCCGAGGGACTTCAGCCTCGTGACGGCGAACTGACCGATGGGCATCGCGACCGCCTCACTCGTCGAGACTTTCCGCGCGCGCGACTGGCGGCACTTCGACGCGCAGCTGCTGC
>DATAKU010000062.1:0-3052 GCA_036261425.1 Candidatus Limnocylindria bacterium | reverse complement strand
CCACCACTGCCGCCGCCGGATGGCGGGCGCGGCGCGGGCGCGGGCTGCTGCGGCGCGGGGGCCGGGGCCGGTGCGCTGTATCGGGCCTGCATGAACAGCTCGGTGTACATGCGGGTGTTCTGGACGTAGCCCTGGAACATCTGACCGTCGGCCGCGGCGGCGCCGACGCCGCCGTGCGTGAAGCGCGCGTCCAGGACGTTGGCGCGGTGCCCGGCTGACGCCATGAAGGCTTCGTGCACGCGGACGGGCGAATAGGCGTCGTCGAGGCCCGAGTTCCAGCCGATGTTCTCGCCAGCCCAGTCGTAGGACAGGCCGTTGCGGTCGTAGAAGGTGTAGACCAGGCAGCCGCAGCTCGGGATGGTGTGGCTGAAGTAGTTGCTCTGCAGCATGTCCGCGCTGCGCCAGCGCGCGAGCGCCACCAGCGTGCCGTTGGACTGCACCGGCGCGATGCCGTTGTTGACGCGGGCGCCGTTCATCAGCTGCCACAGCGTCGCCTCGGCCGAGCCCTGGTTCCAGCCGGACACCGCGGTCGGGGTCCAGGCCAGCAGGCCGGCGGTGAGGAGCGCACTGATTCCGAGGCCGAGCGTCCGAGCGACGACGCGGCGCGAGGAGGTGATGGCGGTGGCAGACATCTGGTGCTCCGGTGACGGTGCCTTGCGGTGGTAGGGCGGCTCGGCGCCCGAGCGATACCGTACGGAGCGGTGCGGTCACGGTCAGTAGCCCGGTGGTCCGGTCGGCGGGGGTGACCCAGGGGCGTCCGGGTACCGGGTAGCGTGGGACGATTCGGCCAGTCGCAGGTCAGAAGCGGACGGCACGTCCCGTGCATGCGAAGCTCTCGACGGACCGCACCGAGCACCCAGCGGAAGGGGGACGATGACGCCCAAGAGCCACTCCATCCTCGTCGTCGACGACGACTCGATGGTCCTCTCCCTGTACGTCGACGCGCTGGCCGAGTCCGGACATCGGGTCGAGGTGGCGCCCAACGGCGAGGCGGCGCTGCGACGGCTCCAGACCGGCCCGATTCCGTGCGTCGTGCTGACGGACGTCCGGATGCCCGTGATGGACGGCTTCGAGCTCTCGTCGGCCCTCGCCGCGGATCCGCAGCTGGCCAGCGTCCCGGTCGTCATGCTGACCGGCGACCGGATGCTCTCGTTCACCTCGCCGGCACGGGACAAGCCCTTCGACCCGGCCGAGCTGGACGCGCTGGTGCAGCGGACCTGCGTCCTGCACCGGCGCCAGGAGGGAGCCGCCTAGGAGGGCCGATCCTCCGCCAGCCGCTCGCTGGCCTCGCGAAGCTCGGCCGCCGACTCGCCGATCTGCCCGGCCGCTTCGCGCTGCTCGCCCGCCGCCGCCCGGAGCTCGCCCGCGGCGGCACGCAGGTCGTCCGAGGCGGCATCCATCGACTCGGCCGCCTCGGCCTCCTCCTCCGCTTCCTCCGCCTCGACGCGGTCGGCGGCCATCGCCACCAGCTCCTCCGGCGGGGCGTCCGGCGCCTCGGCCCGCACCTCCTCGAGGACCTCCTCGGTCTCTTCGGGCGACTCCTCGAGCGTCCGCAGGTTCACGACGTAGTTGAAGAAGACGTTCAGCACGGCGATCACCGGGATCCCGAACAGCGCCCCCCACAGCCCGGCGACCTGCGCGCCGATGAGGAGGCCGACCAAGACGAGCAGCGGATGCATGCCCAGCGCCTCCTGCATGAGGCGCGGCTGGAGGTAGTTCACCAGCACCGTCTGCACGATCAACAGCCCGCCTGCGACCGGGATGATCCAGTCACTGGCGAAGATGGCCGTGGCGACGATCGGCGGGATGAGCGCGAGCGGCGGGCCGAAGAACGGGATCAGCATGCCCAGCGCCGATGCGGCGGTGATCAGGAACCCGTACGGCAGTCCGACGAGGATCACGACGAGGATCGTGAGCACCGTCTGGATCGCGGCCAGCAGCACCTGGGCACGGAGGAAGCCGCCGAAGGCACGCGAGATCGTCCGCTCCAGGATCTCGACCTCGTCCTCGTACCGGCTCGGGATCACCCGGTTGACCTTGGCGAGGATCCCGGCGCTGTCGGCCAGCATGTACACGCTCAGGATGATCACCAGCGCGAGGGAGCCGAGGACCGAGGCGCCGACCTGCGGCACCTCGCCGAGGATCGGCCCGGCGACGCCCACGAGCGATCGCTCGGCGTCGCGGTAGACCTGCACCAGGTCGGGCGCGAAGCGGCCGAAGGTGATCGCGTCCTGCCACTCGCGCAGCACGCCCTCGATGCGCGCTCGGGTGAGCGGGAACTCGGCGGTCATGTCGCCGACGTTGGCGGCGACGGAGGCCGCAGCGTAGAAGATGAACGCCGCGCCGATCACCAGCGCCGCGCCGAACACGATGCCGACCGCCAGGCCGCGGGGCAACCGGAATCGCGTGACCATCCAGCTGACGAGCGGCGAGAGGACGAACGCCAGCAGCCAGGCGATGAAGAGGGTCAAGGCGATCTGCGCGAAGCCGCTGAGGATGTCGAGCAGGAGGCCGATGAGCAGCAGCGAGACGTAGACCGTGGCGATGATGACGAAGGTCGAACGCCACCAGCGCTCCCGCCGGCCTCGCGCCACCTGGTCCTCGTGCAGCTCCATTGCCGGCGGATCATGGCAGGCCCGGACGGTGCGCGTCCACCGATCTGGAACGGTTCGTGCCGGTGCTGGAGGGCATGAACGACGAGCGCAGCGGGCACGATCTCGAGCGCGTCTCGACCGGCGACGCCGTCGGTCCGGCGCAGGGCGGCGGCCCTCCCGACGCGCTGCCGTGGACCCTCGTGGTCGAGGACGAGGGCTGGTCGGCGGACCTCGAGCACGGCGTCCAGCTCCCGTGCACCGGCGACCGCATCGAGTACATCACGGAGCACGGTGAGCGGCGCATGTACGTCGTTGACGCGGTCGTGCACACCCTCCAGCGGTCGTCCAGCGAGCGACCGCCCGTCGCCGATGCCGAGCGCGGGCCGAACACCCTCGTCGATGCCGGCGCCAACCCGGAGCCACCCGGGCTCCTGCGCGCCGGCCTCCCCCGGGTCGTG
>DATAKU010000051.1:0-2565 GCA_036261425.1 Candidatus Limnocylindria bacterium | reverse complement strand
GGCTGGCCAGCATCTCGGCCGGCGTCTCGGGCACCGGCAGGTACGTGACCCCGATCCGCTTCCAGGGCAGCAGGTTGGCGTGATGCTCGCCGGCAAAGCAGACCACGTGGGTGCCCTCCGGCAGGGTGCCGGCCAGCAGGTTGATCGAGTCGGTCGTGTTGCGGGTGATGATCACCGCGTCGTCGTTCCGCGCGTTCACGAAGCGTCGGATCGACTCGCGGGCGCCCTCGTAGGCGGTGGTGGCGACGCGGGACTTGAACCCGGCGCCACGGTGCACGCTCGAGTACCAGTCGAGGAGCTCCTCGACCGCGTCGTGCACGGCCAGCAGCGACGGGGCCGATGCGGCGTAGTCCAGGTTCACGTAGCGCCGCGTGCCGCCGGTGACCAGTGGGACCTCGACGTCGCTGCCGACCAGGCGGAGCAGCTCGCTGCCGTGGAGGGCGGGCTCGGGAGTGGCAGCCATCGGCTCCATCCTAGCGTCCGGTCAGGGCAGGAAGACCAGCTTTGCGGCCGCCACCACCAGCACCACGGCCAGGGCCCGGCGCAGGCTGAGCACGCTGAAGCGGGCGGCACCCAGCCAGGAGCCGATCAGGCCTCCGGCCAGCACCGCCCCGATCCACGCGCCGATCGCCGGGGGAAGCACGAGGCCGGTCGTCAGCAGGCCGCCGAGCCCGGCGAGCGAGTTCACCAGGATGAACGCCCCCGACAGACCCGCCGCGTCGCGCGTCCCGGCCCAGCCGGCCAGCACGAGGAGCGGGGTGAGGAAGATGCCGCCGCCCGTCCCGGTCAGCCCGGCCAGCAGTCCGATCGCGGCGCCGGCGGCCAGCGCCGGGACGACGGGCGGCCCTCCGGCCCGCGGCGTGTCCGCGGCCCCGGGCGCGGTGGCGAGGCGCCAGGCCCCGACCAGGAGGACCGCCGCGACCAGCGGCCGGTACAGCTCCCCGGGAAGCTCGATGCTGCCGCCCACGAAGGCCGCCGGCACGGACCCGACGGCGAGCGGCACCAGGTGACGCCAAGGCAGGTGGCCCGCGCTCGAGAAGCGCGCGATCACGACGCCGGCGACGAAGAGGTTGAGCACCAGGGCCGTCGGCCGCATGGTCTCGGGCGCCACGCCCACCAGCGCCATGGCGGCCAGGTAGGCCGACGCCCCGGCGTGGCCGACGCTGGCGTACAGGACCGCGGCCGCGAAAAAGAGGAGCGCGAGGATCAGGGCGTCCGGCGTCATGGTCGGTGCATTGTGCGACGCTCCCGCGCGCCACCGTCGAGCCGCAGGCGACTCGGCTCGCTCATGCCGGTCCGTTCGGCCCTGTCGCGGCTGCATGTGGATCACGACACTCACCGATGGGGGAAGGCTGCCGGGAGGGGAGAAAGGCGGTCGGTGGCGCCATGTTCGAGCCGCAGCGGCGGGTCAGCGAGCCGATTCGCCGCGCCCTGGACGCCATCATCCTGCGCTGGCTGGCCGTGTACGTGGTGGCGGCCAGCGCCGCGGCGTGTCCGGTGCTGTGCGGCTTCGACGAGCGGCTGATGCCGCTGTGCCGCGCCGCCCTGCCGGTCTTCCTGGTCGGCTTCATCGCCGTGCACCTGGTGCATCGGCGCCGGGCGCGGCGCAGCGACGGCTGGAAGCGCGCCTTCGAGGCGGACCCGGGCAACGCCCGGATGGCGATCATCGTCGGGGCGTGCGGGCTGGCCGGCGTCGCGCTCTCGCTGGCCTCGCTCTTCTGCCCGTACGAGAGCTTCGTCGACGCCCTCGGCATCATCGGCATCTGGGTGCCGATCTTCGCGCCGCTCTACGCGGTCGCGGTGTGGGTCGCCCTCGACTGTGCGGGGCGGCGGCTGGCGCGCTCGGCGGACGACGCCGATCAGTCCTTCCGGGATTACTGGCGCAGCGTCGCCCGCCAGTAGGGCGCCGCCGAGATCACCCGTCGAGGGCGCGGGTCGCGTTCACGAAGGCGGTGCCCAGCACCCGGGCCACGGTCGGGAAGGCGTGGATCGTGTCGGCCAGCACGTCGAGCGGCACGCCGGCGCGGATGGCCAGGACGCATTCGTGGATCGTCTCCGACACGCCGGGGCCAGCCATGAAGGCTCCGACCAGGCGGCGCTCACGGCGGTCCACGACGATCGTGACGTGGCCCTCGGCCTCGGTCACGTAGCCCTTCGCGGTGGTGCCGATCTCGACGCTGAACTCCTCCGCGTCGATGCCGCGCTCCCGGGCCTGCTCCACCAGCAGCCCGACGGAGGCGGTCTCCGGATCGGTGTAGGTCGCGCGCGGGATCGCGTCGAAGTTCGGCCGGTAGGTCTCGTCGCCGAGCGCGATCCGCGCGGCGGCCTCCCCGGTGTAGTGGCCCAGGTGCGTGTGCAGCTCGGGCCCCGCGACGTCGCCGGCGACGTAGACCCCCTCGGCCACCCGCAGCCGGTCGTCCGGGGTGAGACGACCGCGCTCCGGGATGACCCCGACCGTCTCCAGGCCCAGCCCGTCCAGCGGCAGCGTGCGGCCGATGGCAAGCAGGATCCGATGCGCCTCGACCGGCGGACCCTGGCTCAGATCGATGACGTGGGCGCCATCGG
>DATAKU010000042.1:0-4494 GCA_036261425.1 Candidatus Limnocylindria bacterium | reverse complement strand
AAGACGAGGGCCAGGGTGCCGGTTTCGGCCATGCGCTCGAAGAAGGTCCGCCAGGCGGCGAACAGCTGCTCGGAGCGCTGATCCTCGGCACCGATGCCCAGCAGGGCCAGCAGCGCGGGCTCGATCCACTGGCGCTCCTCGGGGTCGGCGACGTGCTCACGGACCGTATCGGCGATGCGCTGGCGGGTGGTGGCCTCGTCGTCATCGGCGGCCAATCCGGCCCGGCGCCGGACCATCTCGCCCAGCGCCCAGAAGGTGATGCCGTCGCCGTACGCCGGTGAGCGACCGATGTGCCACCACACCGGCTCGGTCACGCCATCGGCGTACTTCTCGAACTCCCAGGCCAGGCGGCTCTTGCCGATACCGGCCGGGCCCATCACGCTCACCAGACGGATGCGCCCCTCGCGCCCCGTGGCGTGGAAGAGGTCCTTGAGGAGGCGCAGCTCGTCCTCGCGGCCGACGAACGGGGCCTCGAGCGTCTCCGTTCTTCCCTTGCCCCCGCGCTCCGCCACGACCCGGATGGCCCGCCAGGCGGGGACCGGCGCGGCCTTGCCCTTCAGGCTCTGGTCGCCGACCGGCTCGAAGGCGATGGCCGCGCTTGCGGCGCGCATGGTCGGCTCCCCCACCAGCACGGTCCCCGGCTCCGCCACCGATTGCAGCCGCGCGGCCACGTTGACGAGGTCGCCGGCCACCATGCCCTGGTTCGTCGCGCCCAGCGTGACGGCCGCCTCCCCGGTCAGGACGCCGGCGCGGGCCTGGATGCTGGGTCCCAGCTGGCGGACGCTGGCCACCAGCTCCAGCGCGGCCCGCACGCTGCGCTCCGCGTCGTCCTCCTGGGCGGTCGGGGTGCCCCACACGGCCATGACCGCATCCCCGATGAATTTCTCCACGGTCCCGCCGTACCGGCTGATCACGTCCGATGCCAGGTCGAAGTAGCGGGTCAGGGTCTCGCGGACCTCTTCGGCGTCTCTCCCCTCCGCGAACGGCGTGAAGCCCACCAGGTCGGCGAACAGGACCGATACGAGCCTGCGCTCCGACACCGGTGCGTCGGTGGGCCGGGGTGTGTCGGCCGTTGTGGGTTGTGCTTGCGTCGCGGGCGGCGCGTCGCCGAACGGGGTGCCGCACTCGCCACAGAACTTCGCCGCGCCGACGCGGGCCGTGCCGCAGCTCGGGCAGCTCTCCCCCAGGCGGGTTCCGCACTCCAGGCAGAAGCGGGCCTGGGCCGGGTTCTCCGTTCCGCAGCTGGCGCACCTCATCTGCCGAGCCTAGCCGGTCCGGGGCTGAGGGGTTTCGCAAAGCTGCCCGACGGCGCACGCACCCCGTCCGCTTCCGTCGCGACGTGCAAGCTGTCGCGCAACGGGGTCATGATGTGGCCATGACGCGCGCCAGCCCGACACGGCGTCCCGTGGGTGAGGCGGCGGTGACACGCACCTGCGACATCGCGGGCTGCCGAAGGGCGGCGACGGTCGAGGTGCCGCTGGGCGGGATCGTGCGGGTGGCCCCGCGAGACACCGATGCCGACCCCGCCCCACTCTGCTCGGAGCATGCGCGAGCCGTGCTGGCTAGGATGGAGTCGGAGCTGACCCGCCTCCTGGAGCGGATGGATCCAAACCGCAACCGCTCGAACCGGGCCATGGCCGGCGAGGACCTGGGTGATGCCGAAGAGCGCTGAGCAGACCCGCGCCGCGGTCTACGGCCACCTGGTCGGCGACGCGATCGGGGTTCCGTACGAGTTCACCACCCCCGACCCGGATCGGGTGGTGGAGGTCCGCGGCGGCGGCGGCCACGGCCAGCAGGCCGGGACGTGGAGCGACGACGGCGCGCTCATGCTGGCCCTGCTCGACTCGCTGCTGCGGCGCGGCTTCGACCCCGAGCACCAGGGGGAGCGGGCGCTTGCCTGGTACGACTCCGGCGCGTACACGCCGGATGGGAGCGGGGCGTTCGACATCGGCACCGCGACCGCCGGAGCCCTCGCCCGGCTGCGGGCCGGGGTGGCAGCGGTGGACGCGGGCGGCATCGGGGAGCGCGACCAGGGCAACGGCAGCCTGATGCGCATCCTGCCGATCGCGCTGCTGGACCGGCGCCTGGACGACGCCGAGGTCGTCGAGCGCGCGCAGCTCGCGTCGCGCGTGACCCACGGCCATCCGAACTGCCAGGTGGCCTGCGCGCTCTACGTGCTGGTGGCGCGGACGCTCCTCGAGGATCCGCAGCGCGGCGCCGATCCGGAGGCGGCGTTGGCCCTGGCCACCGATCGGCTGCTGGCGGTGTACGCCCGCCAGGCGGCGCTGGCATCGGTGCTGCGTGGGCTGCTGGCGCATCGGTCAGAGGTGGGCACCTACGGCGGTGGCTGGGTGCTCGACACCTTCTGGTCGGCGTGGGAGGCGTTCGCCGCGTCCACCTCCTACCGCGAGACGATCGAGCGCTGCGTCCGCTACGGCCACGACACCGATACGACCGCCGCCATTGCCGGCGGCCTGGCCGCCATCCGATGGGGGCTCGAGGAGGAGCGTGGTGGCGTGCCGGGCGAGTGGCTGGCGGCCCTGCGCGGGCGGGACCTGGTCGAGGCGATCCTGGGCCGGGGGTGAACGTGGATCGTGCTTGACTTCAGAACTCCCCGGCCCACACGCCGATCGGCTCGAACTCGAGCGGAACGTCGATGAGGATCAGCTCCGCGCCGACGTCGGTCGACATCTCGAGCGCCGCCTCACCGGTGACCTTGGCGGCGTCACCGGTGCGCAGCGCGTCGCCGTTGAGCGACAGGCGGCCATCGATGACGTACAGGTAGCCGCCGCGCCCCGGGCCGAAGGTGTGTTCCAGCCTGCCGTTCTCGGTGAGGTGGGACACGAGCGCCCGCGCGTCCTGTGCCAGGTCGAGCCCATCTTCGCCGGCCGGGCCCATGATCTGGAGCCAGCGGTCGGTGCGATCCTCGATGGTGTACTGGCGCTGCTGCACCGTGGTCGCCAGGCCGCGCGTGCTGGGCAGGACCCAGAACTGGATGAAGCGCATCGGCTCATCCGGCGAGCCGTTCTTCTCCGAGTGCAGGTCGCCGACGTGCGAGAACCTCATGACCTGGGCGGCTCCCGCCTCCAGCCGCCCGTTGTTGCCCAATGAGTCCGCGTGCAGGAAGTGGCCCGACACGACGTAGGTGTTCGACTCGATGTCCTGGTGGGGGTGGAGCGGCCACTCGGCGCCGGCCACGATGGTGTCGTCGTTGAAGACCCGCAGCGCACCGACGCCGTCGTTCTCCGGATCGCGGTAGCGGTCGAAGCTGAAGTGCCAGCGGGCGTCGAACCAGCCACCCTGCTCGTGCCAGATGGTATCCGCCGGGCGGATGGTGACGGTACGCGTCGGATTGGTCATGGCTCCTCACCTGCAGAGTCGTTGCCGCATGGTCAGACCGAGGGCCTCGGGCGAGGTCTCGGCGCTGCACGCCCAGGCGGCCGCCGGCGCCAGCCGTCACGCTGCCCCCAGGCTGACCACCTCGATGTGCTCCTCCTTGCCCTTGAGCGTCAGCGTGCGCCGCTCTCCCGCCGCGGGATCGAGTCCGGCGGCCGCCGCGGCATCGGCCGACACGAGCACCTCACCGGCCCCGGCAGCGGATGCGAGCCGGGCGGCCACGTTGACCGTGTCGCCCACGGCGGTCATCTCGCCGTGGCCCTCGCCGCCGATCACCCCGAACCAGGCACGCCCGCTATGGACGCCGGCGCCGAGCGGCACCCACGGGTCGCCACCGTCGCCGTGGCCGGTCTCGCGGAGCAGAGCGCGGGCGGTGGCCACGGCCCGGGCGGTGTACGCCTCGCCGGTGAGCAGCGGGAAGAAGAGTGCCACGAGCTCGTCGCCGACGAACTTGTCGACGAAGCCGTCGTGGGCGAAGACCACCCGGCTGGCGGTCGTGTAGAACCGATCCAGCAGCGCGTGGTACTCGGCCGATGACATGCGCTCGGCCAGCGAGGTCGAGCCCCGGATGTCGGCGAACAGCATGGCGCCCTCGATCTCCGCGCCGCCGTGGTGCTTCGACATGAACGCGAAGCACGAGTTGCACCAATTCGGGTTCGCGGGCGACGGCGTCTTCCCGAAGAGGCGCATGACCGGCGCGCCCGGACCGGAGAACGGCGAGGCGCACATCCGGCATCGTGGGTCGGCCGGGATGTGCCGCAGCACGTAGCGCCCGAGCTGCATCATCGTGTCGCCGCCCTTGCTGAGGAAGTCGCGCCAGAACTCCTCGTCCATCCCATCGGCGCGCTTCTGGGGCGGGCGGTCGGGCGGGCGGTCGGATGGGCTGCCGGACGCCATCGGTCTCCCTTCGACGGCTGCGAGTCAGGTGCTGCCCATTGTGCGCCGCGGTGTCACCCCCGGCGGATGGTTCAGAGGTCGAGGGCCAGGAAGTTCCGCGCGGCGTCGCAATCGCCGCAGATCCAGGCGTCGCCGTCGAGCGCCGGCGGCAGGCCATCCGACCACAGCTCCCGCCCGCAGATGGCGCACAGCTCCGGCTCC
>DATAKU010000070.1:0-14525 GCA_036261425.1 Candidatus Limnocylindria bacterium | reverse complement strand
GAACCTGGACTACGCCGCATCGGCCCCGTCGCTGCTGGCCGTGCACGACGCCGTCGAGGAGGTGCTCGGCTGGTACTCCAGTGTCCACCGGGGGGCAGGGTTCAAGTCCCGCGCCTCGACCGCCGCGTACGAGGGGGCCCGCGAGTCGATCCGCCGCTTCGTGAACGCCCGTGACGACGACGCGGTGATCATCACCCGAAACACGACCGACTCGATCAACCTGCTGGCCGGCACGCTGCCGGAGGGCACCCACGTGGTCTGCTTCGCCGGGGAGCACCACGCCAACCTGCTGCCGTGGAAGCGGATCGGCGTGCGGTACCTACCCGTGCCGGAGTCACCGGCCCAGATGCTCGACACGCTCGAGGAGACGCTTCGGGACCTGCCGCACTGCGAGGACCCGCATCTCGTCGCCGTCACCGGTGCTTCGAACGTGACCGGCGAGGTCTGGCCGCTGAGCAAGATCGCGCGAATCGCGCACGACAACGGCGCGCGCCTGCTGGTCGACGCTGCCCAGCTGGCTCCGCACGCGCCCATCGACATGCGGGCGGACGGGATCGACTACCTGGCGCTCTCAGGGCACAAGCTCTACGCGCCGTACGGGGCCGGCGCCCTCATCGGCGAGCGGGACTGGCTCACCGCCGGCGACCCGTTCCTGCGCGGCGGCGGCGCGGTCAAGCTGGTCACCGTGGAGGAGACGCTGTGGGCGGACCTGCCCGACCGCCAGGAGGCCGGATCGCCGAACGTCATCGGCGCCGTGGCGCTCGGCGTGGCCTGCGACACGCTCGCCTCCGCCGGGATGGAGCGCATCGCGGCAGAGGAGCGGGCGCTGCTCGACTACGCGCGCCGGCGGCTGGCATCGGTCCCCGGCTTCGAGCACTACCGTGTCTGGGCCGATGACCATCCGCGCGTCGGACTGATGACCTTCAACCTCGGCGACATGCCGTACGACCTGCTGGCCGCCATCCTGTCGGCCGAGCACGCCATCGGCATCCGCCACGGCTGCTTCTGCGCCCATCCGCTCATGATCCGGCTGCTGCGCATCGCCGACGACGAGGTCCATCGCCTGGTGGACGAGACGCGGGCCGGGCACCATCGACGCTTCCCGGGGGCCGCGCGCATGAGCCTGGGCCTGGCGTCCACCCGGGCCGACATCGACGTGCTGGCCGCCGCGCTGACGACCATCGCCACCGATGGGCCGCGCTGGTCCTATGCGGTCAACCCGGACACCGACGAGTACGAGCCCGACCCCGATCCCCGCCCGCTCCCGCGCCTCGCGGCACGACTGGTGGAGCATCCCCACGGCCATGGGGAGTCCGCCTGACCCACCCACGGACCGATGACCCGGAGGTCCCCGGGGCATCCGGCCCTGTCCGCCGGCGAGCGGATCGGTTCTGATGCGTCGGATATGACAGATCCACTCGCACCCGGCACACTCGCGACATGAGCGTCGCCGCGGTCTCGACCTTCCTCGCCCTCCTGGCGCTGGCCGCCGCGTTCGGCGTGCTCGTCACGCTCACCTTCATGGCGATCGACCGCATCGGCCTGGTCCCCGGCGTGACCGATGGCATCCGCAGCGCCGTGCGGCCGGTCGCCCTGTGGCTGGCCTTCGCCGTGGCGCTCACGGCCATGCTCGGAAGCCTGTACTTCAGCGAGGTCGCCGGCTTCGTGCCGTGCGCGCTGTGCTGGTACCAGCGCATCGCAATGTACCCGCTGGTCGTGATCCTGGGGGTGGCGGCCTGGCGCCGGGACCCGCGGGTGGCGTGGTATGCCGGGCCGGTGGCGGCCATCGGCGCACTCATCTCCATCTGGCACATCGCCGTCGAGCGGATCCCGGGCGTCCCCAGCGGCGCCTGCTCGCTCGACGTGCCCTGCAGCCTCATCTACGTCGAGCGCTTCGGCTTCGTGACCATCCCGACCATGGCGCTCTTCGGCTTCCTCGCCATCCTGACCCTGCTCTTCGTGTACGCGGGCCGATCCGGCCCCGAGCACGACGCCGATCCCGACACCGAACTGGAGCCTGCCTCGTGACGACCACCAAGAACCGATCTCGCGGGGTTCCGCGCCGAACTGCTCCGGTCGAGACGCGCTCGCGCGCGCCACTGTTCATCGGCACGGCGGTGGTCGGCGTGGTGGTGCTCGCCGCCATCGCGGCCTTTGCCCTGAGCGGCGACGGCGGGTCTGGCAGCCTGGCCGAGCCCCGAACCGAGGCCGTGGGCATCAGCGGCGAGGCGCTCCCGGCCCTCAGCAACCCGGCCAGCGATCCTGCCGTCGGCCAGGTGATCCCGACCATCACCGGCACCGACCTGGAGGGCGAGCCGATGACCATCGAGCCCGGCGACGGACCGATGGCGATCGTGCTCCTCGCCCACTGGTGCGACCACTGTCGGGCCGAGGTGCCGGTGCTCACCGAGTACCTCGAGGCCAACGGCATGCCGGAGGGCGTCGAGGTGGTGTCCGTCTCGACCTCCATCAACGCGGCGCGCCCGAACTACCCGCCGTCCGACTGGCTGGAGGAGGAGGGCTGGCCGGTCCGCACCCTGGTCGACGACACGAACAGCCGCGCGCTGGCGAGCCTCGGCATGAACAGCTTCCCGGGCTTCGTCTTCGTCGACGGCACCGGTCGGGTGGTGCAGCGCATGACCGGCGAGATCGGCGCCGAGGCCTTCGACCAGGCCGTCACCGCCCTGGCGCGCTAGGGCTCGGCCTGCGACGACCATGCTCCCGCCCACCGATCCGCCCGTCGATCGGCTCGCGCGCCCGCTGCGCGACCTGCGCCTCAGCGTGACGGATCGGTGCAACTTCCGCTGCCGCTACTGCATGCCGCGGGAGGTCTACGGGGTCGACCACGCCTTCCTGCCCCGCGCCGAGATCCTGGACTTCGAGGAGATCGAGCAGGTGGTCCGCGCCGCCGTGCGGCTCGGCGTGCGCAAGGTGCGGCTGACCGGCGGCGAGCCGCTGGTGCGTCGCAACGTGGAGCGGCTGGTGGGCATGCTGGCGGCGGTCGACGGCGTGGAGGACCTGACGCTCACCACCAACGGGTCGCTGCTGGCCGGGAAGGCCGTGGCCCTGGCCGCGGCGGGGCTCCGCCGCGTCACCATCAGCCTCGACGCCCTGGACGACGCGACGTTTGCGGCCATGAACGACGTCGGGTTCCCGGTGGCACGGGTGCTGGACGGCCTGGCCGCCGCGGAGCGCGCCGGGCTGGGACCGATCAAGGTGAACGCCGTCATCCGCCGCGGCGTCAACGAGCACGCCGTGGTGGACCTGGCCGAGCGCTTCCGGGGCACGGGCACCACCGTCCGGTTCATCGAGTTCATGGACGTCGGCCATACCAACGGCTGGCGGATGGACGACGTGGTGCCGGCGGCCGAGATCGTGTCCGCCGTCGACGCGCGCTGGCCCCTGGCACCGGTCGACCCCGGCTACCGCGGCGAGGTCGCCCGTCGGTACCGCTACCGCGACGGCGCGGGCGAGATCGGGGTCATCGCCAGCGTGACGCAGCCGTTCTGCGGCGACTGCACGCGTGCCCGCCTCTCGGCCGACGGCTCCATCTACACCTGCCTGTTCGCGACCTCGGGGCACGACCTGCGCGGCCTGCTCCGCTCCGGCGTCAGCGACGACGGACTGGCCGATGCGCTGCGCGGGATCTGGAGCGGGCGCCAGGATCGGTATTCGGAGCTGCGAACCCTGGACACCGTGGACCTGCCTAAGGTGGAGATGAGCTACATCGGGGGGTAGCTCCTGGCGGCGGGGGGGCGGTATATCCGGGATATACGCCGAGCTCCCTGGCTGACCGGCCGCGCTGTCAGCGGATATATCAACAGTGATATGGCGCCTGACGCCCTACGCCGTCGGGGGGCCGGCCGGGCGTATGGACGGTATACCTCGCCGCGACAAGACGCGAAGTGCTATCCGTGGATGGCGCCGTCCGCCTCCCGCAGACGCCCACCGCCACGTCCATGCAGCACGGCCAGGATCTCGGCCACGATCGCCGTCGCCACCTGCTCCGGGCCGTCGGCCCCGATATCCAGCCCCGCCGGCGCGTGAACGACCGCGCGGTCCGCCGCTGACGGAGGCGCCGGCAGCTCCGCGAGGAGCCGCTCGGTCCGGTCCCGCGGCCCCAGGATTCCCAGGTAGGCCACGCCGCGCCCGAGGAAGCCGCGCACGAAGGCCGCGTCGCGCAGGTAGTCGTGGCTCATGACCACCACGGCGGTCCACTCGCCGGCGCCGGTCGCCTCCGCGGCATCCTCGGGCGCCGCGTCGACGAGCCGCGCGTCGCCGAACCGCTCCGGGCGGAGGAACGAGCGCCGCGGATCGGCCACGTCGACGCGCCAGCCCAGCCGCCGGGCGGCGGCCACCAGCGGCGCCGCGTCCGGGCCGGCGCCGCACACGACCAGGTGGAGCGGAGGCAGGATCGGGTCGAGCACCGCCTCCCCGATCAGCACCGGCCGGCCATGCGCCACGGCGCGCGCCGCGCGCTCCCCCAGACTCTCCGCCTCCGTCGCCGAGAGCCGCCTGCGGTCGCCGTCGAGTCCGGTGAGGAGGTAGGCCGGCTCGCCGGCCTGCGCCCGCTCCAGCGCGGCGATGGTCTCGGCCGCCATGTCGGGCGGCTCGGCAAGCAGCTCCACCACGCCCCGGCAGCCGAGCCCCAGGCCCCACAGCTCGTCGCCCTCGGCCGAGTGGTCGATGGTCACGAGGACCGGCGCCTCGAGCTGGAGGGCCTGGCGCGCCAACCGCGCGGCCTCGTCCTCCAGGCAGCCGCCGCTGATGATCCCCACCGGGCCGGTGCGCTCTGGGACCAGCAGTCGCGCACCGGGGCGCCGATACGACGACCCGCGCACCGACACGACGGTGGCCAGCGCGTAGCGCTCGCCGCGCTCCCGGCAGGCCGTCGCGCCCCCGAGGATGGCCGCGATCTCGCTCACGGCCCGCATGCTAGCGGCCCGCCGCGGGCACCCCGGCCAGGAACTCGCGCAGCACGGTGTTGAAGTGCTCCGGCTGCTCCAGGTTGAGCATGTGCGCGGCGCCCTCGAAGACCTCGAGCCGCGCGCCCGGGACTCGTTCGGCCAGGTGGCGCATGTGCCCCTGCGTTCCCGGATCATCCAGGGTGCCGACCATCACCAGCAGGGGCACGCGCAACCCGTCGAGGCGCGTCGCGGCCGGCGGATCGAGCGGCTGCGGCCGGCCCGCCTCCTTCTCGGCGCGGTAGTCGGACAGGATCCAATCGTGGACCTTCGCTCGCAGGTCGGGGTCCACGCGGGTCGGTGGCTGGCCCGGCCCGTCCACCCAGTACGCGGTCTCCCACTCCGACAGCCGATCCCAGTCCCGCGCCTCTTCCCAACGCTCGGCCTGCTGGAAGACCGATGCGTCCGTCTCCTCCGGTGCCTCGTAGCCGCCGACGCCGCCACCGGCGACCACCAGCGAGCGCACCCGCTCCGGCCGCTCCAGGGCGAAGTCCAGCGCGATCTGCCCGCCGCGCGACAGGCCGCCGACGTGCGCCCGATCGACGCCGAGATGATCCATGACCGCCGCCACGTCCGCGCGATTCGAGAACTCGACCGCATCGGTCTCCGTGCGGCCGAAGCCGCGGGTGTCGAAGCGGATGACGCGGTAGGCGTCGCAGAGGGCGGCCACCTGGTCGTCCCACATGCGCAGGTTCGCCACGCCGGCATGGATGAGGACCACCGGCTGGCCGTCGCCATCGACCTCGTAGTAGATGCGTGCCCCGTCGGTGTCCAGGAAGCCGCTCTCGGTGCTCATGGGAGCCACGCTACCGCAGGTTCCGGACCGGGTCCGTCAGGAATTCGGGGCGAACAGAACCCCGGGGTTGAGGATCCCGGCCGGATCGAGCGCGTGCTTCAGCGCGCGCATGGCCCCCACCGCCACCTCCCCCCGATCCCGGACCAGCCAGTCCACCTTCGCGACGCCGATCCCGTGCTCCGCGCTGACGCTGCCCCCCAGCTCGAGCACGAGGGAGAGGACCGCGTCGTCGGTGCGCTCGTCGTCGGGGGCAGGCCCCAGGACGTTGACGTGGACGTTGCCGTCTCCGACGTGACCGTAGACGATCGTGCGCGCCGTCGGGTCGGCCGCGCTCACGGCGCGCGGGGCGGCCTCGACGAACTCGGCGTATCGGGCGAAGGGCACCGACACGTCGAGCTTGTGCGGCACGCCCTCGGCGTTCACCGCCTCGGTGTGTCGCTCGCGCAGCTGCCACAGCCGTTCCCGGCCGCCCGGGTCGGAGGCCACGGCCACGGCGTCGTCGTCCACGCCCAGCCGCTCGAGGGCCCCGACCAGGCGCTCCGTCGGGTCGCTCTCGTCGGAGCCGGCCTCGACGAGCAGATGGAAGGCGCAGGCGGCGCGGAACGGCGGCGCCAGGCGCGCGTGCCGCTGCACCAGCTCCAGGCCCTCGCGGGTGAAGAGCTCCAGGGCCATGACGTCGGCGAGCTCGCGGCGCAGCCGGGCCGCCGCCCCGACGGCGGCTGCGGCGTCGGGGAAGCCGGCGACGGCCACCGCCCGGCGCGCCAGCCGCGGGACGAGGCGGAGCCGCACCGCGGTGATGACTGCCAGCGTCCCCTCGCTGCCCGCCAGCAGGCCGCCCAGGTCGAACCCGGTGTTGTCCTTCGGCATGCCGGGCAGCCGCCGCAGCACCGAAGAGTCGGCCAGCACCGCCTCGAAGCCGAGGACCTGCTGCCGCATCGCTCCGTGGCGCAGGACGTGGACGCCGCCGGCGTTGGTGGCCACCATGCCGCCGATCGTGGCCGAGTCGCGTGCCGCCAGGTCCACGCCGACCTCCCAGCCAGCCGCCCGCGCCACTCCCTGCGCCGCCGCCAGCGTGACCCCCGCCCCGACGGTCACCTCCCCGGCACCGGCGTCCACCGGGCCGACCTCCGCCAGGCGCAGGAGGCTGAGCACCACCTCGCCGTTCCGCGGCACCGAGCCGCCGACCAGCCCGGTATTGCCGCCCTGCGGCACGACCCCGACGCCCGCATCGGCGCAGGCGCGCAGCACCGCGGAGACCTCCTCGACCGACCCGGGACGGACGACGGCCGACGCGCGGCCGGAGAAGCGGCGCGTCCAATCGGTCTCGTAGGAGGCGCGGAGCGCCGCATCGGTCAGGCAGTGGCGGTCGCCGACGATCTCGCGCAGGCGGGCCGGCAGGGCCGCATCGGTCACCGGACCATGCTACCGGCACGCGGATTGCCATCGGGAGCGGCATGGAACAGCGAGACGATCGGCTGCCGCTGCCGTCCGAGGACACGGGCGACCTGGCGAGCGAGCCGGCGGAGGGCATCACCGACGACTACCTGGTGGCTCAGGAGGAGGGCATCCCCTACAGCCCGCCGACCGACCGCGTCCTCAGCGAGGCGAGGGCCGACGAGAGCGGCGCCGATGTTGCCGGGACCGATCCGACCGATGCCGGCGAGCTTGCGCGAGAGGACAACATCCAGCCCGACATCCCCGGTGACCTGCCGCGCGACGACGAGCTTGCCGCCGACGTGGTCGAGGCGCTGCGCGACTCCGACGTACCGGCCGGCGACCGGATCCGGGTGGCCGCCGAGGGCAGCCGCGTGACCCTGCGCGGCGAGGTCGAGTCGGTCGACGTGCTGGACGAGATCCTCGGCATCGCCGGCGACGTGCCCGGCGTGAGCGAGGTGACCGACGAGGTGACCGTCAGCGGCCTTTGAGCCCGGCGGTCCGCCGTTTCGGAGTGGCCGCCAGCCAGGTCGCGGCGGCCCGAAGGTCGTCGACCAGTTGTCCGTACACCGCGTCGCGGTCGTCCGGTGCCCGGAGCACGGCGGACGGGTGGATCGTGCCGAGGGTCGGCCCCAGGTCGGAGTCCAGGACCTCGCCGTGCTGCCGCGTCACCCGGAAGCCGCGGCCCAGGAGGGCCTGGGCTGCCGTCGCCCCGAGGCACACGATGAGGCGCGGTCGAACCCGAGCCACCTCCGCGGCCAGCCACGGCCGGCATGCCTCGATCTCCCCACGATCCGGTCGCTGGTGGATGCGCCGCTTGCCCGACGGCGCGCGACGCCACTTGAAGTGCTTCACCACGTTGGTGAGGTACACGTCTCCCCGATCGATGCCCGCGTCGGCCAGCGCCTGGTCGAGGAGCCGACCGGCGGGACCCACGAAGGGCGCCCCCTCGAGGTCCTCGCTGTTACCCGGCTGCTCGCCGACCAGCAGGAGGCTGGCGCGGCGCGGCCCGTCGCCGAAGACGGTCTGGGTGGCGCGTGCCCACAGGTCGCAGGCGCGGCAGCCGCGCGCCAGGTCCCGCAGCTCGTCGAGCGAGTGGGGCTCGGCCAGCGCCGCGTCGCGTTCGGCGCGGTCCAGCGGTTCGGTCACGCTCCGCCTTCCAGCACATCGCCGGCCAACGGCGTGGGCGGCGCGCCGCTTGCATTGCGCGACGTCACGACAAGGAGGATCTCCATGACCACCGATCGACCGATGGATGACGCCCCGCCGCGCGCCGACGAGACCCCCGAGCGCGAGGGTGGCGCCTGGATCGGGCAGCAGCCGGACGCGAACACGCAGAAGGTCCGCGAGGACCTCTCCGACGGGGCCGAGCGGATCGCGGTGACCCAGAACGAGTCGGGCGACTCGCCGCCGGACGGCAGCTGGCCTCAGGGGCACCGCGAGGGCGACCAGGCAGGTGACGACGACGTGCGTCGCGCCGGCGAGAACGGCTGAAGAAGAGGGACCGATGGACCAGGACAGGCACCAGGACGACGCCACCAGCGTCGAGCAGCCGAAGGGCCCGCCGCCGGACGAAGGGCTCGCCTACGACCCGGAGATCCGGCGGCGCCCTCCTCGTCAAGCGCCGGCGACTCCCAGCTCCGGCGAGGGCCTGCGCTCCGCCGAGGCCCTACGGCGCGGGGCGAGGTGCGAGAGCGCGCGACCCCATGCCGGCACGAGCGCCAGGTGACCGGCTCGCGGGATCATCTCGATTCGCGCGTCCGGAAGCGCCGCTCTCCACCAGGCCGCATGGCGCTGGCCGGTGAGCGCGTCATCCTGCCCGTACAGCAGGAGCGTCTTCGCGCGCACGTCCGAGGGCTCGAAGCCCCATGGCCGCATGGTGTACCCGATGATGTCGGCGGCCATGCCGCGGGCGCCCTGCAGGAAGGCCTGGTCCAGCATGACGCTCAGCTCGTCCCGCACCTTCTCGCGCTCCAGCGCCGGTCCGTCGACCTCCGGATCCAGGCCAAGGAGCGCCAGTGCCGCCTCTGAGCGGGTATCGGTTGGCACGATGGCCGCCATCTGCGCCTCGAAGGCGGCCTGCACCTCGTCAGCCGGCATGCCCCGCATCGCCTCGATGCCGGCCTCCTCCTCCGGCGAGATCCAGGGAACCGCCTCGTGCGGCGCCGGTGTCGCGATGACCGCCACCCGCTCAACCAGATCCGGATGACGGGCGGCCAGCGCCAGGGCAACGCGTCCTCCGGCGGACCAGCCGGCAACGCCGACGCGGCTGAGGCCGGCGTGCTCGATGACGAAGGCCAGGTCGTCCGCCGCGACATCGACGCTGGCCCACCGGCCGGATGGCATCGGGTCGGATCCGCCGTACCCGGGCCGGTCGACGGACAGGATCGACACGCCGCGCGCATCGGTCACCGATGGATCCGGATCGAAGCGTCCGGCGCCAGGCGCGCTGTGGCTCATGACCACGGTCGGGCCGTCGCCGGGGAGGCGATGGACGGCCGCGCGGCGACCATCAGGAAGGGTGATGTGGTGGGTGGTCCAGGAAGCTCGGTTCTCCATGTCCCAATCGTCCCAAGAGTTCATGACAAGGAGCGTCCGGAATGGGAATCAGCGTCGATCGAGGGCGTCACTGAGCCGATCGATGCCGAACCGGAACGCCTCGTCCACGGCACCGCCCAGCTGAAAGCCGCCCGACAGCTCCATGCGAACGAAGCCCGTGGCCCAGGCCGTGATGGTGCGGGCAGCCGGCAGCGCGACGTCGGAACCGGCCAGCGCTTCGGCGGTCCGCAGCACGGGTCCACTCGCCTCCACCAGGAGGCGCGGGTCGGGCATGGCGCCATCGGGGAGCCTGGAGAAGAGCAGGCCGTAGGCGTTGGGTTGGGCGTGCGCAAAGTCACGGAACGCGTACGCCAGCGCACGAAGATCCCGTCGCGGGTCGCCCGTCCCCGTGGCCCTCTCGAGGGTCGCGCCCAGCTCCCTGAGCAGATCTTCCACGACGAGGCGAATGAGCTCGTCGCGGTCCCGCACGCGCTTGTACAGCGATGGGGCTCGCACCCCGACCGCTGAGGCGACGCGCTGCATGCTCAGGCCGGCGAGGCCGTCCGTGGCGAGCGCCTCACGTCCTGCGGCGACGATGGCTTCGATCGAGGTCCGAGCCGGGGTCGGCACGTCGGCGCTCCTTCGTTAGCGGCTATTGACAGTAGCCATGATAGCTATATAGCATAGCCATCGAACCCGATTCGCACGCATGGACATCTGATGGCCCTCACCAACCTCGCTCTTCGCTTCCTCCTCGAGCTCGGCGGCGGCGTCGCCGTGGCCATCGCCGGCCATCGCCTCGCCGGCGGGTCACCGCTCGGGTGGACCGTCGCTCTCGTCGGCGCGACACTCTTCATCGCCACTTGGGCGCTCGTCGTGGCGCCGAAGACGGACAACGGGCTGTCCCGGGCCCGGAAGGACGCCATCGGCACCGCCCTGCTCCTCGTCGCAGCCGGCGGACTGGCCACGGCCGGGTGGATCGTGCCGGCCATCGGCTTCGGGGCCCTGGTTGTCCTCAATGCCATCGGCCTGGTCGCGTTCGGGCCCGAGGTGCGCGATCGGCTCGCGGAGGCCGTCCGATGAGGCTCGCTCCGGGGCTCCATCGCATCGGCTCGGACATCGTGGCGGCCTACCTGGTCGAGGACGCCTCCGGCGTCACCCTGATCGACGCCGGCGTCAGCGGCCAGTGGCGGGACCTGGTCGCGGAGCTGCGGGGCATGGGCCGGTCGGTCTCCGACGTTCGAGCGGTCCTGCTGACCCATGGCGACACCGATCACATCGGCTTCGCCGAGCGCCTGCGCCGCGACCACGGCGTTCCGGTCCACGTCCACGAGGCTGATGCGGCCCGCGCCCGCGGAGAGGTCAAGCCGTCGATCAGCTGGGGCAAGGTCCGCATCGGTCCGCTGCTGAGGTTCCTGTGGTACGCCGGCCGGCGAGGCGGCCTGCGCACCGAGTACCTGACCGACGTGCGGACGCTCAATGGAGCCGAGACCCTGGACCTGCCCGGGTCGCCCCGCGTCATCCCGCTGCCGGGGCACTCGCCGGGCAGCGTGGCGTACCACGTGCCGGGCCTCGAGGCGGTCTTCGTGGGCGACGGGCTGACCACCCGGCATGTGCTGACCGGCGCGGACGGTCCGGGGCCGGCTCCGTTCACCGATGACCCCGAGGCAGCGCTGGCATCACTGGCCGCGATCGAGGCGACCGGTGCTCGGTGGGTCCTGCCCGGTCACGGCTGGCCGTGGAAGGAAGGCGTGGCAGAAGCCGTGCGCCGCGTGCGCGAGGCCGCCACCGCGGCCTGAGCCGGCTGGCCGCTTGGGGATCGGCGGCCGAGCGACTACGATCTCCCCATGGCCCTCCCCCACGATCCCGACCCCAGACTGGCCGAGTACGCACATCCCGAGAAGCTCGTCACCACCGCCTGGCTGGCGGAGCACCTCGACGACCCGGACCTGGTGGTCGTCGAGTCGGACGAGGACATCCTGCTCTACGAGACCGGCCACATCCCCGGTGCGGTGAAGGTCGACTGGCACACCGAGCTCAACGACCAGGTCACCCGCGACTACCTCGACGCCGAGCGCTTCGCGCAGCTCATGCGCGCCAAGGGCATCGGCCGTGACCACACCGTCATCTTCTACGGCGACAAGTCGAACTGGTGGGCCGCCTACGCCCTGTGGGTCTTCAGCCTCTTCGGCCATCCGGATCTCCGCCTGCTCGACGGCGGTCGCGCGAAGTGGGAGGCCGAGGGCAGGCCGATGACGACCGATGCGCCCCAGCGCCCCCAGACCGACTACCCCGTCGTCGAGCGCGACGACGCCCGCATCCGCGCCTACCGCGAGGACGTGCTGGCCCACCTCGGGAAGCCGCTCATCGATGTGCGGTCTCCGGACGAGTACACCGGCAAGCTGCTGCACATGGCGAACTATCCGCAGGAGGGCGCGCTGCGCGGCGGCCACATCCCCGGCGCCCGCAACGTCCCCTGGGCGCGCGCGGCCAACGACGACGGGACCTTCAAGTCGCGCGCCGAGCTGGAGCAGCTCTACCGGGGGGAGGCGGGCCTGGCCGAGTCGGACGACGTGGTGGTGTACTGCCGCATCGGTGAGCGGTCGAGCCACACGTGGTTCGCCCTGACCCACCTCCTCGGCTTCGAGCGCGTCCGCAACTACGATGGGTCGTGGACCGAGTGGGGCAACGCGGTCCGCCTGCCGATCGAGCGCGACCTGGAGCCCGAAGCGTGACGACGGACGCCGGCACCTTGCCACCGGCGCTGGCGGAGATCGTCGAGGACTTCGCGTCGTCGCCGCCGCGCGACCGGCTGGAGATGCTGCTCGAGTACTCCCAGTCGTTGCCGTCCTTGCCGGAGCGCTACGCGGCGCACCCCGAGCGCCTCGAGCCGGTGCCCGAGTGCCAGTCCCCGCTCTTCGTCGCCACCGAGCTGGACGAGGAGCGCCGCGTCCACCTCTTCGTGGATGCGCCGGCCGAGTCCCCCACCACTCGCGGCTTCGCGGGCATCTTCCACGCCGGGCTCGACGGGCTGCCGGCCGGGGACGTGCTCGCGGTGCCCGGCGACGTGACGTCGCGCATGGCCCTGGCGGAGGTCGTCAGCCCGCTTCGCCTGCGGGGCGCATCGGCGCTGCTGGGAAGGGTTCAGCGCCAGGTCCGGGACCTCCTGGCGGGTCAGTGAACCGATAGATCGTCGCGGCGCGACGTGGGGGTGGAGCGGCGCGCCTCTACGCCGATCTATCGGCATCCAGCCGGCGAGAAACCCGCATCTGCGCATGGTTCAGGCCGTTCCCTGACCGATAGATCGGCGGGATCCTGGGCCAACCGACGCTCGAGGCGGGCGGCGCCGATAGATCGGCCCGCCAGGCCCGCCGCGCGACTCAATCCAGCTCCAGGGTCGCGAGCATCGCGTCGAGGACGTCTCGGTGCTGGGCGTAGTCGCCGTCGCGGGTGGAGTCCGTGCCGAGGATGAGCACCTCGCCGCCTTCCAGCTCGACGACCGCCTGGTACACGCGGGCGCCGTCGCCCAGGAACAGGTCCCCGTCGGGCACTGCATACTCACGCACCGTGGCGGGGCGTCCGTCCACCACGAGGTCGCGCTCGCTCACGACCTCACCGGCCGCCGGCGGCGCCTCGCTCTCGCGAGCGAAGGAGATGGCCACCGATGCCGGGAGGGCCGCGTTCGGTCGCAGGTCCATCGGTCCTTCGCCGAAGTAGGTGCAGGCCGAGGTGTCCGGACCCGGTTCGAACTCGTCGAGGTCCATCTCCTCGTTCGTCACCCAGTCCGCCGGGTAGGAGACGGTGTAGCCCAGCCGGTCGTTCGTGCACGTCGCCGATCCGCCCGGGAAGGCGGCCGGCTCGGTCGGCGATGGCTGCGGCGACGGGGTGACGTCTGGCGTCGGAGCGACGGTCGGGGAGGCGCTTGGCGACGAGGGCGGCGACGACGGAGCGACGCTCGGAGCGACGGTCGGAGCGACCGTTGGCACGCTGCCCGGACCGCGGTCCGGGATGAGGTTGCCGACCTGCAGTCCGACCACCGCGGCCAGGACCACCACGGCGGCCACGGCGGCGAGCGGCGGACCGAAGCGCAGCAGACCGATCCCGAGGCCGCGGCGCTGCGGCTCCACCGCCGTTCGCGCCAGGCAGCGCTCGGCGAACCCGGCCGGCGGCACCGGTGCCGCGGCGTGGAGCGTCCGAGCGCAGCGCTCCTCGAGATCACGCAGGACGCGATCGTCGTTCATGTCAACTCTCCCTCGGGTCGTCGGACCGTTCTCGCGTCGGCCGCGAGCGCCGCGTTGAGCGTCCGGAGCGCGCGGTGCAGCTTGCTCCGGTAGGTGACCTCCCGAACGCCGAGTGCGGCAGCGGCCTCGGCGTTCGAGAGGTCCAGGTAGTAGCGAAGGGCGATCACCGCCCGCTCCTCATCGGTGAGCCGTCGAAAGGCGCGCATCAGCTCATCTCGATCCAGCAGGCCGCCGAACTCGTCGGCGACCGAGCCGCCGTGATAGGTCACGTCGAGCTCGACCTCGCCGCGGCGCCGGCCGAGCCGGCGGCCCTCGTCGTGGGCCGCGTTGACCACCAGGCGTCGAAGCCATGCGTCGAAGCGGGCCGGGTCGCGCAGCTTGGGCAGGTCCCGCCACGCATTGAGCAACGCGTCCTGCACGGCGTCCTCCGCCCGACTTCGATCGTGCAGCAGCAGCCCCGCGAGTCCGTAGAGTCGTTGGATCTCCGGCGTCACGAGCGCGCTGAACGCGTCGTGGTCGCCGCTCTGTGCTCGCTCGACGAGCTCCTGCTGC
>DATAKU010000026.1:0-2206 GCA_036261425.1 Candidatus Limnocylindria bacterium | reverse complement strand
GTCGATCGCGCCCGAGACGTGATGGAGACCGCGGAGGGTGGACTCATGGCGCGGCTCGTCGACCGGGTCGGACAGGTGCGCGCACCGTTCGCCTACGCCGCCGCCCCGTCGCTGCCGGCCGGGCGCGCCGTCGGCTCGATCGGCCTCTCGACCGCCTCGTTCTGGCACTTCGGTTGGCAGTGGGACGCCGGCTCCGGCATGTGGCTGCGGACCGATGGCGGCGCTCCGAACTTCGACGCCGTGACCGGGGAACGGATCAGCGCCCGGACGGTCATCGTCCAGCAGGTCCGCCAGGACGTGCTTCCGGGCGAGCTCGACCCGGGCGGGTACCCGCGACGCTACCAGCACCTGGTCGGCGAGGGCACCGGCCGGCTCTACGTCGGGGGCCAGGGACACGACGTGCGCTGGTCGCGTCCGTCGGAGGGCGACCTCACGACCTGGACCTACGCCGACACCGGGGAGCCGGTCGTCCTTCCGGCCGGGCGCATCTGGTGGGAGATCGTCCCTGACTGGAGCGCGATCAGCGAGGGCTGACCGTCCTCGTCAGTGCTCGCGGCCGGACGCGTCGCGCTCCACCGGCGTGGGCGACAGGAACGCATCCATGGCCCGCCGGATCTGGTGATCCGGATCGAAGGATCGCGAGGCCGCCGCGATCTGGCGGCGCACGGTCTGGGCGTCGGCCTCGTCCTCCTCGTCGGCGCCGTTGGCGGCGGTCGCGGCCTCGGGTCGAACCGGGCCCAGCTCGACCGGGACGGCGCGCTCCTCCGGCGGCGCGCTGGCGCCGTTCGGCGGTCCCCGGCGAACGGGCGGTGACGCCATCGGTCGCGGCTCCGGCGGCACCTCGCCTTCGTCGGGAGGTGCCGGGACCGGTGGCTGCGCGACCGCCGATCGACGACCCAGCAGCGCCGGCCGTGGACGCGGGTTGCCGCTGATCTGGTTCTTGCCGAGCCGCTTGGCCTGGTACATCGCGCGGTCCGCGGCGCTCATCAGCTCCTCGGCGGTGGCGCCGTCCTCCGGATGGGAAACCAGCCCGATGCTGACGCTGGTGATCGGCTCGTCGTCCGCGCCCAGGCCGACCTCCTCGGCGCCGACACGGATCTTCTCGGCGACCACGAAGGCGCCGATGATATCGGTCTCCGGGAGCAGGACCACGAACTCGTCGCCACCGTAGCGGTAGGCGCTGTCGACCGTGCGGATGGAGCCCGCGATGACACTCGCCAGACCCTTGAGCACCGCGTCGCCACGCAGGTGCCCCGCGCTGTCGTTGATGAGCTTCAGGCCGTCCAGGTCGATCATGAGGACGCAGAAGCCGCGGTCGCTGCGCCGCGTGCGGCTGACCTCCTGCTCGAGGGTGGTGAACAGCTGGGCGCGGTTGTAGAGGCCGGTCAGGCCGTCGGTCCGCGCCAGGTCGATGTAGCGACGCATGGCACGACGCTGGTGCTCGGCGTAGGCGATCGAGACGAAGGCCAGGAGCCAGGTCGCGCCCAGGCCGATGGACAGCCGAAGCGCGTCGTCCGGTCCGTAGCTGCCCAGGCTGGGGTCCACCAGCAGGATGGCCGCGAACGCCGCCGTTGCCAGGCCGGCGGCCGCCAGGCCGGCGCGAGGCCCGTACGCCAGCGCCGCCACCACCGCGACGAGCGCGAAGAGCATGGCGAAGGGCGACGACGCGAAGCCGGTGAGCGCCAGCAGCGCGCCGATGAGCCCTATGGCCATCGCGACCTCGGCCAGTCGCACCACCCGCCCACGATGCGCGTGGCCGGGCACCTCGTGGAAGGCGACGACCGCGGCCACGGCGGCCGCGCCGAGGAGGAAGATCGGACCCTGGCCGGCGGCGAAGGACCCGCTGATCCCGACGCCCAGCAGCACGATGGTGATGGTCAGCCACCACACCACGCGCAGGGTCGTCTCGGCTCCGGGGGGCTCGCGATCGACGGTGGCCGCACGCGGCGGCGATCCGTGAGCCAGCGCTCGCTCGGCGCTCGCGGCGCCCAGGGCGGGACCACGTCCGGCGAGCATGATGCCGACGAGCAGCAGTCCGGCCATCAGGGCCGTGACGGCGATGATCGTCAGCTCGGGCGACACGTTGATCCTTCGATCCCCCTGGTCCGCGGGATGATTGAGGAAGAGTCCGCGCCGGCACGAGGGTCGGCCTCGCCAGTATGGGGGCGCCGAGAGTCATGGCGCAAACGTACTAACCCACCCGTAC
>DATAKU010000021.1:0-4812 GCA_036261425.1 Candidatus Limnocylindria bacterium | reverse complement strand
GCTGCTCGACCCCGACTGATCGCCGTTCCTCGCCTCCCACGAGGAGCCGTCCATGGGCGACCCGCGACACGAGCTCGGACAGCGCGCGGAGGAGGTCACCGACGCCTGGCTGACGCAGCATGGATGGCGGGTGCTTGCCCGCCGGCTGCGGTCCGCGGGCGGTGGCGAGGTCGATCTCGTCGCGCTCGACCCATCTGGCTGCCTGGTGGCCGTCGAGGTCCGCGCGCGCTCGTCGGCTCGCACCGGGTCCGCCGCCACGAGCGTCGATCGTCGCCGGGTCGCCCGGTTGGCTCGGACCCTGGCCGCCTTCGCGACCTCCGGAACGGCTCCGCCGCACCGGGGACTGCGCGTGGACCTGGTGACCGCCGAGCCGATCCCGGACGATCCGACCGGCGGCTGGCGCCTGCGTCGCCTGCCCGGCATCGGCTGGTGAGCGTCAGCCGCCGAAGACGGCCTCCAGCATCCTGATCGAGGCGATGTACGGACGGCTCACCGGATACACGCCATGGCGGTCGGCCGCGCGCTGCCCCTGGTAGTAGGCGGCCAGCACGAGGTCACGGTCTCCGTCGTAGCGGTCGAGGTAGTGCGCCAGCAGCCGGACGCCGGCGCGGACGTTCTGCCGCAGGTCATGGGGATCGACCGGCGCGCCCAGCATCGCTCCGGCGACCCAGTCCGCGGTCGCGGGGAGGAGCTGCATGACGCCGATGGCACCGGCGCTGCTCACCACTCCCTGCTGCCAGCCGGACTCCTGCCACGCCACGGCCAGCGCCAGGCTGGCGGGAACGCCGAAGCGGGCCGCCTCCTCGACGATCACCACGCGAACGGCGTCACGCTGCGCGACGAGTCGGGCCATGGAGGCCGGCATGGGGGCCGTGATCGGGCCCGGGGTGGGAGGGGCGGGAACGGGAACAGTGCCCGGGATGCTCAGGCGCTGGCCGGCGTAGATGCGCGACGGGTTGGCGATGCCGTTGTGGGCGGCGAGGGCGCTGACGCTGACGCCGTAGCGGCGCGCGATGGTCCACAGGCTCTCGCCGCGGGCCACGGTGTGCACGGTGGTCGCCTTCGGCACGGTGGGCGCGGCCACGGGAGCCGGAGCCGGAACGGCCGGAGCTGCGGGAGGGGCCGTCGGAGCGGGGGCGGGCTCGACGGCCAGGCGCTGGCCGGCGTAGATGCGATTCGGATCGGCGAGCCGGTTCCAGGTGACGAGATCGGTGATGGTCACTCCGTGCCGCCTGGCGATCGATGTGAGGGTGTCGCCGGGGCGGACGACCACCGGGTCGGCGGCAAGGGCGACGGCCGACAGGATCGGGCCGACGATGAGCGTGGTTCCGATGCTCGCCATGAGCGCGAGGAGCTTCGTCCGGTGCAACGATCAGACCTCCAGGTGTGCACGTCCCGTTGGTGCAGGGCCGCCGAGCAGGGCGTGTCCCACGGCGCGGGCCGATGCTAGGAGCGATCGAGGGAGGGTCAAGGTACGGGCGGGTGACCCCGGGAGTACTTGCGTACCGTTGGGTATGGTGCGGGGTGGCGCAGGCGACTCAGGCCGCTGATAGGGCCGGGAGCCGCTCGTCTGCTATACTTCGCGCCGCGCACGAGCTCGTGCGCATCCCCATTTCACACGCTCGACCGATCCCGATGGTCGTCGGTGCCCGCGCCAGCTGCGGGTCGACCACGGTCTCCGAGGCCGGGCGGAGGAACAACCGGAGGTATCACTTGGCTGCCACCAGCATGAAGCAGCTGCTCGAGGCGGGCGTCCACTTCGGGCATCAGACCCGGCGCTGGAACCCGAAGATGCGCGAGTACATCTTCGCGGAGCGCAACGGGATCCACATCATCGACCTCGCACAGACCGTCACGCGCCTCGAGCGGGCGCTCGACTTCGTGCGCGAGACGGTCCGCCGCGGCGACAGCGTTCTCTTCGTCGGGACCAAGAAGCAGGCACAGGAAGCCCTGGCCGAGGCCGCGCAGCGCTCGGGCCAGCACTTCGTGAACACCCGATGGCTCGGCGGCATGCTGACCAACTTCCAGACCATCAAGCGACGGATCCAGCGCCTGGAGGCCCTCGAGGCACGGCGCGACGCCGGCGAGTTCGAGCGCCTCACCAAGAAGGAAGCCTCGAAGCTGAACGACGAGATCACGAAGCTCGACGCCGCGCTCGGCGGCATCCGCAAGATGCGCCGCCTGCCCGGGGCGGTGTTCATCGTCGACCCCCACCGCGAGTCGATCGCCGTGGCCGAGGCCCGACGCCTCGAGATCCCGATCGTGGCGATGACCGACACGAACTGCGATCCGGACCTCATCGACTTCGTGATCCCGGCGAACGACGACGCGATCCGATCGGTGAAGCTGATCACGAACCTGGTGGCCGACGCCGCGACGACCGCCATCCAGGAGCGCCAGGCGCGCCTGGACGAGGAGTTCGAGCAGGCCGAGGCGCTGCCCCCGGTCGAGGAGGCGGCGCTCACCTCGGAGGCCGACTACGCCACGGCCCTGGCCGCCGGCGAGGCGCTCGTCTTCGAGCCCGAGCCGGAGGAGGACGAGGAGGAGGAGCGTCGCGCCCGCGCCCGCCGCGCCGCGCACCTCGAGGAGGGCGAGCCGAACCGGGATCCGGATCGCGAGCACGAGCGCCTGATCGACGAGCACGCCAAGGAGCCCCGCCCGTAGGCGGCGGCAGGAAGGAACATGACGAACACGCTGATGATCAAGCCAGAGGACGTGAAGCGTCTGCGCGAGCAGACCGGCGCCGGGATCATGGACTGCAAGCGCGCGCTGGAGGAGTCCGGCGGCGACTACGACAAGGCGGTCCTGTGGCTCCGCGAGAAGGGGCTCTCGACCGCCGCCAAGAAAGCCGGCCGTGAGGCGCGCGAGGGGATCGTGACCAGCTACATCCACCACGGGTCGCGGCTGGGCGTGCTCCTCGAGGTGAACTGCGAGACCGACTTCGTGGCCCGCACCGACGACTTCCAGCAGCTGGCGCGCGACATCGCCATGCAGATCGCCGGGATGGCCCCGCTGTGGGTGAGCCGCGACGACGTCCCCGCCGACGTGCTGGAGGAGCAGAAGCGGCTGTTCGCCGTCGACGCCGAGCGCGACGGCCGGCCGGCCGATCGGATCCCGATGATCGTCGAGGGCAAGCTGAACAAGTGGTTCGAGCAGGTCGTCCTGCTGGAGCAGCCGTTCCGCGATACCGACAAGAAGGTCTCCGACCTCATCACCGAGAAGGTGGCCCTGCTGGGCGAGAACATCAGGGTCGCGCGCTTCGTCCGCATGGGCGTGGGCGAGACCACCGAGTCCGCCGGCGAGGCCGCCTGACCGATGGGCCAAACGGCCACGGCCGGCGAGGCCACTCCGGAGCGCCGGGTGCTGCTCAAGCTCTCGGGTGAGGCGCTCCTCGGGCAGCACGAGTACGGGATCGATCCGGCCACCGTCCGCAGCATCGCGGCGGAGGTGGCCGAGGTCGCCCGCGACGGGACCCAGATCGCCATCGTGGTTGGCGGGGGCAATATCTTCCGCGGCCTGGCGGCCAGCGCGCGCGGGATGGATCGCGCGACCGGCGACTACATGGGCATGCTGGCGACCGTGATGAACGGCCTCGCCATCCAGGACGCGCTCGAGCAGCTCGCCTGTCCGACGCGGGTCATGAGCGCCATCGCGATGAACGAGATCTGCGAGCCCTACATTCGGCGGCGCGCGGTGCGGCACCTCGAGAAGGGCCGCGTGGTCGTGATGGTCGCCGGCACCGGCAACCCATACTTCACCACCGACACGGCCGCCACGCTGCGCGCCGTCGAGGTCCACGCCCAGGTCATCCTCAAGGCGACGCGCGTGGACGGGGTGTACGATGCCGATCCGGAGAAGCACCCCGAGGCCACGCGGTACAGCCAGATCGGCTACACCGAGCTGCTGAGCAATCGGCTGCAGGCGCTCGACGCGACCGCCGTGAGCCTGGCCATGGACAACGAGATGCCGATCGTCGTGTTCGACATGACGGTCCCGGGCAACATCGCCCGCGCCGTCCGGGGCGAGCGCATCGGCACCCTGATCTCAGGAGAGGACACCCGATGACCCACGAGGCGCTGACCGCCGTCGAACCCAAGATGCAGCGAGCCATCGAGGCGATGGAGCGCGACTTCGCCGGGATTCGCACCGGCCGGGCCTCGACCGCGCTGGTGGAGCGGATCGTGATCGACTACTACGGCACGCAGACCCCGCTCAACCAGGTGGCGGGCATCAGCACGCCGGATCCGCACCTCATCGTCATCCAGCCCTGGGACCGATCGGTCCTGTCGGCCATCGAGAAGGCGATCACCAAGAGCGACATCGGCCTGGTCCCGAACGTCGACGGCACCGTCGTCCGGCTCAACGTGCCGCCCCTCACCGAGGAGCGGCGCACGGAGATGGTGAAGCAGGCCCGCCGCCGCACCGAAGAGGCGCGGGTCGAGATCCGCAACCACCGCCGCGAGGCGGCCGACCAGCTCAAGAAGGCGATGCGCGACGGCACGCTGAGCGAAGACGAGGAGCGCCGCGAGCTCGACAACCTTCAGAAGCTGACGGACCGGCACATCGAGGCCGCGGACGCGCGAGCCGAGCGGAAGGAAGCCGAGATCCTGGAGGTCTGACGGGTGGCGGACGAGGAGGTCCGACCCCGTCACGTCGCGATCATCGCCGACGGCAACCGCCGCTGGGCCCGCGAGCGCGGGCTGCCGGTGCTCGCCGGCCACGTGCAGGGCATCGAGGCCATCCGGCCGATCGTCCGGCGCGCCCGCGATCGTGGCGTCGAGACGCTGAGCGTCTACACGTTCAGCACGGAGA
>DATAKU010000169.1:0-5746 GCA_036261425.1 Candidatus Limnocylindria bacterium | reverse complement strand
GCGATCACCGAGGCGACCGGCACGCCCGCCGGGGCGCCGGACCCGCGCGATCCGGCCAACCCGGCCGTCGGCGTCTCGTCCCCGGCGGTCGGCTTCTTCGTCTACGCCGAGGGGCTCGGGCCAGGACTGGGCGTCAGCAAGGGCGACGCCCTGGGTCATGTCGAGATGCTCGGCGTCCGGCACGACGTTCGCGCGCCGCGCTCGGGGACCGTTCGTCACCTCGTGGCCGAGAGCGGCGAGGCGGTGGAGTACGGACAGGTGGTGGTGGAGCTCGAGCCGGCGGAGGTCGCGTCGTGAGCCTGGCCCTGCTGTTCAGCCCGCAGGGGTCGCAGGCGGTCGGCATGGGCCGCGCCCTGGCCGACGCCTCCGCCGCCGCCCGCGAGACCTTCGCGATCGCCGATGCCACCCTGGGCTGGTCGGTCAGCGGCACCTGTTGGGAGGGTCCGGCCGAGCGCCTCAACGACACGCGCCAGACGCAGCCGTGCCTGCTCACCAGTTCGGTGGCCGCCCTGCGCGCCCTCCAGGAGCGCGGCGGCGTTACCCCGGCCTTGGCCGCCGGCCATTCGGTCGGGGAATACGCCGCGCTGGTGGCCGCCGGCGTGCTGGAGCTTCCCGCTGCGCTGCGCCTGGTCGCTCGACGCGGCGAGCTCATGGCGGCCGCGGACGCCGCGGGCGGCATGGCGGCGGTGCTCGGGCTGGATCGTGCCGCGGTCGAGGAGATCGTGGCCGCCACGGCCAGGCCCACGGAGCTGGTGGTCGCCAACGACAACGCGCCGGGCCAGGTCGTCATCTCGGGAGCCATGGCGGCCATCGGGGCGGCCGAGGCCGCGTTGAAGGCGGCGGGAGCCAGGCGCGTCCTGCGTCTCCCGGTCTCGGGAGCCTTCCACTCGCCGCTCATGGCGGACGTTGCCGAGGCCCTGGCTGACGCGTTCGGGGGAGAGACCTGGCACGACGCCGGCTTCCCGGTGGTGAGCAACGTCACGGCCGAGCCGATCACCGACGCGACCAGGATCCGCGCCCTGCTGGCGGAGCAGGTTCGCTCCCCGGTGGAGTGGGTGCGGAGCGTGGAGCGCATGGTGGCCGACGGCGTCGACCGGATGGTCGAGTGCGGCCCTGGCGGGGCGCTGGTCGGCATGGTGAAGCGCATCGCGCCGGGGATCGCCGCCGTGGCGGCGGGGGAGCCGGACGGCGTGGCGGCGGCGGCTGAGCTGGTGGCCGGGGCGGAGGCATCGGCCTGATGGTCTCCAAGGTCCTCATCGCCAACCGCGGGGAGATCGCGGTCCGCATCCTGCGCGCCTGTCGCGACCTGGGCATCGGCGCCGTGGTCGCCTACAGCGAGGCCGATCGCGAGTCGCTGGCGGTCCGCATGGCGGACGAGGCGATCTGCATCGGCCCGGCCGAGGCGCGGCGCAGCTACCTCAACCAGCCGGCGCTCATCAGCGCCGCCATGATCACCGGCTGCGATGCCGTGCATCCCGGCTATGGCTTCCTCAGCGAGGACGCGACGTTCGCCGAGGCCTGCACCGCGCACGACCTCGTCTTCATCGGTCCGCGACCGGAGGTCCTCGAGCGCTTCGCGAGCAAGTACGCGGTGCGGCGGATGCTGGCGGCGAACGGCCTGCCGACCGTCCCGGGCAGCCGTGGCATCGTTGCCGACCTGCCCGATGCGCTCGACCAGGCGGCCGAGGCGGGCTACCCGGTCCTCCTCAAGCCCTCGGCCGGCGGCGGCGGGCGGGGCATGCGGCTGGTGCGCTCGCCGCGCGAGATGGAGACCTCCCTGCCGCTCGCGCGCTCCGAGGCCCAGGCCGCCTTCGGCGACGACAGCATCTACTTCGAGAAGTGGATCGAGGAATCGCGCCACGTCGAGGTGCAGGTCATGGTCGACCGGCTCGGCAACGGCGTCCACTTCGGCGAGCGCGACTGCAGCGTGCAGCGCCGCCACCAGAAGATCATCGAGGAGGGCCCGTCGCCCGCCATGGACGACGCGGCCCGCGAGCGGCTCCGCGACCTTGCCATCCGGAGCGTGGTGGCGGCCGGCTACGAGAGCGCCGGCACCCTGGAGTTCCTCCTCGACCGCCAGGGCAACTTCTACTTCATCGAGATCAACTGCCGGATCCAGGTCGAGCACCCGGTGACCGAGATGATCACCGGCATCGACCTCATCACCGAGCAGATCCGGATCGCGTCCGGGGAGCCGCTGAGCCTGCGCCAGGAGGAGATCGCCTTCCGTGGCCACGCCATCGAGTTCCGCATCAACGCCGAGGACCCGAGCGACAACTTCTCGCCGCAGACCGGCGAGGTGGAGTCGCTCCATCTGCCCGGCGGGCCGGGCGTCCGAGTCGATACGCACCTCTACCCCGGGTACGAGATCCCGCCCTTCTACGACAGCCTGCTGGCCAAGCTGATCGTGTGGGGCGAGACCCGCGAGATCGCCATCGCGCGCTCACGCCGCGCCCTCGCGGAGTTCGAGGTCGGCGGCGTCAAGACGAACATCCCGTTCCACCGCGGGATCATCGAGAACGACGCCTTCGTCGACGCCCGCGTCAGCACGAACCTCCTCGACCGCGTCGGCCCGGCCACGTTCGTGCGGGGCTGAGGCGTCCGATCCGCCGAAGGAGACCAACCGAACCGATGACGACCGATACCACCGCTCAGCCCACGCTCCCGCTGGAGGCGGCCGACATCATGCGGATCCTGCCGCATCGCTTCCCGTTCCTCCTCGTCGACCGCGTGGTCGAGCTGGAGCCGGGGAAGCGCGCCGTGGGCCTCAAGCAGGTGACGGCCAACGAGCCGCAGTTCACCGGCCACTTCCCGGGCCGCCCGATCATGCCGGGCGTCCTCATGGTGGAGGCGCTGGCGCAGACCGCCGGCATCGCGGTGATGACCCTCGACGAGTACCGCGGCAAGCTGGGTCTGTTCGCGGGGATCGACAACTGCCGCTTCAAGCGGCTCGTCCTCCCCGGCGACACGCTCCGGCTGGAGGTGACGGTGGAGAAGCTGCGCGGCATGTTCGGGCGCGTGCGTGCCGTCGCCAGCGTCGACGGCGAGATTGCGGCGGAGGCGACCCTGTCGATCATCATCCCGCGCGACCAGTCTCTCGGCGGCGGCGCCGGTGGGGACGCATCCGATGCGTGACGGCGAGCGCCGGGTGGTCGTTACCGGCATGGGCGCCCTGACCCCGGTCGGCAACGACGTCGGAGCCTTCTGGGACGCGTTGGTCAATGGCCGGAGCGGGATCGGCCGCATCACGCTCTTCGACCCCGAGCGGGTCGACGCGAAGATCGCCGGCGAGCTGAAGGGCTTCGACGCGGCGGCGGTGATGCCGAAGAAGGAGATCCGTCGCAACGATCGCTACGTCCACTACGCCTGGGCCGCGACGGTCGAGGCGCTGCGCGACGCGGGCCTGCCGAACCCGATCACCGACGATGCCCTGGCCAACCGGACCGGCGCCATCGTGGGCTCCGGTATCGGCGGCATCAACACCATGATCCGCGACATCCAGGAGGCGACGCTCGAGGGGGTCGACAAGGTCGGCCCGTTCCTGGTCACGGCCATGATCCCGGACATGGCCGCCGGCTACATCGCCATCTATGCCAACGTCCGCGGTCCCAACTACGCGACGGTCAGCGCCTGCTCCAGCAGCAACCACGCCATCGGTGACGCGCTGAACATCATCCGCCGCGGGGACGCCGACGTGATGATCGCCGGAGGCGCGGAGGCGGGCATCGGCGAGATCCCGATCGCCGCCTTCAGCGCCATGCGGGCGCTCTCGACGAAGCGCAACGACGAGCCGGAGAAGGCCTCGCGCCCGTTCGACGCCGAGCGGGACGGCTTCGTCATGGGCGACGGGGCCGGAGTCCTGGTCCTCGAGGCCCTCGAGCATGCCCGGGCTCGCGGGGCCACCATCCACGCCGAGCTGGTCGGCTACGGCGCCACCGACGACGCGTCCCACATCACCCTGCCGGCGCCGGGCGGTCGCGGCGCGGTCGAGTCGATGCGGATCGCCATCGCCGACGCGGGGCTGACCACCGACGACATCGACTACATCAACGCCCACGGCACCAGCACGCCACCCAACGACCGCTCGGAGACCGCCGCCATCAAGACCCTGTTCGGCGAGTCCGCCTATCGCGTGCCGGTGAGCAGCACGAAGTCGATGACCGGGCACCTGATGGGGGCCGGCGGCGGCATCGAGGCCATCGCCACCATCCAGGCCATCAAGACCGGCATCCTGCCGCCGACCATCAACCTCGAGCACCCGGACCCCGACTGCGACCTCGACTACGTCCCGAACGAGGCACGCCAGGCCGAGGTCGAGGTCGGGATGAGCAACAGCTTCGGCTTCGGCGGGCACAACGCCACCCTCGTCTTCCGGCGGTACGACGGCGCATGACCGATCGACCGGAGCGCATCCTGGCCGCGATCGACCTGTTGGCTCCCGCCTTCGAGCGGGCCGGGCTCCACGAGCTCGAGCTGTCGATCGGTGACCTGGGCGTGCGACTCGCACGACCGGTGCCGGGGCCAGGGCCGGCGCCCGCCAGCGCCGCGGCTCCTGCCGCGACCACGCCGGCGCAGGGAGGCGCGGCTGTGGCTCCGGAGGCCGGTTCGCCGTTCGGAGAGCCGGCGGCCGGGATGCGCTTTGTGACGGCGCCGCTGACCGGCGTCTGGTATCCCGCGCCCTCGCCCGGCGCCAGACCCTACGTCAACGAGGGCGACGAGATCGCCGCCGGCCAGGTCATCGGCCTCATCGAGGCCATGAAGCTGTTCAACGAGATCAAGTCCGACGTCTCCGGCCGCATCACCAGGGTGCTCGTCGAGAACGGGACACTGGTGAAGCGCAAGCAACCGCTGCTGGAGGTCGACCCCCGATGAGCCGTCCCACCGCCCGCCGAACCCAAGGAGCACCTCGATGAAGAACGCGCTGATCACCGGCTGGGGGATGTATGCGCCGAAGCGGGTGATGACGAACGACGAGCTCTCCACCATCGTCGACACCAGCGACGAGTGGATCGTGAGCCGCACCGGCATCCGGGAGCGACGCATCGCGGCCGACGACGAGACGACGGCAACCCTGAGCGTCCACGCGGCACGGGACGCCCTTGCCGTGGCCGGCGTGGAGGGGTCGGAGGTCGACCTCGTCATCGTCGCCACCTGCTCGCCCGACTACCCGATGCCGGCCACCGCGACGCTGGTGGCGCGCGACCTGGGGGCCATCGGCGCGGCGGCATTCGACCTCGGGGCTGCCTGCTCGGGCTTCGTCTACGCGCTGGCCACCGGCTCCAGCTTCATCCGCAGCGGGATGTACCGCAACGTGCTGGTCATCGGCGTCGAGGTGCTGAGCCGCTTCCTCAACTGGCAGGACCGCACGACCTGCGTCCTGTTCGGCGACGGGGCGGGCGCCATCCTGCTCCAGGCCAGCGAGCAGCCGGGCGGCATGACCGGCTTCCAGCTCTACGCCGATGGCACCGGCTACGAGGGCATCATCGTGCCTGCCGGTGGCAGTGCCTGTCCGGCCACGCCGCAGACCGCCGCGGAGGGCAAGCACTTCGTCCAGATGCTCGGTCGCGACGTGTACCGCTACGCCACCCGCCAGCTGGTCGAGTCGGCGCTGGCGGCCGTGCGCGACGCCGGGCTGGCGATCGAGGAGATCGACCAGTTCGTGTTCCACCAGGCGAACCTGCGGATCATCGAGAACGTGGCGAAGCAGCTGAACATGCCGATGGAGAAGACGTTCGTCAACATCGAG
>DATAKU010000068.1:0-1844 GCA_036261425.1 Candidatus Limnocylindria bacterium | reverse complement strand
TAGCCGCCGGCCGCCGAGATGGCGTCCGCCACGCGCGACCCGGCCGGCAGCTGCCGCACGCCGGGTTGCGCCACGCCGCCCTGGACGTCGACGAAGATCTCGGCCGGTGGCGACGCACCTGCCTCGATCGCCGGCGTGGCGGCCACTCCGACCGAGGGAAGCAGGAGCGCGGCACCGTCGGGCGGCTCCTCCGGCCCCGATGGCGCGACGAGCACCCAGGCGGCCGCGGCAGCAAGGACGAGCGCCGCTCCTCCGGCGGCGATGACGATGCGATCGGTGCGGGACACGGACCACCTCGGGGGAGGCGAGGAGCGGGACACGTGCGTCTGCGTCCGAAGCCAGGCGTCCGGGCACTCGACGCCCGGCTCCGGAAGCAGGGCAGCAGGCTACCGAAGCGGCACTTACCACCGCGTTATCGGTGCCTTACTCGACGTGAACCGACCCGGTCAGTCGCGCGGAGTCACCACGTTGACGAGCTTGCCCGGGACCTGGACGACCCGCTTCGGCGGCCGCCCGTTCAGGTAGCGCTGAACGTGCTCGGAGGCGAGCGCCAGGCGTTCGATCTCCTCGGCCGGGGTGTCCGGCGTCACGACCAGTCGGTCGCGCAGTTTGCCATCGACCTGCACCGGCAGCTCGATGGTGTCGGCCGCCGCCAGCTCCGGGTCGGCCACCGGCCAGGATTGCTGGTGGATGCTGTACGGATGCCCGCGCCGCTCCCACAGCTCCTCGGCCAGGTGGGGCGTCACCGGGGCCATGAGCAGGAGGAGCGTGTCGATCGCCTCCGCGTAGACATCGGTGCCGGCCAGGCCCGCCTCGCGCGCCCGGATCGCCGTGTTGGTCAGCTCCATCAACTTGCTGATGGCCGTGTTGAAGTGGAATGCCTCGTAGTCGGCGGCCACCGCGTCGATCGTCCGATGGGTCGCCCGACGCAGCGCGCGGGTCAGCTCGTCGGGCGTGCCCAGCATCTGATCGGTCGCGGGACGCGCCCCTGTCGCGCCGTCGACGTCGGCGCTGGCGGCACCCCACACCCGTCCGAGCCAGCGATGGATCCCGTCGATGCCGGTGGACGACCACGGCCCGCCCTGGTCCCACGGGCCGATGAACATCAGGAACGCGCGCACGCTGTCCGATCCGTAGCGCTCGGTGAGCTCGTCCGGCGCCTGGACGTTGCCGCGCGACTTGCTCATCCGGTTGTGGTCGGCGCCCAGGATCTGGCCCTGGTTGCGCAGCTTCAGGGTCGGCTCGTCGATGCCCACCAGGCCCAGGTCGCGCATCGCCTTGGTGAAGAAGCGGAAGTACATCAGGTGCATGACGGCGTGCTCGGCGCCCCCGGTGTAGAGGTCGATCGGCATCCAGGCGTCGACCTGCTCGCGGTTCCACGGCGCCGCCGTCTCGTGCGGCGAGCAGTAGCGCAGGAAGTACCAGCTCGAGTCCACGAAGGTGTCCATCGTGTCGGTCTCGCGTCGGGCGGGTCCACCACAGACCGGGCACTCGGCGCTCAGCCATTCGGCGTGCGACTGGAGCGGGGAGACTCCGGTGGGCGCGAAGTCGACGTCGGTCGGCAGGACGACCGGCAGCTGGTCCTCCGGGACCGGCTGCGCCCCGTGCTCGTCGCAGTACACGATCGGGATCGGGCAGCCCCAGTAGCGCTGCCGGCCGGCGACCCAGTCGCGCTGGCGGTAGGTCACGGCGAACTGGCCCAGGCCGAGATCGGTCAGCTGGCGGGTGATGGCGCCGATGGCCTCCGATGCCGCCATCCCGCTGAACTCGCCCGAATCGATCAAGACCTCGTCGGACGTGTGCTCGACCTGGGCGCGGCCGTCGGGCAGCTCGCCGGTGGCGGG
>DATAKU010000067.1:0-11833 GCA_036261425.1 Candidatus Limnocylindria bacterium | reverse complement strand
CTCCCGCTCGCCGAGCCGCGCCGATTCGCACAGCTCCCAGCCGGAGTAGATGCCGTACGCGGTCGAGAGCGTGGCCGCCAGGACGGTGCGGATGACGAAGGCGGGCCGGCCGTGGTCGAGGTGCAGCGGATTGATGTCCGGCGTGTTGGTGAACAGGTTGCCGCGGTAGTACTCGCGCATCTCCCCCTGCGTCAGCTCGGTGAGGTAGTCGCGCAGCTCCCCCGCGCGCTCACGCCAGGTGAAATACGTGTAGCTCTGGGTGAAGCCGACCTTCGCCAGCTGGCGCATCATCTTCGGCCTGGTGAAGGCCTCCGACAGGAAGATGACGTCGGGGTGCTCGCGCTGGATCTCCGGAATGAGCCATGCCCAGAACGGGATCGGCTTGGTGTGCGGGTTGTCGACCCGGAAGATTCGGACCCCGCGCTCGATCCAGACGGTGAAGACCCGCTTCCACTCGCGCCACAGCGCCTCCCGGGCGGCGCGGTCCTCGGACTCGAAGGAGATCGGGTAGATGTCCTGGTACTTCTTCGGCGGGTTCTCGGCGTACTTGATCGAGCCATCCGGCGAGTGCCGAAACCATTCTGGATGCTCGGTGACGTAGGGATGGTCCGGCGACGCCTGGATGGCGATGTCGAGCGCCAGCTCCATCCCGTTGCGCTCCACCGCCTCCCGGAACGCGAGGAACTGCGCCAGGCCCCCGAGCTCCGGCGCCACCGCGTCGTGACCACCGGCCTCGGAGCCGATGCCGTACGGCGATCCCGGATCGTCGGGACCGGCGTTGAGCGTGTTGTTGCGCCCCTTGCGATTGGTGCGGCCGATGGGGTGGATCGGCGGCAGGTAGACCACGTCGAAGCCCATCGCCGCGATGTGCGGGATGCGCCACTCCGCCTCGGCGAACGTGGTGGCGCGGGGGCGCTGGGGGTCCCGGCCCTGGGAGCGCGGGAAGAGCTCGTACCAGGCGCCGAACCGGGCGCGCTCGCGGTCCACGACCACCCGGAGCTCGGTCGAGCGCGTTGCGGACCGGCGGTCGGGGTGCCGGCGCATGGCGGCGAGCAGCCGCTCGTCGAGGAGCGGGGCGGCGCGCGTCGCCGTCGAGCGGGCGCGGTTGAAGTCCGCCAGGGCATCGCGGATCACGCGCAGGTCGTCCGCCGCCTCGGCGAGCTCGGCCCGGGCGAGGGCGGCGACGAGCATGATCCGGCCCTCCTCCAGCTCGGCGGGGACCGGGACGCTGGCCTCGAGCTTCTTGCGCAGCCCGTCGCGCCAGGTGCCGAAATGGTCGCGCCAGGCCTCGATGGCGAACCGATGCCACCGGTTGCGCAGCAGCTCGATGTGCCCGGACCAGCGGTCGTTGTCGATCGGGCGCATCGGCGCGGTCCGCCAGTGCTCCTCGTCGTCGGCGCGCAGCAGCAGCTCCGCGTCGAGCAGGCCGTGCCCGTCCGCGAAGATGTCCGCGGTGACCAGCAGCTGATCGCCGACCACCCGTTTCACGGGATAGCGACCACCGTCAAGCTCCGGCTGGATCCGCTCGATCACGATCGTCCGGCGCGTCCCGACCTCGCCGGGTCCCGGATCCGCCGCCTCGAGGGCGGCGCGCACGCTGCGGCGCAGGCTCTCCTTCGTCGTCGTCATCGGTGTCCGGCAACCCTACCCGATCCGGCCCACAATGGCCCGGAGATGCCGCTGCGCCGCCTTGGTCCCTGCGTCCTGCTCACGGGCGCGCTGCTGGTTGCATGCAGCGCGCCATCGCCCACGCCCGCGACCCCGACACCGGCCGGCAGCCCGTCGCCGCCGGGTGCCGTCGCGACCGACGGGTCGGCGACCGCGACGCCGCGTGCGTCCGGCAGCACGGCGCCGACCACGACACCGATCGCCGCGGAGCCGCCGGCCCTGGGCCTGGAGCCGGTGGCATCGGGCCTCGCCGATCCGATCAGCATCTCGCCGATGCCGGACGGTCGCCTGCTGGTGAACGAGCGCGGCGGACGCGTGGTGATGGTGGACCCGGCCGCGGGCACCACCGCCATGGCACTCGACATCACCGATCGGGTGCGCGGCGAGGGCGAGCAGGGTCTGCTGGGCCTGGTGCTCCACCCGGAATGGCCGGACGATCCGCGCGCCTTCGTCCACTACAGCGACCGCGACGGGAACACCGTCCTGGCCACCTTCACGACCACCGACCCCGACGCGCCATCGCTCGACCCGGCCGGCGAGCGGGTCCTTCTCCGCGTCTCCCAGCCGTACGCCAACCACAACGGGGGCCAGCTCGCCTTCGGGCCGGACGGGATGCTCTACCTCGGCCTCGGCGACGGCGGAGCCGGCGGCGACCCGCAGGGCAACGGCCAGGATCCGTCCACCCTGCTCGGCGCCATCCTGCGCCTGGACGTGGATGGCGGAGACCCGTACGCCATCCCGGCCGACAATCCCTTCGCCGACGGCGACGGCGGCGCTCCGGAGGTGTACCTCTACGGCCTGCGCAACCCGTGGCGGTTCAGCTTCGACCGCGCAACGGACGACCTCTGGATCGCCGACGTCGGCCAGGGAGCGTGGGAAGAGGTGAGCCGGTTGCGCATCCCCGCCGACGCCGGTGCGAACCTGGGGTGGAACGTGCTGGAGGGCACGCACTGCTTCGCGCAGACCGGCTGCGACCCCGCCGGACTGGTCCTGCCGGTAACCGAGTACGGGCACGACCTGGGCTGCTCGGTCACTGGCGGGCACGTTTACCGCGGCGCCCGCATCGAGGGGCTGGCCGGGTGGTACCTGTTCAGCGACTACTGCAGCGGAACGCTGTTCGGCGTCCCGTCCGATGCCGAGGCGACCGGCATGGCGCCGCGCGTGCTGCTGGAGACCGATGCCTCGGTGGCCGCCTTCGGCGAGGCGGCAGATGGCGAGCTGTACCTGGCCGACCTCCGCTCGGGGGCGATCTACCGGATCGTCGGCGGCTGACCGAGCGCCCCCACCGCGCGCAGGCTGGTCCAGCGCCCGCGCCCCACGATCAGGTGGTCGAGCAGTTCGATGTCGAGCAGCCTCCCCGCCTCGGCCAGCTCCGCGGTGATGCGGAGGTCCTCCGCCGACGGCGTGGCGTCTCCCGACGGGTGGTTGTGCGCCACGATGATGGCGGCCGCGCAGGCCCGGACCGCGTCGCGGAACACCTCCCCCACCCGGACCGACGAACCGGCCAGGTTGCCGCGATAGACCATGCGCTGCGCGGACACGACGTTCTTCGTGTCGAGGATCAGGACGTGCAGCTCCTCCCGGTCCAGCAGGCCCATGGCGTCCACGAGGCGGTCCGCCACGTCGGCCGGCGTGCGGATGAGCCACGGCTCGGTGGGCCAGGCGCGCGCGGCGCGCCGACCCAGCTCCGCGGTCACCGCCAGCCGAAACGCGGCGGCCGCCGAGATGCCGGCCACCCGGAGCTCTGCCGGGTGCGCTCGCAGGACGTCAGCAAGGGAGCCGAAACGCTCGATCAGCCGGCGGGCGGTGCGCACCGACGGACCGCCCGAGCCGAGCAGGATGCTGAGCAGCTCGTGGTCGTCGCAGGCGTCCGGGCCGAGCTGGACCAGGCGATCGGCGGGCTCAACCCGGGCTGGCCGGGCCTCTCGTGGGGTGAGCCGAATCGGCTGCGTCGTCATCGGTCGCACGCTAATCCGGGCCGATCATCGGACGCTTACCGTCCGCTTACGCCGAGGATCAGACGGGCAGGCGGGTCGGGTCGACCGGGGCGAGGAGGACGAAGGCGACCGACACGCCGTTGACGACCGCGTGCATGGCCATCGGCGCCAGCAGGTTTCGGGTGCGGTCGTAGACCCAGGCCAGCGCCAGGCCCAGCGCGAAGATCGGCAGCAGCGAGGCCAGCGACAGGTGGATGGCGGCGAACAGCAATGACGAGCCGATGAACGCCCAGCGCCGGCCGCCCTCGCGCAGCCAGGCGTTGAACACCACCCCGCGGAAGAAGATCTCCTCGGCGATCGGCGCCAGGATGACCACGGCCGGGACCACGATCCACGGATCCAGGTTCGCGACCGCGAGCTCGGCCGTCTGCGGCTCCGTATCGATGCCGACCGCCTGCAGCAGCAGGACCACCGCGGCCAGCAGGAGCGTGGAGCCGAGCCAGGCGACGACGCCCCATAGCAGCCCGGCGCGCAGCGCGGCGCCCGCGCCCGGACGAAGCGGGCCCTGGAGTCCGGCGAGCGCGTTCGGACGGAAGACGAACAGCCAGGCGACGACGAGCAGAGCGGCCTGCGTCGAGGTCAGAAGGACGACCGCGCCCAGGGTGCTCATCTCCCCCTCGCCGAAGATGAGGGCGCCAACGTCGCCGGCGAAGGGCACCTGGATGGCCGTGGCGGCCACCAGTGCCAGGGCCAGCAGGAGGATCACCGCCGGTCCGCGGTAGCGCTCGGGAGGCAGGACGCGGCGGACGCGAATCTGGCGGACGGCGCCGTAGATCAGGCCGGCCGCAAAAAGGAGCGCGCCGACGATGGCCACCCAGCCGAACAGGTCGGGGTTGGCGACGGATACCTGCCCGGTCGCGGCCAGCGTGCCGAGGGCGAGGCCACTGACCGCCAGCACGCCGCCCACGATCCCCATCACCGGCCCCGGCCAGTCCGGCATGCGCACCGTGTCCGGACCCAGCGTCGGATGCGGCCCGCGGGGCAGGATCGAGAGCGGCGGAACGCGGTCGGGCGCCGTGGCGTCGTCGCGGGGATCGGCGCCGTCGGGCGCCGTCGGCGGATCCTGGCTCAGGTGTTGGTCGCCCCGCGCAGGCGGGCGTGCTCGGCCGTGGCGTCCGTCGGCTCGTCGCCGACCGTCGCCACCGGCTCCTCGGCCGGGCGCGGAGCGCGGGCGCGGGAGGCGGCCCGGGCGGGACGCTCGAACTCACGTCCGCAGTAGGCGCACAGCGGCCAGGTCGGATCGGCCAGGCGGTTGCAGGACGGGCAGACGCGGTGGAGCCGCGTGCGGCAGTTCGGGCAGACCAGCCAGTCGCTGTCGACGCGGTCGCGGCAGACCGGGCACAGCTCGTTCTTCTCCACCTCGGCCAGCAGGCTCTCCTCGGCCAGGGAGCGCTCGTACACCTCGGCCAGCGTCTCGCGCGGCCGGACGATGAGGTAGAGCACCACGGCGAAGACGAAGAGGAGCGGCGTGAAGAAGATGATGAGCGCGGCCGCGAAGTACGGCAGGATCGGGTTCTCGGTGCGGGCCTGCATGTCGCGGAAGGCCCAGTACGCCGTGCCGAGCCAGAGGAGGACGACGTAGATGACGATGAGCTGGCTGGCCAGCTGCACGATCGGGTTGTTCAGGAACCCCTCCCAGAACTCGCCGATCGGTTCGAGAATCGCGTCCATCTAGCTCGTGAGGCCTCGTTGCGTGGGGAGTCGTGGCGGCGCCGCGCCACGGGGCATGCTAGCACGCGACGTGCCGCGGGTCGCTCGACCGGACTGGACGCCGCGCCGTCCCCACCGGAGGAAGTACACCGATGCCGCAGCTCCATCCCGAGCCGGAGGCCACGAGCGAGGGCATGCTCGACGTGGGCGACGGGCATGCCATCAGCTGGCAGACCTTCGGCAACCCGCGTGGGAAGGCGGCCGTCATCCTTCACGGGGGGCCGGGGGCGGCGCCATGGCGCGGCGCCCGGACGTGGTTCGACCCGCATCGGTGGCGAATCGTCGCCTTCGACCAGCGGATGGCCGGCCGCAGCACCCCCTCAGCCGCCGATCCGATGCGAGCCCTCGGTGACAACACCACCCACCATCTCGTTGCCGACCTGGAGCGGCTGCGCGTCCACCTGGGGATCGACCGATGGCTCGTCGTGGGCGCCTCGTGGGGCGTGACGCTCGGGCTCGCCTATGCCGAGCGCCACCCCCGGCGCGTCTCGGAGATGGTGCTCGTGTCGGTGACATTGACCCGGCCATCGGATATCCGCTGGCTCTACCACGATGCCGGTCGCTTCTTCCCCGAGGAGTGGCGTCGCTTCGCGGATGGTGCCGCGGCGGCCGGCCCGAATGCGACGGAGGACCTGGTGGCCGCATACCACCACCTGCTCCACGAACACCCCGATCCCGAGGTGCGGCGGCGGGCCGCCCGATCCTGGTGCGACTGGGAGGACGCGGTGGTGTCGCTCGAGGAGGGATGGCAGCCGAACCCGCGGTACGCGAGCGCTGACTTCCGGATGACGTTCGCGCGCACCGTCACACACTACTTTCGCCACGCTGCGTGGCTCGACCCGACGGAGCTGCTCGACAACGCGCATCGCCTGGGCGGGATCCCCGGCGTCCTGGTCCATGGGCGATTCGACATCAGCAGCCCACCGGACGTGGCCTGGGAGCTCGCCCGACGCTGGCCGGGTGCCGAGCTCCACCTGGTGCCGACCGGCCACGCCGGCGGTGACCCGATGCTCGAGCCGGCCCTCGCGGCCATCGAGCGCTTCGCGTCGCGGCCCTGAGAGCCAGAGCCCGGTTATCCGCCGCCAGCCCGGCTGCCGGTGAGCCGGGTGAGCGTCGCCACCAGCAGCCGATGCTCCTCGACCAGGACGCGGGACGCGAGCGACTCGGCATCGTCGCCGAGGAGCACCGGCACCCGGGCCTGCGCCAGGATCGGCCCGGAGTCCAGCTCCGGGGTGACCTCGTGGACGGTGACGCCCGTCTCGGGGTCGCCGGACGCGAGCACTGACGCGTGGACGGCCGGGCCCACCATCCCCGCTCCGCCGTGGGCCGGCAACAGGCTGGGATGGATGTTGATCGTGCGCCCGGCGAACGCGGCGAAGTACGACGCACGCAGCCGCTGGTCGTAGCCGGCCAGGACGGCGAGGTCGACCCCCGCATCGGTCAGGGCGCTGCCGATGGCCGCATCCCGGGCCGCGGCATCCGCGAAGTCGGCCCGTCGCAGCACGCGGGAGGGCACGCCGTACCGCGCCGCGACCTCCAGCGCGCGCACGCTCGGCCGGTTGCTGATCACCAGCGCCACCGCGAATCCGGCGTCCAGGAGGGCCTCGAGGTTCGAGCCTCGGCCCGAGACCAGGACCCCGAGCCTCACCGTCGCGCGCTCACGCGAAGCGGACGCGCGCCTCGCCGTCGGCGGCATCGATGACGCGGCCGATGCGACGCGCCTCCGGCAGGGCGGCCAGCGCCACGTCCACCATCGCCTCGGGGACGACCGCCGTCATGCCGATGCCGACGTTGAAGGTGCGCACCATCTCCTCGTCGGCGATGTCCCCTCGATCCTGGATGAGGCTGAAGATCGGCGGCACCCGCCATGCCCCGGTGTCGACCTCGACGCCGAGCCCCGGCGGGAGGGTGCGGGGCACGTTGCCCTCCCAGCCGCCGCCGGTGATGTGCGCCAGCGCCGCGACCTCGCTCCCCGCCTCGCGCAGGGCGCGACGGAGGATGCGTGCCTCGTCGAGGTAGGACCGATGGATCTGGAGCAGGGCGTCCCCCACGGTGCCGCCGCCAGGCATCGGCTCCTGCCAGGTGCTCTCCGGCAGCACGCGACGCGCCAGCGAGTAGCCGTTGGTGTGGAGTCCCGACGACGGCAGGCCGATGAGCGCGTCGCCGGGGCGGACGCGCGAGCCGTCGACGAGGTCGGCCCGCGCCACGACGCCGACCACGAAGCCGGCGAGGTCGTAGTCGTCGCCGTGGTACAGGTCGGGCATCTCGGCGGTCTCGCCGCCGATGAGCGGGATGCCCGCGGCGGCACAGCCGGCCGCCACCCCGGCCACGATCTCCTCGACCACCTCCGCGCGCAGCGTTCCGACGGCCAGGTAGTCCAGGAAGAAGAGCGGGTCGGCGCCGGTGACGACGATGTCGTTCACGCAGGCATTGACGAGGTCGATGCCGATCGTGTCGTGCCGGCCGAGCCCGACCGCCACCTTGAGCTTCGTCCCGACGCCGTCGGTGCTCGACACGAGCACCGGATCCGGATGGGTTGACGGGTCGAACCGGAAGAGTCCCCCGAAGCCGCCGACGCCGCCCAGCACCGCCGGGGTACGGGTGGTGGCAGCGGCTCGGGCGATGCGCTCGACGGCGCGCTCGGCCTCCTCGACGTTGACTCCCGCCTGGCGGTAGGTGCGCGCCATCGGCTCAGCGACGCTCCATGGCCAGCTTGTCGAGCTCGAGCGGCACGTCGGTCGGATAGTTGCCGTCGAAGCAGGCGGTGCAGCGGGCCTCGGTCCGTCCGCCGACCGCGGCGAGCAGCCCGGCCCTCGACAGGTAGCCCAGCGAGTCGGCGCCGATGGCCCGTCGGATCTCCTCGGTCGAGTGACTGGCGGCGATGAGCTCCCCGCGCCGGCCGGTGTCGACCCCCATGTAGCAGGGGTACTTCATCTCCGGCGAGTGGATCCGGACGTGGACCTCGGCCGCGCCGGCGCGGCGCAGCATGGCCACGATCGGTCCGGTGGTCGTTCCGCGCACGATGGAGTCGTCGACCACCACCACGCGGCGGTCGCGCAGCAGCTCGGGCAGCGGGTTGAACTTCAGCCGCACCGCCTCCTCCCGACCGCTCTGGGCCGGCTGGATGAAGGTCCGTCCGACGTAGCGCGACTTGATCAGCCCCTCGCGGTACGGCAGGCCTGCCTCCTCCGCGTAGCCGATGGCCGCCGGGACGGCCGAGTCGGGAACGGCGATGACGAGGTCGGCGTCGGCCGGCTGCTCCCGCGCCAGCTGCCGGCCCATCTCCAGCCGCGCCTCGTAGAGCAACCGGCCCTCGATCACGCTGTCGGGTCGGGCCAGGTACACGTACTCGAACACGCACAGTCGCTCGCGCTCGGGCGTGGCGCGTGACGAGCGATGCGAGTGAATCCCCTCCGCGTCGATGGTGATCACCTCGCCGGCCGCCACGTCGCGCACGAACTGCGCGCCCATCGCGTCGAGCGCCGCGCTCTCGCTGGCCACGGCCCATCCGCCGTTCCCGATCCGCCCCAGGGCAAGCGGCCGGAAGCCGATCGGGTCGCGCGCCGCCACCAGCGCGTCGGCGGTGAGCATGGTGAAGGTGTAGGCCCCCACAGCCCGGTGGAAGGCGTGGTCCACGCGCTGCGCCCAACTGCGACCCGGGGCGTGGGCGATGAGCTTGGCCAGGGCCTCGGTGTCGGAGGCGGAGGCGAACTCGATGCCCTGCTCGCCGAGCTCATCGCGGAGCCAGCGGGCGTTGGTGAGATTGCCGTTGTGCCCCAGCATGAGCTCGCCGCGGTCCGACTCCGCGTACACCGGCTGGACGTTCGGCAGCGTGTTGGATCCGGTGGTGCTGTAGCGGGTGTGCCCGATCGAGGCGACCGGCGGGCGGGAGTCGGACGCGTCCACGCCCTCGAGCCGAAGGAGCGTCTCGGAGTCGAACACGCTGCTCACCAGGCCCAGGCGCTTGTGCAGGCTGAGCCGCTCCCCGTCACTGACGGCGATCCCGGCCGATTCCTGGCCCCGATGCTGAAGGGCGTGGAGCCCGACGTAGGCGAGCCGCGCGACCGGCAGTCCCGGCGCCCAGACGCCGATCACGCCGCACTCCTCCCTGGGTCCGTTCGGCTGGTAGGGCGCCACCGCATCCGCCGGCGCGTGCAGGGGGATCGGAGGGCGCACGTGCGGGACGATCAGGCCGGGCGGTGCGGTCGGGGCACGGTCGCATGATAGCCGACGATCGGCGAATGCCGGCCGGGGCTGCGGAAGGTACCGGTGCGGTACTGCACTCCTCCGCACCACTGCCCGAACGCGGCCCCCAGCGGCTGTGCCGGGGCGCACCGCGGGACCATCGGGCCATGGCCGGACGGGACCCCAATGGGCCATCCTCAGCGTCGTGCTGAGCTTCGTCCGAGCCATCGGGTTCCTGGCACCACTGGCGGTCGCCGCCCTGGTGACGGTCGTCCTCGGCGTTGCCAGCGCCGTCGATCCCGACCAGCGACCGACGCTGTTGATCGCCCTGGCGGTCGCCGCCGCGGCGGGGATGACGACCATGGCGCTGCTGGCCTGGAGCTACGTCGGCTGGCGCCTCAATCGCCTGGCGCGCGCCCTGGAGCGCACCCTGGACAGCGACGAGCCCATCGAGCTCAAGGTCACCGGCATTCCGGCCGAGCGCCGGCTGGCGCGCGCCTTCAACGCCGCCAGCGGAGCCTTCCTGCAGACCGAGGCACGGGCGACGCGCGATCGGCTCACCGGCGTGGCGAACCGGGAGACGCTGCTCGGCACGCTGGCCAGCGAGGTGGAGCGTGCGGCGCGGCACGGCAAGCCACTGAGCGTCGCGTTCATCGACATCGACCGCTTCAAGCCGATCAACGACTCCTACGGCCACAACTCGGGCGACGCCGTCCTGCGACAGGTGGCGAGCATCGTGTCCGACTCCATCCGGGTCAGCGACACGTTCGGCCGGTATGGCGGTGAGGAGTTCATGCTCATCCTGCCGGAGACCTCGGCCGATGACGCGGTCACCCTCTCCGAGGAGCTGCGCACGCTGGTCATGCAGGAGCCACTGCGGATCGCATCGGGCCAGACGCTCAAGGTCACCATCAGCATCGGCGTCGCCGGCGGACGCGGCGGAGGGCTGCAGCTCGAGCGGCTGGTGGAGCAGGCCGACGCCGCCATGTACGCCGCCAAGTCGCTCGGCCGCAACCGGGTCTACCTGTTCCGGGAGCTCGACGAGGAGGCGCCGGTGCGGCGCGCGCCCATCTCGCCCGAGCGACGGGCGAAGGCGACCGCCATCGGCCAGTGGGCCGCCGACACGGCCACGCAGGCGCTCGCGTCGGTCCTGGCTCCGCAGCCGCACCACCGCGGCCGGCCGTCGGACATGATCGCGTCGCTGGCGACCGGCCTGGGGCTCGAGATGGGCCTGCCGGACGAGGAGATCGAGCGCATCCGGATCGCGGCACTCCTCCACGACCTGGGGAAGATCGCCATCCCCGACGAGATCCTGGACAAGCCGGCATCGCTGTCCGACGCCGAGTGGCAGGCGATCGGGGAGCACCCGCGCATCGGTCAGCTCATCCTGGAGCAGGCCTCCAGCCTGCGCGACGCCATCCCGGTGGTCCTCCACCATCACGAGCGCTTCAACGGCCGCGGCTATCCGCACGGCCTGCGCGGCACCGAGATCCCGCTGGGCGCGCGGATCGTCGCCGTCGCCGACGCCTACCACGCCATGGTGCACGAGCGGCCGTACAGTGCGGCGCTCAGCCACGACGAGGCGCTGGAGGAGCTGCGCCGCAACGCGGAGACGCAGTTCGACCCGCAGGTGGTCGAGGTGTTCTGCACCCTGTACGCCGATGGGGTCCCGCCCGATGGGCTGGAGGAGATCTACCGGCTTCATGAACGGGCGCGAGGCGGGTTGCCCACCATCGAGCCGCACGCGCACGGGGATGCGCCTGACGGAGCCAGCGTGCGTTCCGCGGCCGGTGGCACGGCCCGGCGCGCGCGGCGGCGGGCCGCCAGGCCGCGGGAGGCGTCGGGCTGATGCGCCCTCGCGCGGTCGCCCTCACCTCGCTGCTCCTCTTCGCGGCGCTCCTCGGGGCGCCGCCTCGCGCATCCGCGGCCGCGAACCAGCTGCTCGACCCGGCCGTCGGCCCGACGAGCGGCAGCGTCGTCACGCTCTTCACCTTCCACGTCCGCTACGAGGGCTCCTTCCCGGCGTTGGGAGTGACCGCCGCAGTGGCCGGCCTCACGCTCCCCATGCTGCGCACGGCCGGCACCGCATCGGCGGGCACCTGGACCGTGGCGACCGCCCTGCCCGCGGGCACCTGGCGGCCGACCTTCGCCGCGGTCGCGGCCCAGGGCAACCAGCCGACGCTCGTCGGGCCACCGGTCGTGGTGGCGGCCCCGGCGGCCACCGCGGACCCGACCGATGCTCCCGCGGAGGTCGTGCCCGCCCCCGGCGGCTC
>DATAKU010000148.1:0-3144 GCA_036261425.1 Candidatus Limnocylindria bacterium | reverse complement strand
GGAGAACCTGGTCCTGAACAACTACTGGACCGATACCTTCGCGAACGGCCTCAACCTCGACCGCGACGCGATCGCGTCGGCGGCCGACGAGCGCGTGCGCGACTTCGACATCCGGACGCCCTCGATCTTCAACCCCGTCGGCAACCTGTCCGGCGGCAACCAGCAGAAGGTCATCGCCGCCCGCGAGTTCTCGCGACCGGGCGTGAAGCTGGTCGTCGCCTCGCAGCCGACGCGCGGCCTCGACGTCGGCTCGATCGAGTACATCCACAAGCGCATCGTCGAGCGGCGCGACGCCGGAGCCGCCGTCCTCATCGTCTCGAGCGAGCTGGACGAGGTCACGGCCCTCGGCGACCGCATCGCGGTCATGTACCAGGGCAAGATCGTCGCGACCCTGTCGCCCGAGGAGGCGACCTTCGAGCGGCTCGGCCTGCTGATGGGCGGCGCGCACCCGGAGGACCAGGTCGCGTCGCCCGAGCTCGCCGCCGAGGTCCTCGCCGCTCCGGCCGGAGACGCACGCCATGACTGACGACACGTTCCGGCGTCAGCCAGACCAGGAGGAGCCGGCACCGGAGCAGCCGATGCTGGCCAGTGAGCCGGACCAGGCGGTGGCCCCGGAGCCGGAGCGAGGCGGACGTGGCGGCATGCGCGTCCTGCGGGCGCTGCTCCTCCCCGTCCTGGCCGTCTTCTCGGCCTTCGTCGTGGGCGCGATCATCATCATCTTCAGCGACGCGCAGACGCTGAGCCTGCTCGGCACCGATCTGGGGGCGGCGGTCGGACGCGCCTGGAGCATCGTGATGCAGTCGTACGGAGCGCTGCTGAGCGGCTCCATCGGCGACCCGGTGCGGCTGCTGAGCGCGCTCTTCGCCGGCGACTGGGTCGAGGTCAAGCGGGCCTTCGGTCCGCTGTCGGAGACCATCGTGTCGGCGACGCCGCTGATCTTCACCGGCCTCTCGGTCGCGCTGGCGTTCCGCGTCGGCCTCTTCAACATCGGCGCCGAGGGCCAGATGTACATCGGCGCGCTGATCGCGATCATCGCCGGCTTCTCGTTCGTGGGCCTGCCGTGGTTCATCCACGCGCCGCTCGCCGTCCTCGCGGGCTTCATCGGCGGCGCCCTGTGGGGGTTCATCCCCGGCCTGCTGAAGGCCCGGACCGGTGCCCACGAGGTGATCGTCACGATCATGCTCAACTTCGTCGCCTACCGGACGGTCGACTACGCGCTGAAGACGGCCTTCGTGCAGCGCCCCGGCCGCTCCGACCCGATCAGCAAGGTCGCGGAGCCCGGGTCATGGCTGATGCCGATCGTCGAAGGGCTGCGCGCGCACTGGGGCATCGCCATCGCCGTCCTCGCGGCCGTGGCCGTCTGGTGGCTGCTGTTCCGCTCGCGGTGGGGCTTCGAGTTCCGGGCCGTCGGCCTCAACCCGCGTGCCGCTCGCTACGCCGGCATGAGCCCCGGCTGGTCCACGGTGATGTCGATGGTCATCGCCGGCGGCCTGGCGGGGCTGGCGGGCGCGAGCCTGATGCTCGGTGGCTCGTCGAAGAGCCTGAGCCCCGGCTTCTCACCGGGCTACGGCTTCGACGGCATCACCGTCGCCCTGGTCGGCGCCACGCGGCCCGCGGGCGTCGTGGCCGCGGCCTTCCTCTTCGGGGCGCTGCGCGCCGGGGCGACGCCCATGGAGGCCGCCACCGGCACCCCGCGCGACCTGGTGGTCGTGATCCAGGCGCTGGTCATCCTCTTCATCGCGGCACCGGCGCTGGTGCGCGCGATCTACCGCATCCGGACCCAGCGGACGCTGGGGACCGAGGTGTTCGCCAAGGGGTGGGGCTCGTGACCGCCGCCGTTGCCACGCCGCGCACGCTGACGCTGGCCGAGCGCCAGGCTCGCACCCGGCAGCGGGTGCTGGGGGTCATCTACCTCATCGCCGCCGTCGTCATGACCATCGGCTTCGCGCTCCCGGTCGCCGGCGACGCGGTCTCCTCGTTCAACCTCAACCTCGGCGGATCGCCGATCCAGCTGCCACCGCTCGACCTGCCGGCCAAGGGAACCGGCTTCCTGCTCGCCGGGGCGGTCGCCTTCGCCGGCGCCATCCAGCTGACCCGCGGCTTCGGCGCGCGCTGGGCGCTCGTCCTGGGCCTGGTGGCCACGGCCTTCGTGTTCGGCTTCCTGGTGTGGGTCGCCGCCGGGCAGTCGATGAACCTGACCGGGGTGCTGCAGAGCACGCTCCAGCGGGCCGTCCCCATCGTCTTCGGTGCGCTCGCCGGTGTGCTGTGCGAGCGCTCGGGCGTGGTGAACATCGCCATCGAGGGGATGCTGCTGACCGGTGCCTTCGTTGCCGCGGTCATCGGCTCGGTCACCGGCAACTCCTGGATCGGCATGCTCGCCGCCGTCCTTGCCGGCGGCCTGATGGCCGGCATCCTGGCCGTGCTGGCGATCCGCTACCGGGTCGACCAGATCATCGCCGGCTTCTTCATCAACATCTTCGCCACCGGCCTGACCTCGTTCCTGGCCGTGCGCTGGCTCTCGCCGTACCAGGACGCGCTGAACCGTCCCGAGGTCCTCGGCGCCATCCCGATCCCCTTCCTGGCGGACATCCCGATCCTCGGCCCGATCTTCTTCCGGCACAACATCTTCGTGTACATGCTCTTCGGGCTGATCATCGCCATCCACCTCGGGCTCTTCTACACGCGCTGGGGCCTGCGGGTGCGCGCCGTCGGCGAGCATCCCAAGGCGGCCGATACGGTCGGCATCAACGTCTACTGGGTGCGGTACAGCAACGTGATCCTGGGCGGCATGGTCGCCGGCCTCGGCGGCGCCTTCTTCACCATCGGCTCCACCGGTGGCTTCGAGCGCGAGATGAGCGCCGGCCGCGGCTACATCGGCCTGGCGGCCATGATCTTCGGCGGCTGGAATCCGATCGGCGCCTTCCTGGCCGGATTGGTCTTCGGATTCGCCGATGCGGTCCAGTCGCGTCTCTCGATCCTGAACATCGGCATCCCGTCCGAATTCCTGCTGATGGTGCCGTACGTGGTGACCATCATCGTGGTGGCCGGGCTCGTCGGGCGCACCCGCGCCCCCGCGGCCGACGGCAAGCCGTACATCAAGGAGTGATGCCAGCCGCGCGTCGGCGGGTCGTCCTGGACTGCGAT
>DATAKU010000141.1:0-10526 GCA_036261425.1 Candidatus Limnocylindria bacterium | reverse complement strand
CCTGGAGGTCGCGAGGCGCAGGCCCGCTGACCGGCTCCGGAACGACGTCCACGTCGTCGGCCGGGACGACGAGCCGGGCACCCTCCGTCTCGAGGGTCACGCGACCGGTCCGGCCGCTGACCTCCACGATCCGCCCGGTCTGGCCCAACGTCCGGGACCGCGCCCACAGCCCGGCGCGCGGCTGGACGCCGGCGGCGGCAGCCGGCTCGTCCGACGGCTCGGGGGGCGCGGCCGCAGATGGTGCGCCGCGGCTCTGCGCCGTGGCGCGGCGCGCCTCCTCCGCCCGCCGAGTCAGCTCCTCGAAGGCCTGGGCCCCAGGGCTCCCGCGTCCCCCTCCCAGGTTGCGCTGGCGAAGCAGCTCGCGGCGCACCTCGAGCACCTCGCGCTCGGCGCGGGCAAGCATGTCGTCGGCGGCCCGTCGCGCGTCGGCGAGGATCTGGGCGGCCTCACGCCGGGCACGGGCCACACCGGACCGGGCGCGCTCGTGCTCGGCGCTGGCCGCGCTGCGCTCGGCGGTGGCCGCCTCCAGGGCGGTCGCCTGCTCCTCGCGGGCACGGGCGATGGCGGCCAGTGTCTCCTCCATCGTGGCGTGCTCGGTGGAGATCCGCTGCCTGGCGTCGTCCAGGATCTCGTGCGGCAGCCCCAGCCGCTCGGCGATGGCGAAGGCCTGGCTCTTGCCCGGCAGGCCGATGCTGAGTCGATACGTCGGACGCAGCGTCGTCACATCGAACTCGACCGCCGCGTTCGTCACGCCCGGATGCTCGGTCGCGAAGGTCTTGAGCTCCGCGTAATGGGTGGTGGCGGCGACCAGCGCGCCGACCTCGAGGAGCCGCGCCAGGATGGCCATGGCCAGCGCGGAGCCCTCGGTCGGATCGGTGCCGGCGCCGACCTCGTCGAGCAGGACCAGGCTACGCGGTCCGGCGACGCCGACGAAGCGCACGATGTTGCGCAGATGGCTCGAGAAGGTTGAGAGCGACTGGGCGATGCTCTGCTCGTCCCCGATGTCGGCCATGACGCGCTGGAAGATTGGTAGTCGCGCCCCCTCCGCGGCGGGGACGCGCAGGCCGGCCTGGTGCATGAGCGCCAGGAGCCCCAGCGTCTTGAGCGAGACGGTCTTGCCGCCGGTGTTCGGGCCGGTGACGACCAGCGCCCGATATCCGAACCGCTCCCCGAGGCGCAGGTCGATCGGGACGGCGCCGGCGCCGAGCAGGGGGTGCCGCGCCGACAGGAGCTCGACCGCGTCGTCGGCGATGGCGGGCCGCACCGCGTCGAGCTGGTCCGCCAGCCTGGCCCGCGCCATCCAGGCATCAGCGCGGGCAAGGGCGTGGAGCGACGCCTGCAGGGACGCGGCCCGGGCCTCCACCTCGCGAGAGATCTCGTCCAGGATGCGCTCCTCCTCGCGCTCCTCGGCGAGCATCGCCTCGGTCCAGGCGTTGTTGAGCTCTACGACCGTGAGCGGCTCGATGAAGAGCGTGGCGCCCGAGGCGCTCTGGTCATGGACGATCCCCTTGACCCGGCTCTTGGCCTCGGCCCGGATGGGAATCACGTAGCGACCGGCACGGACGGTGACAATTGGCTCCCCGATGATGCCGGCCATCTGGGACGAGCGCAGCATCGCGTTCAGCCGCTCCCGGACCCGGTCCTGCGCGGTTCGCAGCCGCTTGCGGATGGCCGCCAGCTCCGACGAGGCGCCGTCCAGGATCTCCCCCGCCTCGTCCACGCTGCGGCGGATGCGCTCGGCGAGATCGGGCGCGGGGTCCAGCTCGGCGCGAAGGTCGGACAGGTGCGGCTGGCGCCAGCCGGCGAGGCGCGACGTGAACTGCGCGGTCGCGTGCAGCGTGTCGGCCAGCTCCAGCAGCTCGGCGGGCGTCAGGCGACCTCCGCGCGCGGCCCGGGCCAGCGGTCCACGCACGTCGCGCGCGCCGCCGATCGAGGCCTGAACCTGCTCGTCGAGCAGCTGCCGCGCCTCGCTGGTCTGGTCCTGGAGAAGGGCAACGTGCGCCGCATCGGCAACCGGCACGGTGGACTCGGCCAGCTCGCGCGCCGGCTCGAAGCTGGTCAGCGCGGCCAGCGCCTCGACGATCGCGCCGAACTCGAGCGCGCGGAGGGTGGAGGCATCGGCCGCGGCGCCGGCGCGTGGCTCAGCGGCGGGAGACGTGTCGGTCATCGGCGATCCAGAAGCGCAGGGGGCGTGCCGCCCAGGCGCCGGCGTAGGCGACACCGACACGCGGCCCGCGGCGCATGAGCGGGCGGCGTCCCACCCCCCGTGGGGCGATCCACACCGGGCCGTCGAGCAGGTCGAGGCCGTTGTGGCGACGATCGATCCCGAGCGCCTGTCCGACGTTGCCAGGTCCGGCCGCCAGGCGATGGTCCGCCACCCTCGGGCCGCGACGAGCCCGGGCCAGCTCGTGACCCTCGTCGATCTCGAGCGCCCGCACCAGCACGGCCTCCGGCTTGTCCCCGGGCCCGGCCACCACGTTCAGGCAGTGGTGGAGCCCGTAGATGAGGTACACGTACAAGTGACCCGGAGGGCCGAACATGGCGGCGTTGCGCGCCGTCCGGCCACGCGCCGAGTGGGCCGCCAGGTCCTCCGGGCCGCGATAGGCCTCGACCTCCACGATCCGTCCGCCCACGACCCCCTCTGGCGTCCGGTGCACCAGCCGCGCACCGAGGAGGTCGCGGGCCAGCTCGACCGACGGCCGATCGAACCAGGCGCGCTCGAGCGTCGATTCGGGTCCGGCCGAGGCCGGGATCATCGGTCCAGCAGGCGGGCAATCTCGTCCGGGACGAAGGGACGGGCGAGGAACCCGGCGGTCGGGATCAGCGTGTCGCGGAAGAACTCGACGATCACCGATCCGTTCAGGGCGTCGTAGTAGGCGGCGACCCAGCCGCCGGCCTCGTTGCCGGTGGCGAAGAAGGAGTCGTACACGACCAGGTGGAAGGTGATGAGCAGCGCGACCCACAGCAGCCCCAGGATCGCCCCTCCGATCTCGTCGAGCTGGCGCACGATCGGCAGGCGAGTGCGCCGATAGAGGGCGCGGATCACGAACCAGCCCGCCACCACCAGGCCGATGAAGAGCAGCACGAAGATGAGCAGCTCGCGACCCTCAGGGCTGAACGCCGTCCAGAAGCCGAGCAGGTCCACGATCGGGCCCTTCAGCTGCGCGGCGAGCACGAAGGCGACGATCACCGCCAGCCCGTTCAGCAGGTAGCGGATGATGCCCTGGGTGAAGCCGACGAAGACACCGATGGCGAGCGCCACGATGATGGCCAGGTCAACCCAGTTCAGCCTCGTGAGCAGCTCCACGCCTCGAACGCCTCCTTCCACGATGAGCCGGAGCGCGCGTCGAGACGGCTCGGGCGATCGCAAGGGTAGCAGTCGCCGCGACGGCGGGACAAGGAACCCGCGCCGGGTGTCTCAGCGGATCTCCGCGCCAAGGTGGTGGCGCAGCGAACCCCGCACCTTGTTCAGCGCCTTGTCGACGCTGGCTTCGTCGCCAGACTCGGTCGGCTGGAAGCGGAACGCCAGCGCGTAACTCACCCGCCCGACGCCGATCTGCTCGCCGCGGTAGACGTCGAACAGCCGCAGCTCGTCGAGGGTGGGCCCGGCGGCCATGCGTGCCACCCGCAACAGCTCCCCGACCGGCGTGGTCTCGTCGAGCACGACGGCCAGGTCGCGGTCCATCGGCTGCGCGGGCGGAACCGGCTGCACGCGCGTCGTCTCGGGAGCCAGAGCGAGGAGCCGACCCACGTCGAGGGCGGCGTCCACTGGCCGGCCAGCGAGGCCCCAGGCCTCGACCACGGCGGGATGCACCTCGCCGAGCGAGCCGTACGGGCGGCCGGCGGCGTCGCAGACGAGCCCGGCGCGGCCCGGGTGCCGGTGCGGATGGCGCGAGTCGGGTGGCTCGGCGCGGTACTGCGGCCGCGGCGCGCCGAGCGCGTCGTGGATCGCGTCGATGACGCCCTTGAGGGTCGCCACGTCCGCGACCGTCGGCGTCTCGCCCGGGGCCGGCAGGACGGGGGCCCCGGCCAGCAGGATGCCGAGCTCCCACGACTCGTAGCGACCGGTGCCCGCGCTCTCCGCCGCACGCTCCCCCGGGGTGGGCGCCCCGGGGTGATACCAGTAGACCTTGCCGACGTCGAAGAGCCACGCATCGGGGCGGCGGCGCCGGGCGTTCTCGGCCAGGCCCGCCAGGAGCGACGGGGCCATCACCGGACGAAGGATCGCATGATCCTCGCTGAGCGGGTTGTGGAGGCGGATGAGCTCGGCACCGTCGGCGTCGTACGACGTGCGCTGAAGGTCGTCCGGCCCGATGAGCGCGTGGCCGACCGCTTCGTCGAGCCCCATCCCGACCAGGATCCGCCGCAGGCGGTGCCGCGGGGCGCTCGGATCGGCGCGGTAGGGCGGCAGCGTGGCGGTCGGCAGGCGGCCGGGAACGCGGTCGTAGCCGTGCGCCCTGGCGACCTCCTCGGCCACGTCGGCCGGGATGCGCACGTCGAGCCGATGGTCGGGGACGACGACCGTGAGCGACGAGCCCTGGATCTCCTCCGTGCCGAAGCCGAGCGGCTCGAGCAGTTCCGCGGCGCGCTCCGGGCCGACCTGGATGCCCAGCAGCCGGCTCGTGCGTGCCAGGTCGACCCGCACACGAACGGGGTCCTTCGGCGCCGGGTCGTTGTCCACGACGCCCCGGCCGACCCGCGCGCCGGTGATCGCGGCGAGGAGCTGGGCGGCCCGGTCGAGCGCCAGGCGCGGGAGGTCGTGGCCGATCCCCTTCTCGTGGCGCATGCTGGCCTCGGAGCGCAGGCCCAGGCGCCGGGCCGTGTTCCGGATCGTCGGGCCGTGGAAGACGGCCGACTCCAGGATCACGCGCCGCGTCGCATCGGACACCTCGGTCGAGGCGCCGCCCATGATGCCGGCCAGGCCGATGGGTCGCCCACGGTCCGCGATGACCAGCATCCGCTCGTCGAGGCGCCGCCGGACGTGGTCGATCGTCTCGAGCTCCTCGCCGTCGCGAGCGCGCCGCACGACGATCTCGCCGCCGGGCACCGCATCGGCGTCGTAGGCGTGCATCGGCTGACCGAGCTCGTGCATGACGTAGTTCGTGACGTCCACGACCGCGCTGATCGGCCGCATGCCGGCGGCGACCAGCCGCTGCTGCATCCACTCCGGCGACGGCCCGTTCGTGACACCGTCGAACCAGCGGGCGGCGAAGCGCGGATTGAGGTCGGGCGCCTCGATGCGCACGCGGACGTGGCCATCGGTCGCGTCGTCATCGGACTCGGTGACCGAGACGTCCGGCATCCGCAGCTCGCCGCCGGTGAACGCGGCGATCTCCCTGGCCAGCCCGACCATGCTGAGCGCGTCGCCCCGGTTCGGCTTCACGTCGACATCCAGCACGATCTCCCCCACCGCCTCCTCGAGCGGCTGCCCGAGCGGCAGCTCGTCGCCGTGGCCGAGGATGTGGATCCCGTCGGCATCGGCCCCGAGGCCGAGCTCGACGGCGCTGCACAGCATCCCGTTGCTCACCACGCCGCGGATCTTCGAGCGCTCGATGCGTCGTTCGCCCGGCAGGACGGCTCCCGGAAGGGCCGTGGGGACGAGCTGCCCCGGCTCGAGGTTCTGGGCGCCACACACGATCTGGGTCGGCCCGTCGCCCGCGTCGACCGTGGCCAGCCACAGGGTGTCGGCGTTCGGGTGGCGCTCGACGGACAGGACACGACCGACGACGACATCGGTCCAGCCGCCCCCGGCGACGTCGATCGAGCTGACCTCCATGCCGCGCATCGTCAGCTCGTCGGCGAGCTCACGGGGGGACAGCGGGAGGTCGACGTAGTCGCGCAGCCAGGAGAGCGGGACGAGCATCTAACTCCCCTCCGCGAACTGCGTGACGAAGCGCAGGTCGGCGCTGAAGAAGAGCCGGATGTCGCCGATGCCGTGCCGCAGCATGGTCATCCGGTCGAGGCCCATGCCGAACGCATAGCCCTGGTACTCGTCGGGGTCGAAGCCCCCGGCACGCAGCACCACCGGGTGGACCATCCCCGCCCCCAGGATCGTCATCCAGCCCGATCGTCGGCAGGCCGGACAGCCCTCCCCGCCGCACACCAGGCAGCCGATGTCGAAGGCCACGCTCGGCTCGGTGAACGGGTAGTAGCCTGGTCGGAAGCGCGTCTTCACGTCCCGCCCGTAGAGGGCGCGGGCCACCTCCTCGAGCATGCCCTTGAGGTCGGCCAGGCTCGTGTCACGGTCCACCACCAGCCCCTCCACCTGCCAGAACTCGAAGCCGTGGCTGGCGTCGACGGCCTCGTAGCGGAAGCAGCGGCCCGGGGTGAGGACCCGGATCGGCGCCTCCAGCGCGTGCATGGCCCGCAGCTGGGTCGGCGAGGTGTGGGTCCGCAGGATCGTGCCGTCGTCGGCCGGACGCGAGGCGCCGGCCTCGATGCTCCCCGGCTCCGCCACGTACAGCGTGTCCCACAGGTCGCGGGCCGGATGGTCGGGCGGGATGTTGAGGAGCTCGAAGTTGTACTCCTCGGTTTCGATCTCGGGGCCCTCGAAGACCTCGAAGCCGAAGGCGTGGAAGACCTCGCGCAGGTCGCGCATGAGGGTGAGCACCGGGTGCGCATGGCCGACCCGCATCGGCCGGCCGGGCGCGCTCATGTCGATCGCCTCCGCCGCGAGCCGAGCCTCGAGGTCGGCGCCGCGGAGCGTGTCGAGCCGATCGGCGATTTCTCGCTCCAGGGCGCCACGCACGGCGTTCGCCAGCTGGCCGATGGCCGGTCGCTCCTCGGCCGGAACGCTCCCGAGCCGGCGCAGGAGGCCGGTCAGCCTCCCCGAGCGGCCGAGCAGGTCGTGGCGGATGGCCTCCACTTCCGCCGCGCTCTCGGCGGCGGCGAGGCGCTCGGTGGCGGTGGCGCGAAGGCCCTCGAGTTCAGTGCGGAGATCGATCATATCGGCTCGTCGCAGATGATGGGCGAAAAGGAACGACCCCGTCCCGCGATCGGGACAGGGCCGTGAGGACCGGCAACGTCGGGTCGCCGGTCAGCTGGTAAAGGAGCCCTTGGCGGTCTCGACCATGGCGGCGAAGGCCGCCGGCTCGCGGACGGCCAGGTCGGCAAGGACCTTGCGGTCCACCTCGACACCCGCGGACTTCAGGCCGGCGATGAAGCGGCCGTAGGGCAGTCCGTGCTGGCGCGAGGCGGCGTTGATGCGCTCGATCCAGAGGCGGCGCATGTCCCGCTTCCGATCCCGACGGTCACGGTACGCGTAGACGAGCGCATGAATCAGGGCCTCGCGGGCCGGGCGCACGAGCGTGGACCGGGTGCCCCGGCGCCCCTCGGCGCGGTTCAGGAGCCTCTTGTGTCGGCGGTGAGCGGCGACGCCGCGCTTGACGCGTGCCATCGCCTACTTGCCCTTGCCGGCGTACGGCATGAGGCGCTCCAGCGCATCGGTGTGCACGCCGGCCACCAGCGCCTTGCCGGCGTAGCGGCGCGTTCGGCTGCTGGACTTGATCTCGAGGTGATGGCCTCGCCACGCCTTCGGCCGGATCCACTTGCCCGAGCCGGTCTTCTTGTAGCGCTTCGCCGTCCCCTTGTGGGTCTTCATCTTCGGCATGGCTGCTTACGGTCCCTGCTGCGCCGGCGCCTCGGTCGTCGCCTGGGGGGCCGGCTGCACGGCACCCTTGGCGGCGATCGCGTCGCCGATGGTCTCGCCGGCGGGCTGGGCATCGCCCTCGTCCGCGGCCTCGGTCTTCTTCTCGGCCCGCTTCTCCAGCGGGGCCATCACGATCGACATGCTGCGTCCCTCGAGCAGCGGCTGCCGCTCGATGGTGCCGTGCTCCTCGAGGAGCCCGGCCGTCCGCGTGAGCAGGTCGCGCCCGAGATTGGCGTGGCTGATCTCGCGACCGCGGAAGCGGACCGTGATCTTCACCCGGTCCCCGTGGTCGAGGAACTCCGCCGCGCGTCGGGCCTTCGTCTTGAGGTCGTGGACGTCGACCTTGACGCCCAGGCGGACCTCCTTGAAGGTCTGCGACTTCTGCTTCTTCTTCTGTTCGCGCTCGCGCTTCTGCAGCTCGTACTTGTACTGGCCGTAGTCGAGGATGCGGCAGACGGGCGGGACGGCGGTGGGCGCCACCTCGACGAGGTCGAGCCCCTTCTCCTGAGCCAGCGCGAGTGCCCGGAAGGTCGGCATCACGCCGAGCTGCTGTCCTTGATCGTCGATGACCCGTACCTCGCGGATGCGGATCATCTCGTTGACGCGGAGGTCCCTTGCCAGTGTCTGCTCCCCTTCAACAAGAAGGCCACCGGCCGGTCACGGACGGAGGCCCCTAACGTACGCGAATTTGCCGACGGATGATACACCGATACCGAACAGATGGTCAATGAGCGTGGCTCGCTCAGCGCGGGTAGTCGTAGAAGACCGCCACCTGCCGGCCGTCCGGATCGGCCAGGCGAAACGAGCGGGTCCCCTCCCATCGGTCACCCGATGGCGGCGCCGCCAGCGCGAAGCCTCGTCGCGCGAGCTCCTGCGCCCAGGCGTCCACCTCCGCGGCCGTGTCGACCTTGAAGCCGATCTGAATGCCGTCCCGCGTCGCCTGCGCACCACGGCGGAAGCTGAGCTCGAACCCGCCGAGCTCCAGGTCGGCGCCGTGCTCGTCGCCGGCGAGGCGCCGGAAGCCGAAGGCCGACTCGTAGAACTCGGCCACCCGCAGCGGGTCCGTCGAGCGCAGGGCAAGCTGCCCGACGCCGCGCATCTTCCTCATCCGCTCACCTCGCGGGCGGTTCTCGCATTCACCACCTTGGCCGGTGCTCCGCGGCCTAGCCGGCGGGTGAGTACGTCTTTCATGCCGATTCTCCCTCGTCGCACCAACGGAACTGGTGGATGAAGGGAATCGCGAAGGCCGCTTCGGGTAGGACCAACCCCCGTGGTGAATGAAAGCCGGGCCACGAAACGCGTCAGTCGGCCGACCCGGCGTACGGCCACAGCTCGCGCGCCGCGTTCCGCGCCACGAGGTCCGCGACGAAGTCGTCCAGCGCCACGCCCTGGGAGGACTCCCCGGTCCGCAGCCGCGGGCTGACGGCGCCCGCCTCCGCGTCGCGGTCACCGACCACGACCATCACCGGCACCTTCTGTTCCTGGGCCTCGCGCAGCTTGGCCTGCATCCGCTCCGAACGGTCGTCGACCTCGGCACGCAGCCCGGCCTCGGCGAGTGCCGCGCGCACCGACTCCGCGTACTCGATGTGCCGGTCAGCGATGGGCACGACCATCACCTGGACGGGGGCCAGCCACAGCGGGAAGGCGCCGGTCCAGTGCTCGGTGATGATCCCCATGAACCGCTCGAACGACCCGTAGATGGCGTAGTGCACGATCACGGGGCGCTCGAAGCCGCCGTCGGCGGCGCGGTACTCGAGGTCGAAGCGCTGCGGCAGCTGGTAATCGGCCTGGATCGTGGCCATCTGCCATTCCCGGCCCAGCGCATCCTCGATGAAGATGTCGATCTTCGGTCCGTAGAACGCTCCCCCGCCCTCGTCCATCTCGTAGGACATGCCGTCCTCGTCGAGGCGCTCCCGCAGCCGGTTCTCCGCGCGCTCCCAGAACTCGTCGGAGCCGATGCGCTTCTCCGGTCGCGTGGCGAGCTTCGCCTTCGGCTCGAACCCGAAGGGGGCGTACTGCTTGCGGACCAGCGACAGCGCGAGGCGCAGCTCGTCGTCGACCTGGTCGTCGCGGCAGAAGACGTGCGAGTCGTCCTGGGTCAGCTGGCGGACCCGGAACATCCCGGCCAGGACGCCGGTGCGCTCCTTGCGGAACAGGACCGAGTAGTCGGCGAAGCGGATCGGCAGCTCCCGGTACGAATGCGCCCGGGTCTTGTAGATGAGGATCTCCTCCGGGCAGTTCATCGGCTTGAGCCCGGACACGTGGTCGTAGTCGTCCAGGACGAACATGTTGTCCTGGTAGTTCGCCCAGTGGCCGCTCGTCTCCCACAGCTCCCTGCGGACGAGGCTCGGCGTGCGGACCTCGCTGAAGCCCGCCTCGCGGCGCACCTGGCGCGACCAGTCCTCGAGCGCGCGCCAGATGGCCATGCCGCGCGGGTGGAGGAACGGCGCGGCCGGTGACTCCGGGTGGAACGTGAACAGGTCGAGCTCCCGACCCAGCTTGCGGTGGTCCCGCTTCTTCGCCTCTTCCAGCCGCCAGAGGTATCGGTCCAACTCCTCGGCGGTGTCCCAGGCGGTGCCGTAGATGCGCTGCAGCATCGGCCGCGTCTCGTCGCCACGCCAGTACGCGCCCGCCGTGTGGAGGAGCTTGAACGCGCCCAGGTCCTTCGTCGACCCGAGATGGCCGCCGCGGCAGAGGTCCTCGAACGAGCCGTGGCGATAGAAGCTGACCGTGGGGCCCTCCGACTCCGGCAGGTCGTTGACGATCTCGACCTTGAACGGCTGAGCGCGCTCGGTCAGCAGCGTCACGGCCTCGTCGCGCGGCAGGTCCCGTGAGCGCTCGAACGCCAGGTCGGCGGCCTGCTGCTCGCGCATCTTGG
>DATAKU010000140.1:0-4654 GCA_036261425.1 Candidatus Limnocylindria bacterium | reverse complement strand
ACGCGTTGTCGCGGTCGTAGTGGCCCTGCGCGTACGACGGGTGCGCGCCCCACGGCTCGACCACCACGGCGTCGACGATCAACCCCGGAATCAGCGTGCGGTTGGGATCGGCGCGGATGACGGCGTCGTCCACCAGCTCCTCGACCACCACGATCACCCGACCGGCGGCGAAGGCGGCCTCCTTCTGGCAGCCGACCAGCCCCCAGACCTGGGTGTCGCCGGCAGCCGAAGCGCGCTGGGCGTGGATGATGGTCACGTCCGGCTTCAGCGGCGGGACCGCGTAGACCGTCTCGTCGCCGTAGGGCGACGCCACGGGTCGGATGCGCGGGTTCGCGGTCGGCAGGTCCGAATCGGTGTACGAGCGCAGCGGGAAGAAGGGCAGGTTCGCCGCGCCGGCGGTGTAGCGAGCGACCATGCCGAAGTGGCTGTACTCCTCGACTTCCATCCGGTCGTCCGGCGCCGCGTCGCCCTCGAGCCGACGGCGGATGGCGTGCAAGGAACCCACGCCCGGGTTGCCGAGCCAGCTGAACACGAGCTTCGAGGCCACCCCGGCGGCGACCATCTGGTCGTAGACGAGGTCCGGGGTGAGCCGCGCCAGGGTCAGGTCCCGGCGGCCCTGCCGGATGATCTCGTGACCGGCCGCGAAGCCGATGAGGTGGGTGAAGCCCTCGATCGCCACCGTGTCGCCGTCACGCACCAGCTCGGCGATGGCGTCGCGCATCGACGCCGTCTTATCGGTCATCGGTGATCGCGGCGGTTTCGGCCGGCGACGTGCCGCCGACGGCATCGGCCTTCCGGCGTCGAATGAGACGCGCCACCTCGGCGCGCAACGCGACGAACTCGGGCGAGGCCTTGGTGTCGATCTGGTCGCGCGGGCGGGGGAGGGGGACCGGGACCTCGGCGGCCACCGTGGTCGGGGGCGCCGACAGCACGATCACCCGATTCGCGACGTACACGCTCTCGTCGATGTCGTGCGTCACGAACAGCACGGTGCTGTCGTGCGCCTTCCAGACGGCCATGGCCATATCCTGCAGGTCGGCACGGGTCTGGGCATCCACCGATGCGAACGGCTCGTCCATGAGCAGGATCTCCGGGCGATAGGCCACCGCGCGCGCGATGGCGACCCGCTGCTGCATGCCGCCGGAGAGCTGCCACGGGAAGAGGTCCATCGCCTTCGACAGCCCCACCTCGGCGAGCGCCGTCTCGATCCGCTGCCGCCGCTCCTCGGCGGGGAGGCCCATGTGGCGGAGCGGCAGGTCGACGTTGTCACGGACCCGCATCCACGGGAAGAGGGAGCGGGAATAGTCCTGGAACACGATCGCCAGCTCCTTCGGGACGTCGGTGACGGGGTGGCCGCCGAGCCGGATCTCGCCCCAGGTCGGGTGCCCCAGCCCGGCGATGCACCGAAGGAGCGTCGTCTTGCCCGAGCCCGACGGTCCGACGATGGCGACGAAATCGCCGTGATCGACCCTGAACGAGATATCGTCGAGGGCCGGCGGCGCGGCCGCATCGGCATCGCCGTAGCGATACCCGAGGTGCTCGACCTCGAGCAGCGGGTGCGTCACGACCTCGTCCTCATGGCTCCTCGATGCCAGCCCAGCACGTACCCCTCGACGGCGGCCAGCATGGCATTCAGCACGTACCCGATGATCCCCAGCAGGACGATGGTTGCCCACACGTCCAGGTTCCGGAAGCTGCGCTGGGCCTGCACCAGCTCGAAGCCCACGCCGTTGACGGTGGCCACCATCTCGCTGATGACCATCATGATGACCGCGATCGACAGGCTCATCCGCAGACCTGCGAAGATCTTCGGCGCCGCCGACGGCAGGACGATGCGGGTCAGCTCGTCGCGCACACCGATGCGATAGACGCGCCCGGTCTCGCGGTGGAGCGGCTCCACGGAGCTCACCCCGTCGACCGTGTTGAGCAGGACCGGCCAGATCGCGCCGAACAGGATCATCGCCACCTTCATCGCGTCGCCGATACCCAGCAGGACGATGAAGAGCGGCAGCAGCGCGGGCGGTGGAATGGCACGCAGGAACTGGATGATCGGGCCCACGGAGTGGCGGGCCACCGCGGACAGACCGATGAGCGAGCCGAGCGCGACGCCGACGATCACCGCGCCGAACCAGCCGGCCAGCAGGCGACCCAGGCTCGGCGCCAGGCTCCGGAGCCACGCGTCCGGGTCGGAGGCCCACGAGTCCCAGAAGCGGCCGATGACGTCGACGAAGGTCGGCCAATTGACCGGGTCGTCGACCAGCGTGGTGACGAGCTGCCAGGTGACCGCCATGCCGATGAGCACGCTGAGCCGCAGCCCGACCCCGCCGAGCCAGACACCGAGGCCGGCCACCCCCGGCCGGGTCGCGGCATCCCCTCCCGCGACGCTCACGATCCGGAGCCTCGCACGCGGTGGTGCCAGGCGAAGAGCCGGTGCTCTCCGGCGACCATGAGCCTGTTGATCGCCACCCCGAGCAGCCCGCTGACGACGATCCCGGCATACAGGAACTCGCGGGGTACGCCGGCCTGCGAGTTGGCGATCATCCACGTCCCGATGCCCGGGCCGCCACCGGCGATGAGCTCGGCGCTGATGGCCAGGATGAGGGCGATGCCCGCCGAGATCCGGACGCCGGTGTAGATGAACGGCGAGGCCGCCCGCAGCGAGATCCTCCACAGGATCGCGATGCGGTTCAGCCCGTAGGCGCGCGCCGTCTCCCTGGCCTGCGGGTCCACGTCGCGCATGCCGTAGATCGTGTTGAACAGGATCGGCCAGACCGAGGCGTAGACGATGAGGATGACCTTGAAGTCGAGGCCGCGGCCGCGGAGGAGGATGACGAGCGGGATGAGCGCGACCGAGGGGATCGGCCGCAGGAACTCGATCGCCATCGTGGCGGCGAGGTAGCTGCGCCGCGACGAGCCGAGGAGCACGCCCAGCGGGACGGCCATGGCTGCGGCGATCAGCATCCCGATGGCCCAGGCCAGCAGCGTGCCGCCGACGCTGGTCAGGAACTCGGGGTCGAGGAGGATCCGTCCGGTTGTGGTCAGGATGGCGGAGGCCGGTGGCAGGGTGGCCGGGTTGACGAGCTCCGCTCGGGTCAACCCCTCCACGGCCGCGAGCAGGACCGCGGCGCCGATCAGCCCGCGCAGCGCGCTGGCTGCGGGGCGGTGGCGCTGAGGGCGGGCGGTGCCAGTCACGGCTGAACGATACGGTTCGTCGGCGGCAGCGGTACGCCCAGCCTCGACTGTCTGACGGCCGTTGCGTCCGTTGCGGTTCGTCGGGGGCGGGATCGGCTCAGTCGAGGATGACCGAACGCAGATCGAGGCCCTCCTCGATCATGCCGAAGTCGATCATGTACTCGTACACCCGCTCGAGCTCGGCGATCTCGACCCGCCCGCGGAACTCGGGGAAGACGATCTGTTCGAGGAGTGCCTGCGGGACCTCGGTGTAGCCCCGCACGACCTCGACACGGAGCTCCGGGTCGTCGTTGAGCATGTCCGCCGCGGCCTCGATCGCCCGACGAAAGGCGGCGACGGTATTGGGGTTGCGCTCGGCGAACTCGGCCGTCACGAAATAGCCGGCGACCGGAAAGCCCTCCATTTCGTCGAGGTACGAATCGACCACCGTCACGGCGCCGACATCCGCCCTGGCGGCGGTCAGGGCCGGCTCGACGGCCCAGATGACGTCGACGCTGCCGCCCTCCAGCGCCGCGGCCATCTCCGGGAACGGGATCTCCACCGCCGTGACGTCCGCGTAGTCGAGCCCGGCGTCGGCCAGCGTGGCGCGCAGCGCCAGCTCGCCCAGGTTGCCGAGCGTGTTGATCGCCACGGTCGTGCCGCGCATGGCGCCCGGGTCGCCCTCGAGACCGGAATCGGGCATCGCCAGGAACTCGGTGTTGCCGGGGGTCGCTGCCACGCCATCGGCCACGGCCCGGAGCGGGATGCCCCGCTGATTGGCGATGAGGAACGACGGCCAGGCACCGAACGCGATGTCGAGGTCACCGCCCTGGAGGGCGGGGATGGCCGCCGCGCCACCCTGCATGATCTCGGGGGTCACCGTCAGGCCCTCGGCCTCGAAGAGCCCCGCATCGACGGCGAGGTGCAGCGCCGCGACATCGGTGATCGGCAGCGTGCCGACCGTGATGGCGGCCCTCTCGGGGCGTCCGGGCTCCGCCGATGCCGGAGCGCCACTCTGCACCGCTCCACCGCAGGCCGCCAACGCCACGATGATGGGCACGATCGTCGTCCACGCGCGGATGCGTCGCGACATGAGTCCTCCAGCTGTCCTGCTGACCGGTCGGCGCGGGCGGACCCGGGGACCGCCAGGCGCGCGGCGAGCATGATTGCGGCGACTATCCTCAGCGTCAACGAGGACTCCCTCACAGCGAGGACGCCGAAACCGATGTCGCAGGCGCAACGCTCGTCCGGCAGCGGTGCCGCGGAGCAGCAGCCCGAGCCGAGCGCGCGGCTCCACGTCGTCGTCGACGGGCAGGAGGGCGCACCCACCGTCGTGCTGGCGGGCTCGCTGGGCAGCACGCTGGCGATGTGGGATCCGATCGTGCCCATCCTGGCTGCCCGCTTCCGGGTGGTGCGCTACGACCTGCGCGGCCACGGCGCATCGTCGACGCCGCCCGGTCCGTACAGCATGGCGGACCTGGGC
>DATAKU010000134.1:0-7163 GCA_036261425.1 Candidatus Limnocylindria bacterium | reverse complement strand
TACGTCGTCGTCGGAGTGCTCGGGTTCGTGGGCTCCACCTCGCTGCCCGAGGTCGAGCAGGTCAGCGCCGTGGCGCTGGTCGCCGCGATCGTCTTCTTCCTGGCCGTCGGCGGCTACGCGGCCGTGGCGTTCACCATCGAGAGCCGCCGCACTCGCGGCATCACCCGGAGACGCATGGCCGCGGTCAGCGTCGGCGCCTTCCTGTTCATCGGTGCGGTGGTGGTGCTGTTCCTCGGTCAGCTGCTCCTCGACGACCCATCCGGGACCAGGGCCGTGGGCCAGCTGGCGGCCCTCCTGGCCGGTGCGGCCTTCTTCCTGGGCTTCGTCCCGCCGACCTGGATCAGACGCGCCTGGCGCGAGCCGGACCTCCGGGCATTCCTGGAGCGATCCATCCACCTGACCCGCGAGCCCGACGAACGTCGCCTGGTGCTGGAGCTGGGACGGATGGCGGCCGATGCCTTCGGAGCCTCGGGCGCGGCGCTGGGACTCGCGGACGAGAGCCGGGGCATCCTGCGCTGGGCCAATCAGCACGGCTGGGACGAGTACGGCAGCGACGAGTTCGTCGGGGGTCAGGCCTTCACGGAGCAGCGACGGATCGTCGCGCTGGACGCGGAGCAGGCAGATCCCGAGCATGCCGAGGCGTACCGCACGAGCTCGGCCCACACGATCATCGCCGCGCCGGTGACGAGTGAGCACCGCCGCCTCGGCGCGCTCGCCGTCTACGCGGATCGAGCTCCGATCTTCGTCGAGGACGACCTGTGGCTGCTCGAGCTGCTGGCCGACCAGTCGGCCGTCGTGCTGGAGGCACGGGAGCTCACCGCCCATCTGAGCGAGATCCGCGCCCGCGAGGACGCGACGCGGCTGAAGGAGGAGTTCCTCTCCGCCGCGGCGCACGACCTGCGCACGCCACTGACCGTGGTGCTGGGGCAGGCCGAGCTGCTGGAGCGCCGGCTGCAGCGCGACCCCGAAGCGCGCATCGATCCGGCCGGGGTAGCCCGCCTGACCCGCGAGGCGCGGCGCCTGCGCGACCTGGTCACCGACCTGCTCGACGTCCAGCGCCTCGACCAGGCGCGGGCGGTGATGGATCTGTCACCGGTGGACCTGCGCGACGTGCTCGAAGAGGTGCGCCTGCGCTACGTCGAGCACGAGGTGGCCCTGCGCGTGACGGCGCCGGCGGCGCCGATGGTGGCGTCGATCGACCGATCGCGAATCGAGCAGACCATCGACAACCTGGTCGACAACGCGCTGAAGTACGGCGCCGAGGGCGAGGAGCCGGAGGTCCGCCTGGAGGCGGACGGGGAGGAGGCGGCCATCTCGGTCATCGACCACGGCATCGGCATCCCCGAGGCGGAGCGCGACCGGATCTTCGAGCGCTTCTTCCGCGCATCGAACGCGCACAGCATCACCGATACCGGCATCGGCCTGGGCCTCTACATCTGCCGCCGCATCGTCGAGGAGCACGGCGGGCGCATCGAGCACCTGCCGACGCCCGGAGGCGGCAGCACGTTCCGCTTCACGCTGCCGCTCGTCGCCGCGGCGCACGTGGCCGCCGCCGCCGCTCCCGACGAGGCCCCCGCTGTCGGCCGGGACGGATGGGGCATTCCGCTGACAGCTGATGCGACGATCGATGGCTGAGGTCCGCGTCCTCGTCGTGGACGACGAGCCCGACATCCGTGCCACGGTCTCGGCCATGCTCGAGATCGAGGGCTACGACGTGGCGGAGGCCACCAACGGCGCCGATGCGCTGACGGAGCTCGAGCGCCACGAGCCGCACGTGATCCTGCTCGACATGCGCATGCCGGTGCTCGACGGCTGGGGCTTTGCCGCCGAGATGCGACGACGGGGGCATCGCATCCCGATCGTGGTGATGACCGCCGCGCGTGACGCTGCGCGCTGGGCGGCCGAAATCAGCGCCTCGGCGTTCGTGGCCAAGCCGTTCGGCTACGACGACCTGATCGAGGCCGTGGAGCAGGTTCGGCCCTCGAGCTCGGGCCAGGCCTAGGCGAGCGGCCTACGTGGCCATTGAGCCGGCGGCGTCCCAGCCGGGGCCACCGTAGCCGAGGAAGCGCGTCGGCCGCAGGACGATCGGCTGGGAGTACACCTCCGCGAAGCGCTGGACGCTGAGGCCAGCCCGGCGCAGGAGCTCCCGATACTTGGCGCCGAAGCCCTCAGGCATCACGTCGGCCGCCGGCGCGTCCGGCAGCTCGGCGGTGGCCTCGATCAGCTCGACGTCGAAATCGGCTCCCGGGGTCCCAACGGCCAGCATGACGCGCGGGTCCTCGCGCAGGTTGTCGATCTTGCGGGCGCCGGGCTTGCTGAAGGCCACGATGCGCTCCCCGTCCCAGTGGAACCAGACCGGCACGAGGTGCGGCCGCCCATCCCGCTGCACCGAGCTCAGCCACACCACCGGGTCCTCGCGCAGGGCGTCGGAGGCCGGCCGGCGAGCGGGCTGCTCGGCTAGCGAGTCGGGGTTGGGCGTTGGGCGGCTCATGGGGTGGATCATCGGCTCGTGAGCGTCGGACGCCCACCGCGGGACGTCGCGCTCCCGATCGGACGTTGGCTGTTGTCCGCCGCGGCCGGATGACGTACCTGCGCTCCTATACTCGGCCCGCATGCCGCCCATCGCCAGCGTCGACGTCCCCGCCTCGAGCGCGAACCTGGGGAGTGGCTTCGACTGCTTCGCCGCGGCCCTCTCCCTCAAGCTTCGCGCCGAGCTGTGGCCGGGCGCGGAGGCCGGGATCGTCCTGGAGGCACACGGCGAGGGCGCCCCCCGAGACGACGATCCGCCCGAGGAGAACCTGCTCATCCGAGCCTTCCGCGAGGGGCTTCGCGCCTCGGCGGCGGCCGGCGCCGCGTCCTGGCGTCTCGAGGTCTCGAGCATGATCCCGGCGGCGCGTGGCCTGGGCAGCTCGGCCGCGGCCATCGTCGCCGGCGTGGTGCTGGGTGCCGCCGTGGGCCGCCGGGCCGTGGAGGCGGACGAGCTCCTGGCGATTGCCGCTCGTCTCGAGGGACATCCCGACAACGTGGCGGCGGCGCTCTACGGCGGGTTCACACTGGCACTCGCCCCAGGCGCCGGTAACCGGGACAACCCGATCACGTTGCGACGGTTCCGCGTGCCGGAGGCGTGGATCCCGGTCGTCTTCATCCCGCAGCGCGAGAGCCGGACCCACGCGATGCGCGCGGCCCTGCCCGCCTCGGTCTCGCACGCGGCGGCCGCGCGCCAGGCGGCCCGGACGGCTCTGCTGGCCAGCGCGATCATGTCGTCGGACGCGGGGCTCCTGCGGCCGGCCATGGCCGACGAGCTGCATCAGCCGTATCGGCTCCCGTTGCTCCCGGGCTGCCAGGCGCTCATCGAGCTGGCCTATGAGCGTGGCGCCGCCGGAGCGAGCCTGTCGGGAGCCGGGCCCAGCGTCCTGGCCATCTGCGACTCGCCCGCGACGGCGCACGCGGTCGAGAAGGCGTGGAACGCCTCCGGCGTGGACGGGATGGCCACCCGCCTCCGATTCGACACCGGCGGCGCCCGCCTGGTCGCCGACTGACGGACGGAGGCCAGCCGGCAGGTCAGGCGCCGCAGGGCATCCGCGTGCCAGCCGGCTCCGGGACGAATCGGCGGTACCATGCGGGGCGCCCATGAGCCTCGTGACCCTGTCCGGCGTGTCGAAGAGCCACGCCGCCCAGCACATCTTCAGCGACGTCGGCCTGCTGATCAGCTCCGGCCGCCGCATCGCCGTGGTCGGGCCGAACGGCGCCGGCAAGACGACGCTGCTCGAGCTGATCACCGGCGACCAGGAGCCGGACGCCGGCACGATCAGCCGGGCGAAGGACACCGTCATCGGCTACCTGCGCCAGGAGATCGCCCAGATCCGCGGCAAGAGCGTGCTGGCCGAGGTCCTCGGCGGGGCCGGCGAGGTCAGCGGCATCGAGCGCCGGATGCGCCACATCGAGGCCGAGCTCGAGGACGCCGATGACGACGAGGAGCTGGCGGCGCTGATGGAGGAGTACGGCCGGCTCCAGGATCGGTTCGAGGCGATGGGCGGCTACGGGCTGGAGGCCGAGGCACGGCGCATCCTGGCGGGGCTGGGCTTCGCCGACAGCGACGTGGAGCGCGACATCGGCGAGTTCAGTGGCGGCTGGATGATGCGGGTGGCCCTCGCCCGTCTGCTCCTTCAGAATCCGGACGTCCTGCTCCTGGACGAGCCGACCAACCACCTCGACCTCTCCAGCGTGGAGTGGCTGCAGGGCTTCCTGGCCCAGTACGCCGGCGCCATCGTGCTGGTCAGCCACGACCGCGACTTCGTCAACGAGGTCGCCAACCGGGTCATGGAGCTGCACGACGGCCGGGCCACCGAGTACGTCGGCGACTACGCCGACTTCGTGGAGCAGCGCGCCGAGCGGATGGCCCAGCTGGAGGCGGCAGCCAAGAACCAGCAGCGCAAGATCGCCCACACCCAGGCCTTCATCGACCGCTTCCGCTACAAGGCGTCGAAGGCACGGCAGGTGCAGAGCCGCGTGAAGGCGCTCGAGAAGCTCGACCGGGTCGCGGCGCCACAGCGACGCCAGCGCAGCGTGAAGTTCCGATTCCCCGACCCGCCGCGCAGCGGCCGCACCGTCATCACCCTCACCGACGTCGAGAAACGCTACGGCGACAACGTCGTCTATCCCGGCGATCTCAACCTGAGCCTGGAGCGCGGCCAGAAGGTCGCGCTCATCGGTCCGAATGGCGCCGGCAAGTCCACCCTGCTGAAGATCCTGGCCGGCGTCCTGGACTTCGAGGGTGGCACCCGGGCGCTGGGGAGCAACGTGCGGGTCGCCTACTTCGCGCAGCACCAGATCGAGGCGCTCAACCCGGCCAACACCGTGTTCGACGAGCTGAACGACGCGGCGCCGATGATGGCCACCGCCGAGGTGCGCAAGATGCTCGGCGCGTTCCTGTTCAGCGGCGACGCGGTCGACAAGAAGGTCGGCGTCCTGTCCGGCGGCGAGCAGACCCGGTTGGCGATGGCCAAGCTGCTGGCCGATCCGGCGAACCTGCTCTGCCTGGACGAGCCGACGAACCACCTCGACATCCAGAGCCGCGACGTCCTGGAGGACGCGCTCAACGCCTTCACCGGCACGATCGTGCTCATCACCCACGACCGATACCTCATCCGCAGCGTGGCGAACACGATCATCGAGGTGAACGACGGGAAGGCCACCGTCTACCCGGGCGACTTCGAGTACTACGCGGCGAAGCGTGGCGTCGACATCGAGACGCGCGGGGCCGTGGAGGGCGGGCACGCCACGCCACGGGGCGTGGTGGCCGACGCCCCGAAGCCGCGGGAATCGGCGCGCGAGGCGGCCGAGCGGAAGCGCCGCGAGGCGGAGGAGCGCAACGCCCGCCATCGCCGGACCCGCGATCTCCGGGCCGCCCTGGACCGCGCGCGCCGCGAGGCCACCGAGGCCGATGCCGAGCTGGCCACGATCACCGAGCGCCTCGCCGATCCCTCCGTCTACGCCGATGCGGCCGCGGTGCGCGAGCTGGTCGAGCGGCACAACGGCCTCCTCGACCGGACGGCCGAGCTGGCTGCCGAGCGGGACCGGCTCAGCGGGGAGCTCGCCGCGGCCGAGGCGGAGCCGGTCGGCGCGACGCGGTGACGGCGTCGCGACACGGCCCCGGCGCCGACCTGGTCGGAGCGGGACTGGTCGCCCTCGCGGCGGCCTGCTTCGGCACCCTCGGCCCCCTGAGCCGCTTCGCCGGCGATGCCGGCGTCGACTCGCTCACCCTGGTCACCTGGCGCGCCGCCATCGGTGCCCTGGTGGTCACCGCGTTCATCGCTGCCTGGTTCATGGCGCGCGGGGTGCGCCCGAAGTCGCTGCGGCAGATCCCGGTCCGCGATCGGTGGTTCATGCTGGCCGCCGCGGTGGCGAACACGGCCCTCAACCTGGCGGCCTTCATCGCCTTCGAGCGCATCACCATCGCCCTGACCCTCCTCGTCTTCTACCTCTACCCCGCCGGCGTGGCCGTCGTCTCGACGGTCTGGTTCGGCGAGCGGCTGGGACGTCTGCGCTGGAGCGCGCTGGGACTGTCGCTCATCGGCATGGCGCTGGTCATGGCCGGCGCGGAGTCGCTGGGAGAGCTCGACCTGCTGGGGATCGGCCTGGCCTTCCTGGCCGCGCTGGCCCAGGTGTTCTACGTCCTGGCCGCGCGCCACGGCTTCGCCCACGTCCCCGGCCCGCAGGCCGCGGCGCTGACGATGGGCGGTGCCGCCACGCTGTACGTCCTCATCGCCCTCGTGATCGGGACGCTGGGCTCCCTCGGCCAGCCACTGGCCAGCGCGGCGGCAATCACTCCGGTGGTCCTCGCCGGCGTCGTCGGCGCCGGCGTGCCGACACTCGCCTTCATCATCGGCATCCGCCGCCTGGGCCCGTCGCAGGCCGCGATCCTGGCGACCCTGGAGCCGGTCGTCGGCGTGGGCCTGGCGGCCTGGCTGCTGGCGGAGACGCCGACGGTGCTCCAGCTGGCCGGCGGCCTCCTCATCCTGGTCGCCGCCGTGATCCTCCAGCTCCGTCGCGGTCCGCGCGCCGAGCACGAGGCGGTGGACGTGGAGCCGGACGAGGGCACCGCTCCGGCCTAGCGGCGCCGGGCAGATCGGGGCTCAGTCCGCCGGCTGGGGGAGGTCCAGGAACAGGCGCAGCTCCTCGGGGGTGGCGAACGCGTTGAGCGCCACGCCGCGCTCGGCCAGGTACGCTCGCAGCCGCTCGCCGAAGGCCGGGGCCAGTCGGCGGATCGCGGCGAAGTCGTGAGCCGCGGCCGGACCGAGCAGGTCCGGAAACCCGAGCCCCGCCAGGTCCTGCTCGTACTCCGGTGGTGAGTTGAAGGCCGAGAAGGCGATGCCGGTCTCGGCCTCGGCCACGTGGACCATCAGCTCGTGGAGGAGCGGCACCACGGTCATGCGCCACGGATCCTCCGCCTCGGCCGCGATCACCGCGTGCTGGAGGTCGCCCATGAGTTCGGGATACGCCGCGTCGAGGGCGGCCGGGAAGCTCGGCTGGCCGCGATGGACGGAGGCCTGCTCCTCCAGCAGGAAGGCGCGCGCCGATGCCAGGAGCGCCTCGCAGGCCGCCAGCACTTCGGCGGGTTGCGCGGCATGCGTCGCGTGGTCCAGGAGCGCGGCGAAGCTCTC
>DATAKU010000133.1:0-14771 GCA_036261425.1 Candidatus Limnocylindria bacterium | reverse complement strand
GTCGTTCGACCGCCTTGTGGATGGTGAAGTCGGCCGGCGCGACGTGGTCGAGCTCGTCCCAGTGGACCGGGAAAGAGACCGGCGTGCCGGGCCGGACGCGCGGGCTGTAGGCCGCCACCACGGTCGCGCCGCCAGCGCGCGTGGAGTCGACGAACACCCGGCCGCCACGGTCCTCCTTGAGGAAGGCCGTGGTCGCGATCTCCGGATCGAGGCGGGCGGCGCGCTCGGCGATGGCGCGGGTCGCGGCGGCGGCCTCGTCGATGGTGGCGCGTCGGTCGATCGGCACGAAGACGTGCACGCCCTTGGCGCCGGAGGTCTTCGCCACGCCCTCGAGGCCCGCATCGGTCAGCGCCTGGCGGACCAGGTACGCGGCACGCACCGCCATGGCGAACCCGCCCTCGGCCGGCGGGTCGAGGTCGAGGACGATGTGCGTCGCGCGGTCCGGGCGATCGGCCCGCACCAGCGTCGGGTGGTACTCCACGGCGCGCTGGTTGGCGAACCACAGCAGCGTGCGCCGGTCGTCGCACAGGGCGTAGTCGACGTCGCGTCTCGAGCTCTCCGACCAGACGCGCACGGTTCGAACCCAGTCGGGCGTGTAGCGCGGGACGTTCTTCTGCATGAACGCCTCCTGCCCGCGGTGGACCCGGATGACCGAGAGCGCCCGTCCGCGCAGGACGGGCAGGATGCGGTCGGCGATGGCGTCGAGGTAGTCGACCAGGTCGCGCTTGGTGGCGCCGGCGCCGTCGAACAGCGGCTGGTCGAGGTTGGTCAGCGCGACCCCGTCGCGGGATTCCGGGTCGGATGCGGCCGGCACCCGCCTAGCCCTCGTCCTGGCGCAGCCTCACCGTGAGCGACGCGTCGGCGGGCTTCCCGGGCTCCCACTTCAGGAGCACCTCCACGATCTCCGCCATCCGCATCCGCGCGTGCGTCACGTTCGCGTGCCCGCGCTTGTAGTACGTGAACGGCTCCTCGTCCTCGGGTGGGCGGTGTGGCAGCCGCGTGATGGCGCAGCCGCGCTCGACGGTGACGATGCCGCGCAGCGCGCGCTCGAGGTTGGCCTCGTACTCCATGTGCAGGCCGTGCAGGTCCTCGGGGGCCAGCATGCCCTCGAGCTCCTGCTCGTTCGCGTCCAGCGCGTCCTCGTGGACGGTGAGACGCCGCACCGCCTCCTCCGGCTCGATGGCGCGGCGGCGCAGGGCATCCATGTCGTCGGCCACGGCGCCAAGTCGGGCGTCGATCCGGGTGGTCAGCTCGAAGAGCGTGTTCCGGTACGTCGCGAGCTCCTTGCCGTGGCCGAAGACGCTGCGTCGCCGGCCGCCGAAGAGGTTGCGCATCACGAGGCTCAGGCGCCCTTCCGCCGCTTGATCTCGTCCGTCAGCGCCGGCACGACCTGGAACAGGTCGCCGACCACGAACAGGTCCGCGAACTCGCCGATCGGCGCGTCGGGATCCTTGTTGATGGCCACGACGTGCTCGGCGGTCTGCATGCCGACCCGGTGCTGGATCGCGCCGCTGATCCCGACGCCCAGGTACAGCGACGGCTTCACGACCTTCCCGGTCTGGCCGATCTGCAGCTGGTACGGAATCCAGCCGGCATCGGCGGCCGCCCGCGACGCGCCCACGGCACCACCCAGGGCCGAGGCGAGCTCGCGCAGCGGACCGAAGCCCTCCTCGCTGCCGACGCCGCGGCCACCGGCCACGATCACGGTCGCCTCCTCGAGGTTGACGACCTTCGCCTCGGCCTCGTGGCGCTCCGCGACGGTCGCCTTCGCCAGGGCCGAGTCGTCGGCGCCCGGCGCCTGCTCGACCGATGCGCTGCCGCTGCCGCCCTCCGCTGGCGTGAACGTGTTGGCCAGCACCAGCACGACCGAGGGGGTCGGCGCGCCGTCGGCCGGCCGCGAGGTGGTGATGACGCTGCCCTGCAGCGTCGCCTGCTCCGTCTCGATCGTGCCGTCGGCCACCCGGGCCGCACGGACCGGCCCGAAGGCGGGAAGGTCCAGCAGCCCCACCAGCGCCGCAGCGATGTCGCGGCCGTTGGGCGTGGCCGGGGCCAGGAGGGCGAGCGCATCGGCATCGCGCACCGCGGCGGCGGCGGCCGGTGCGAAGCCGATGGCCGGCCGGTCGTCGTCACCCAGCACGATGGCGCGCGCCGCACCCTGGGCGCCCAGGGCGGCGGCGCCGTCGGAGGCACCGGGCCCGTAGGCGAGGGCGACGGCCGAGCCACCGGACTTGGCCGCCAGCTGGGCGGCACCGGTGGCGAGCTCGAGGGCCGATCGGGCGGCCGAGCCGTTGAACTCGGCGAGGAAGAGGATGTCGTTGCTCATCGGTCTCAAATCAGCTTTCGTGCGGCGAGCCAGTCGGCGATCCTGGCGGCCGCCTCGGCCGCGGGCAGGTTCTCGACGCGCTCGGTCGGTGGCTTGGCCTCGGGCGGGCGTGCGTCCGTGACCGTGGTCAGCGCACCGCCGCGCAGGTCGTCGGCGGAGAGGCCGACGTCGGCGAGCGACCAGGTCTCGAGGGGCTTGCGCTTGGCGGCCATGATCCCCTTCAGACTGGCGTAGCGCGGCTCACCGACCTGGTCGGTGACGCTCGCCACCACCGGGAGCGGCGCGGCCACCCAGTCGAAGCCGGTCGCCGAGAGACGGCGGACCCGGGCCTCGCCGCCACCGACGGTCAACTCGGCGCCGTAGGACAGGAGCGGCACGTTGCGCATGGCGGCGACAGCGCCGGGGACCAGCGAGCCGCGAGCGTCGTCCGACGCCATGCCCATGAGTGCGACGTCCGGCGCCAGCTTGTCGAGGGCCGAGGCCAGGACCTTGGCGGTCGTCCACTCGTCGGCGCCGGCGAGCGCCGGGTCGCTGATCAGGGTCGCGTCGTCGCCACCCATGGCCAGCGCCCGTCGCAGGGCCTCGGAGGCCTGCTCGGGGCCCATCGACAGGTACGAGACGGTCTCCACCGTCCCGGCGTCCTGGAGGCGCAGGGCCTGCTCGATCGCGTACTCGTCGAGCGGGTTGATGATGGCCTCGACGCCCGCGCGATCGAGGCGCAGGTCATCGGTGTAGCGCTTGTCGGCTCCGGTCGCCGGGACCTGCTTGATGCAGACGACGATCTTCACGCTCCGGTCTCTCTCCTCTCCCTGGGTCGTGCCCCGACGCCGGCGCGCTGCAGAAGCTGGCGCGCGACGACGAGGCGCTGGATCTGCTGGGTCCCCTCGTAGAGCTGCGTGATCTTCGCGTCACGCATCATGCGCTCCACGGGGTACTCGGTGATATAGCCGTATCCGCCCAGAATCTGGACGGCATCGGTCGTGACCCTCATGGCCGTGTCGCCGGCGATGAGCTTGGCGGTGCTGGTCCAGTACGGCAGGTCCGGGACCGATGCGTCCACGCGCGCCGCGGCCGCGTAGGTGAGCTGCCGGGCGGCCTCGGTCTGGCTGGCCATGTCGGCCAGCATCCACTGGATTCCCTGGAAGTCGACGACCCGCTGGCCGAACTGCTGGCGCTCCCCCGCATAGGCGACCGCGGCGTCGAGCGCCCCCTGCGCGATGCCGACCGCCTGCGCCGCGATCCCGAGCCGCGAGCGGTCGAGGGTGGCCATGGCGATCCTGAAGCCCTCCCCCTCGTCGCCGATGCGGTTCTCGACCGGCACGCGAACGTCGTCGAAGGTCAGCTCCGCCGTCGGCGAGCCGCGGATCCCCATCTTGTGCTCGACGCGCGGGGCCGCGAAGCCCGGGGTGTCCGCCTCGACGATGAAGGCGCTCATGCCGCGCCGGCCGCCCGCCTCCGGATCGGTCAGGGCGAAGACGGTGAGCACGTTGGCCACCGAGCCGTGGGTGATGAACCGCTTGCTGCCGTTGAGGACGTAGGCGTCACCGTCGCGCACCGCGCGCATCCGGTTGGCGGACACGTCGCTGCCGGCGGCGGCCTCCGTCAGCCCGAAGGCGATGAGCCACTCCCCCGAGGCGAGGCGCGGGAAGTATCGGTCCTTCTGCTCGTCGCTGCCGGCCAGGATGATCGGTAGCGCGCCGAGCTTCTGGACGATGGGGATCAGGCTGGTCGTGGCGTCGGCCCGGGCGATCTCCTCGGCCACGATGCTCTGGCCGATGGTGTCCAGCGCCGTCCCGCCGTGACGCTCATCGAAGCAGGTGCCGAGCAGGTCCTGCTGCGCCAGCAGGTCCTTGAGGTCCCACGGGAACTCGCCGCCCTCGTCGATCGCGGCGGCGCGCGGCGCGATCCGCTCCTCGGCCAGCTCGCGCACCATGGCGCGCAGCTCGTCGTGGTCGGCGGTCGGCAGGTACGTCACTCGGCTCCTCTGGACACGGGGAGTGGGGCCTGGTCGTGCTCGGGAGTACGAGTCTAGCCGATCCCGCGGAGCCCCTCAGCGCCTGGTCCGGGCCGCCTCAGCCGCCCGGCGGCTGGGCCCAGGTCGGCGGTGGGGCCGGCATGGGCGGCCGATCCTCCCTCAGCTCCAGCTGGATCCCGCCGGTCATGCCGGCCGCGAGGTTGTAGACCAGGCAGGCGAGGGCGGTGAAGATCCAGCCGGTGGCGGCGATGAAGAGCGGAAAGAAGATCAGCGAAGCGACCGCCGCCCCGGTGCCGATGCCCTCCAGCTCGCGCGAGCCCGACTGGACGTTGACGCCGGCCAGGATTGCCAGCGCCACGGGCACCATGAAGATGAGGGCGATGATGAGATAGACCACGGCGACGAGGTTGGCGGCGCTCACCACGCCGATGCGTCGAACACGGACCACGGGTTCCCTCCTGCACTGGGGGCGCGGCGCCGACGCTCTCCTGCGGCAGCTCCGCCCGCTCAGGCGTTATAGCGTTTCTGTACGTCAACTGAGAGCGCTGGGCGCCCGATCCCGGAACCGACTCACCCGCACCGCCCAGCGACGCCCATCCGACGGTGAATTCAGTCGATCGGTCCCTGCAGCTCCACCTGGTCGCCGTTGATCCGGGCGCGGTAGGCCGGTTGCCGCGTCCCGGCCGGCCCATGGAGGACCGCCCCGTCGGCCAGCCGGAAGACCGAGTAATGCCACGGGCACTCGATGCCGTCGCCGCGCAGCTTCCCCTCCGAGAGCGGACCGCCGGCATGGGAGCACGTGCCGCGCAGGGCGTGGACGACGTCACCGCGCCGCACCAGCACCACCGCCGTGGCGCCGAGCATGGCCTTCGTCGGGGTCGCCTCGGGCAGCTCCGCGGCCGCCAGGACCGGGGTGAATTCCTTGGCTCGCTTCGATCGGCTGAACGCGTTGTGGTTGACCATGTACCCGTGTTTGAACACGACGTGGCCGCCGATGTACGCCCCGACCGACAGGATGAGGTAGCCGACCAGCAACCCCCAGAAGGCGGCGTCGTGCGAGCCGTTGACCCGGGAGAAGAACGAGAAGGCCAGCCCGCCGGTGCCGATGGCGTTCACCAGGCCGTGGAGGCCGGCCAGGTCGCGCGAGGGAGCGTTGGGCGCCGTGTCCTTGAAGTCGGTCAGCCCGCTGAGCAGCGCGCCGAGCGCCGCCAGGAAGGCGAGTCCGACGACCCACACGGTCGCGTCCTCCAGCCCGTCGACGCCGAAGACGACTCGCAACAGGTCGAGCAGGAGCGCGGCGGTCGCGGCGCCGACGACGACGTCAACGACGACGGCGTGCAGCGAGTGGCCGAGCCACGACCCGTTGAGGAAGTCCTGGAGGAACTTCCCTGGGCGACCGAGCGCCCCGAAGATGGCGTCCATGACGCCCGCGATCCCGTTCCACAGGCCGCGTAGCGGCCGAGCGGCGCGTTCGAGCATGCCTACCCTCCCATGCGTGTCGGATCACCATACGCGGCCCGTGACAGGCGTCCATATCCGCGGACGCGTGCGTCAGCCGGCGAGCTCGGCGGCGAACTCTCGGAACGTCTCGATGTAGCGATCCACGTCCTCGGCGCTGTGCTGCACCGAGAGCGTCCACTGGTCGTCGGGGCCCGGCGGCAGCAGGATGCCGCGGTTCGCCAGGTAGAAGAAGCTGGCGCTCCACAGCTCTGCGTCGAGGCCGATGAAGTCGCGGTAGTTCGTCACCCGATGCGGCGTGAACATCACGCAGCCCTTGGGCCCGACGTTGATGGCGTAGCCCGGCAGCCCGTACTCGTCCAGCACGGCCTGGCTGCCGGCGGTGAGCCGATCGGCGAGGGCGTGGAGCCGCGGGTAGACGTCCTTGGTCAGGATCTGCGTCAGCGTCACGAGCCCCGCGGTCATCGACAGCGGGTTGCCGTTGAACGTGCCGAGGTGGGCGACGCGTGTCGCGCCCCCGGGGATCGTCGTCTTCTCGATGCCGGTGCCGGCCGCATCCGCGCTGAAGGCCGGCGTGCCCTCGAGCGTCTCGATGGCCGCCATCACCTGGCGCTTGCCGCCGAAGGCACCGATGGGGATCCCGCCGCCGATGCTCTTGGCCAGGCAGAACAGGTCGGGCTGGACGCCGTAATGCTCGTAGGCGCCGCCCCAGGCCAGGACCACGCCGGTCTTCACCTCGTCGAAGATCAGCACCACGCCGTGCTCGTCGGCGAGCTCGCGGAGGCGCTGCAGGTAGCCCTCCTTGGGGGGCACGACGCCGATGTTGAACTGGACCGGCTCCACCAGGATGGCGGCGATCTCGCCGGCGTGCGCCTCCAGGATGCGGGCCAGGATCTCCGGCTCGTTGTACGGAGCGATCACCGTCTCCGCGATCCGGCTGCGGGGAATGCCCGCGCTGGCCGGGACCGTGGTCGGCTGCTCCATCGGTCCCATGAGGTCGCGCGGCGGCTGGATGCTGACGAGCACGTCGTCGTGGTGCCCGTGGTAGCCGCCCTCCATCTTGATCACCTTCTCGCGGCCGGTGTAGCCGCGGGCGACGCGGATGGCGTCCATGGTCGCCTCGGTCCCGGAGTTGCTGAAGCGCACGAGATCGGCGCCGAAGCGGGCCTTGATCTCCTCCGCCAGGGCGACCCCGTCCTCGACGGGGAAGGTGTAGCAGGTGCCGTTTGCCACGCGCCGCTGGAGCGCCTCGGCCAGGACCGGGTGCGAGTGGCCGGCGGCGAGCACGCCGAAGGCCATGTCGAAGTCGATGAACTCATTGCCGTCCGCGTCCCAGATGCGCGAGCCGCGCGCATCGGTCATGAACAGCGGGTACGGATCGTATGCCTGGAACGAGCTGGCCACCCCCAGCGGCAGCGATCCGCGCGCGCGCTCGAAGAGCTCGGCGCTCTTCGGGGTGCGGCGCCGATACGCCTCCTCCTCGCGCGCGACGATCTCCGCCACGCGTGCCCGATTGACCTGGTGTCCGGTGACCGTCACGGTCGACCTCCTAGCGCGCGCCCCACTGGTAGCTCTCCTTGACGAAGCGGAGCTCGACGAGCGTCTCGGTCCAGCGGATGCCCTCGATCTCGGCGAGGCGATCGGTCAGCACCTTGAGGAGGTGCTCGTTGTCCTCGCAGACGACCTCGCAGACCATGTCGAACCGCCCGGCCGTGATGACGACGTAGGTCACCTCCTCCAGCGCGGCGATCTGCTCCGCGATGGCATCCATGCGCCCGGGGTCGACCTTGAGGCCGATGAGGGCCGGCTGCTGGAAGCCCATGGCCAGCGGATCGGTCACGCCGACGACCTGGACCACGCCGCGGGTGATGAGCCGCTCGGCGCGCTGGCGGATGGTGGCCTCGGGGACCTTCAGCTGGCGCCCGATCTGGGCGTACGGACGGCGCCCGTCGAGCTGGAGCGCCTTGATGATCGCCTTGTCGAGGTCGTCGAGGACCGGCCGGCGGCCCGGCTGCTGCGTGCTTCGCATCGCCATGGCGCGGAGTCTAGTGCTGCGCCGCGCGTGGGGTCAAACTTTCCGCAGGCTGGAGCGGCATTCCGTTGCGGATTCCGTTGAGTTCCGCGGATTCCGTGGATGCCTCAGGGGCGAGGCTCTCGCGACTCGAAATCTGTGCCCCACGCGGAGCGGGTGGCAAGTCGCGACCCCGCGACTCGAAATCTGCCTCGCCTGAGAAGCGTTAGCGGCCCAAGCGCCGCGGCGAGTCCCGGATCCACGCTCGCCCGGCGCCTCCGGCGAACCGACGAGGCTCCTAATGCCGCGCCCGGGAGGCAGATTTCAACTCGACGGCCGTCCCACCCACGCGTCCACCTCAGTCGCGGAATCGGACGAAGCACAGCGAGTCGGACAACGCGCCGGACGTGTCCCGCCGATGCCGGTTCAGCCGCGCCTCCAGCGCGAAGCCGGCCCGCCGGGCCACCGCCGCGCTGGGCTCGTTGCGCGCGTCGCACCAGATCTCCACTCGCTCGGCGGCGAGCTGGTCGAATGCGAAGTCCGCGATCCGGCGGGCCGCCTCGGATGCGTACCCGCGGCCGGTCTCGCTGGTGCGGATCCAGTAGCCGATCTCGAACGCCGGCACCTCCCAGTGGATCCGGTGCAGGCCACTCGAGCCGACGAACGCCCCGTCCTCGCGCCGGTAGAGATGGAGCCGCAGGTCGCGACGAGCGAGGAACTCGGCCCGCGCCTCGCGCACCCGCGCCTCCGCAGCCTCCACGGACTGCGGTCCGAGGGCCCACGGCATCCAGGGCCGCAGCGCGTCGAGCGACTCCGCCACGGCCGCGTGGACGTCGACTCCGTCGCCGGGCAACGGGGCACGGATGAGCAACCGTTGCGATGTGAAGGATTCCGGGAAGTCCAGGAGGATCGGTGGCGGCGACATCAGGCGGGCGCTGCCGGAGCCTCCGCCGCGGGTGCCTCCGGCTCGGGGGCCTCCGGCTCGGCCGTGGCCGAGGCGGCGCCGCCCGGCGTCGACCAGGCGCCGGTGGCATCGGCGAGGAGCTCGGCAACGTCGCGGACGGCGACATCGGTCCGTTCGAGGTCCTGGGTCCCGTCGCGGAGCATGATCAGGCAGAAGGGACAGGCGGTGGCGATCTGGTCCGGCGACTTCTCGAGGGCCTGCTCGGTGCGCTTGTGGTTGATGCGCCGGCCCTCGTGCTCCTCCATCCACATCCGGGCGCCGCCGGCACCGCAGCACATCCCGCGGCGGTGGTGGAGATCCATCTCGACCACGTTGCCGCCCGAGGCCTCCACCACCCGACGCCCCTCGTCGTAGACCTGGTTGTAGCGGCCGAGGTAGCAGGCATCGTGATAGGCGACCACCGCCTCGTGGTGCTCGGTCGGCACCAGGCGTCCCTCGGCCACCAGCCGGTCCAGCAGCTGCGTGTGGTGGATGACCTGCACGCCGATGAGGCCGAACTGCGGGTACTCGTTGCGGATCGTGTTGAAGCAGTGCGGACAGGTCGCGACGATCGTCGAGATCCCATGCTCGGCGTGCGCGGCCGACAGCGTCGCGACGTTCTCATCGGCCAGCATCTGGAACAGGTACTCGTTCCCGGCACGCCGCGCCGGGTCGCCGGTGCACGACTCCTGCGACCCCAGGACGGCGAAGTCGACGCCGGCCTGCTTCAGCAGCTGGGCCATGGCCCGCACCACCTTCCGGTTCCGGTCATCGAACGCGCCGGCACAGCCGACCCAGAAGAGGACGCGTCCGGCGAACGGATCGCCGTCGGGACGCGTCGAGTGGATGGTGCGCCAGGGGGTGGCGCGGTCGCTGCCGCCGTCAACGTTGCCGGTGCCGTTCGTGCTGGTGCCGTTCGTGCGCGCGGACGCATCGGTCTCACCGAGCACCGGGACATCGAGGCCCTTGGCCCAGTCCATCCGTGCGTTGCGCGGCTGGCCCCAGGGATTGCCGGCGTTCTCCATGTTCCGGAACGCGACGTTGAGCTCCTTCGGGAATCGGCTTTCCTCCAGCACGGCGTTGCGCCGGATCTCGACGATCGTGTCGACGTGCTCGATGAGGACCGGGCAGCCCTCGACGCACCAGCCGCAGGTGGTGCACTGCCAGACCGCCTCCTCGGGGATGGCGTTGTCGATGAGGGGCAGGCTGAGCGCCTCCGTGGCTCGGTCGTGTGCCAGGCGCAGCGCGTCCTCGGAGGCCGCCGCACCGCCGTTGGCTCCACCCTTCCACGCACGCTGCGCCGATGCCGCCGCCGCGAGCGCCGTCTCCGCCACCAGGATCTGGTCGCGCAGCCCCTCCATCAGGTGCTTCGGGCTCAGCGTCTTGCCGGTCATCGAGGCCGGGCAGAACTCCATGCAGCGGCCGCACTCCGTGCAGGCCAGCGGGTCGAGGAGGTGTCTCCATGTCAGGTCCTTGAGGCCCTTCGCGCCGAAGACGAGCTCCTCGCCCTCGGGTGGCTCGGCCTCCAGGTCCATCTTCCGTAGCGCGCCACGCGGCTCCAGGTTGCGGAAGTAGACGTTCGGCTCGCTGGTGAGGATGTGCAGGTGCTTGCTGTACGGCAGGTATGCGCCGAAGCCCAGCACCAGGACGATGTGCGCCCAGCCCACGATCCCGTAGCCGGCCTGGGCCGCCTCCGCGCCCATCGGCTCCAGGGCCAGGCTCAGCGGCCCCGCCAAGATGGCCCACGGTCGTGAGTGGTCATCAGGCTCGACGACGTAGGCGAAGGCATCCCCGACCCACTCGGTCAGGACGATGAAAAAGATGAGGCTGAGGATGATGAAGGCGTCGCGGGTCAGAGCCAGCCGGGCGGGACGCACCACCGTACGCCGGATCACGTAGTAGACGATCGCCGCCAGCACCAGGCCGACGAACAGGTTGGCGAAGAAGACGATGACCGACCACAGGAAGCCGCCGAAGGGCCACGCCACGATCGTCTCCACCAGGCCGTTGGTGATGTAGTTGCCCGTCGTCGCCAGCAGCACCAGGAAGCCCCAGAACACGAAGGCGTGCGCCAGTCCGGGACCGATGTCGTTCAACAGCCGTCGCTGGCCGAACACGAACACCCCGAGTGCCTTGATCCGCTCCGCCACCCGGTCGGACCGATCCAGCGGACGGCCGGTGCGCAGTACCGCCAGGTGCTTGGCCGCGCGGCGCCAGAACAGCCAGATGGCGGCCGCGATGGGCACGATGATCAGGGGGTAGAACGGGATGGTCGCTTCCATGGGTCGCGCTCATGGTAGCCGCGCGGTCTGCCCTGCCGGAGCCGATGCGGGCGAGGCATTCCTCCGTGGTCGCGGGGCCGTCCGACCCTGCTCGTCAGGTTCGTACGTGGCTGATACGCCGCCGGTAAGGGCGGATCCCGACAATGGCGGTGGGCGTGGGTCTTCAAGTCTCTTGAAGACTCGGCTGGTTCGCGTTGCCCGCGATCAGGACCGATCGGCTCGGCGAAGGCGGGCGGACGCCTTGGGTCAGTGATCCCCGCCGGCAAGCTGGTCGAGGGCGTGGCGCAGCACCGGCAGCAGCGCCTCGAGCGACTCCATCGCTCCCTTCGGCGAGCCCGGGAGATTGATGACCAGGGTCTGGCCCCGCGCTCCCACCACCCCGCGCGACAGCGCGGCCATCGGCGTCGAGGCGATGCCGGCTGCCCGCATCAGCTCGGCCAGTCCCGGCACGTCGCGATCGATGACGCGCCGAGTGGCGGCCGGGGTCACGTCGGTGGGGGTCAGGCCGGTGCCGCCGGTGGTGATGACGAGCCGATGCCCGGCGTCGGCCAGGCTCGCAAGCAGCGACGCGATGCGCTCCTCGTCGTCGGCGACGACCATCGCCTCGGGCGCCACGTCGAAGCCGGCGGACCGCAGACGGTCCACCAGCGCTGGTCCGGAGCCGTCTTGCCGCTCCCCGGATGCGGATCGGTTCGAGCAGGTCACGACCACCGCCTCGTGCTCGGCGCGTGCCTCCGGGGAGGGCGAATCCTCCCGAGACCATGCGCCCGAGCGACCGCCGGACTTGGCCACCAGCTCGACGCGCTCGATGACGATGTCGCGCTGGAGCGCCTTGGCCATGTCGTACAGCGTCAATGCCGCGACCGAGGCCGCGGTCAATGCCTCCATCTCGGCGCCGGTGCGGGCCGTGACCCGCACCTCCGCCCGGACGGCGACCGTGCCCGCGCCACGGTCCGGCGCGAGCTCCACCTCGACCGCATCGATCGGCAGCGGATGGCAGAGCGGGATGAGGTCGCTGGTGCGCTTCGCCGCACCGATGCCGGCCAGGCGCGCCGTCACGAGCGCATCGCCCTTCGGCCCGCCTGCATCGAGCAGCGTGGCGAGCACCTCGGGGCGCATCCGCACCACGGCGGCGGCCACGGCCCGACGCGCCGTCACCGGCTTGGCGCCCACGTCGACCATGTGCGGCGCGCCCTCTTCGTCGAGGTGGGTCGGGCGGCTCATCACGCCGGCCCGGTCAGGATGGCGTCGTAGGTGATGCCCGGCTCCGCCGCCGGAAGGCCCTCGGGCACGATCAACAGCGCGTTCGCCCGCACCAGCGGCAGGAGCTGCGACGACCCCTGGCCGCCCGCCGGCTCGGCGATATAGGCGCCGGCCTCGTCGCGGACGGTCACCCGCAGGTACGCGCGCCGCTCGCGCGACTTCGCCAGCGCCTCGGTCACCCGCGCCCGAACGCGCGGGCGGCCGTCACCAGGCAGGTCGAGCATGCGGCGCAGCATCGGACGCACGAAGAGCTCGAAGGTGACCAGGGCGCTCACCGGGTTGCCGGGCAGGCCGATGATCGGCGTCCCGCCGATCCGGCCGTAGGCCAGCGGCTTGCCCGGCTGGACCGCGATCCGCCAGAAGTCGAGCGAGCCCAACCGCTCGATGACGTCGCGGACGTGGTCGTGGGCACCGACGCTCACCCCGCCGGAGGCGATGAGCAGATCCGCCGCAGCCGCACCCTCCCGCAGGCGCGCCTCGATCAGCCCGGCATCGTCCGGTGCCCGCTCCAGCAGCAGCGGGTCGCCGCCGGCCTCTCGCACCGCAGCGGCCAGCGCCACGCCGTTGGCGTCGTGGATCTGGCCGAGTCCCAGGGGCGCGCCGGGCGCCACCAGCTCGTCGCCGGTCGACAGGATGGCGACGCGTGGCCGGCGATGGACCTCCAGCTCCGCGCGACCGAGCGCGGCCAGCAGCGCGACGCCGGCCGCGCCGAGGGGTTGGCGCGGCAGCCGCAGCTCGGCCCCGGCGGCGACGTCGTGGCCGGCGGCGCGGACGTGCCGTCCGGCCGACGGCGCCGCGTCGACGGCCAGCTGCCCGTCGGCCTCGCGGCCCTCCTCGATCGGGACGACAGCATCGGCACCGGCCGGCATCGGGGCGCCGGTCATGATCCGCACGGCCGTGCCAGCGGCGACGGCGGGCGGCGGCGGTCCCCCAGCACGCGACTCGCCGACGACGCGCCGCCGTCGAGTCCCGTCATCGGCCCGCACGGCATAGCCGTCCAGGGCCGAGTTCGCGAACGGCGGGACGTCGTGGGCGGCCACGATCGGTTGATCCAGTGGCACGCGGCCGTCGGCATCGGCGATCGCCACGCGCTCCCCGTCGGTGGCCTGCAGGCCGGCCAGCAGCCGTTCCAGCGCCGCCTCGACGGTCAGCATCGGTCCCCTTCAGAGCCCGAGCTTCATCCGCGCCTCGACCAGGCGCAGGATGCCCCGCCGGCTCACCACGCCGACCGGGGTGCGGGCCTCGTCCTCGATCACGGGGAGCTGCCCGACCTCGTGCTCCTCGAGGAGGCGGAGCGCATCGGTCACCGGGGCGTCGGCGCGCACGGTGGCAAGGTCGGCGTAGCGGGTCATGATGTCGGTCACCCGCGTCAGCGGCCATTGCTCGCGGGGCACGCGCCGAACGTCGCCCAGGGTGACGAGGCCGGCCAGGCCGCCATCGGCGTGCCGAACCAGGTACGAGCGCTCGTTGCCGCGCAGCATCCGCTCCGACACGAGCTCGGAGACCAGCTCGTTCGGCGAGACCGCGGCCGGCATGCGATCCATGGCGTCGCGCACCATGACCCCGAACAGGCTGCGCTCCAGGCCGGCCTGCGCCACCGTCGCCTCGGCCGCGTTCGACAGGAACCAGCCGATGAGCGCCAGCCACAGGCCGCTGAAGATGCTGCCGCCCGGCCGCAGGGCAAGGTATACGCCGATGGCGATGAGCAGATACGCGAACAGGCGACCCACCACCGCCGCGTTGCGGGTGGCGGCCAGCCGGTCACCGCGGATGCGCCAGACCACCGCGCGCAGGAGCCGGCCGCCGTCCATCGGGAAGCCGGGAATGAGGTTGAACGCCCCGAGCATGAGGTTGATGACGCCCAGCCAGCCGACCAGCGCCGCCAGCTGCGGCTGGCCGACCACCAGCTCCAGGCCGATGAGCGCCGCGCCGATGGCCAGGCTGGTCAGCGGTCCGGCCACCGCGATCAACGCCTCCTCGCGTGGCGTGCGCGAATCGCGGTCCAGGCTGGTGGCGCCTCCGAAGATGAACAGGGTGATGCCCTCGACCCGCAGGCCGAAGCGGCGTGCTACCAGGGCGTGCGACAGCTCGTGGGCCAGCACCGAGGCGAAGAACAGGAGCGCCGTCGCGACCCCCACGATCCAGTAGGTGGCCTGCGACCAGCCGGCGAACTCCCTCGGGAACTGGAAGGCGGCCAGCGAGTAGGTCACCAGGAAGAAGATGACCAGCCAGCTGGGATGGATCGCCAGGTCGATGCCGGCCAGGCGGCCGATCTTCCATCCGGTGCCCATGGCGAGGAGTCTAGAGCAGGCTCTGGCGGGCGTCGTCGGAGCCGATCCGCCAGCGCCACAGGCCGATGAGGCTCACCGCCAGCGCGGTCAGGATGATGGTCGTGCCGGCGACCAGCGCGGCGTCAAACCAGAAGCCCTCCGGGAAGAGGGTGATGAGGTTCGACCCGGTCGCGAACTGCCAGGTCCCGGGCGGGAAGAAGACCTGGTGGAAGGCGGTGAACGCCT
>DATAKU010000132.1:0-1690 GCA_036261425.1 Candidatus Limnocylindria bacterium | reverse complement strand
GGCATCCACCGACCGCTCGGCCAGATCCTGTCGCTCCTCTCGGACGGCCGCGTCGCATGACCGCGGTACGCCTGACGAGCCGATCGGCGGAGCTCATGGCGCGGGCCGAGCGGCTGTTTCCCGGGGGCGTCAACTCGCCGGTCCGGGCATTCCGGGCGGTTGGCGGCACGCCCCGCGTCATCGATCGCGCGGCCGGCGCGCGGCTGTGGGACGTCGACGGCAACGAGCTCATCGACTTCGTCGGCTCCTGGGGGCCGATGATCCTCGGCCACGCCCATCCCGACGTCGTGGCCGCCATCACGTCCGCTGCGGCGCGGGGCACGAGCTACGGAGCGCCGAACCGGCACGAGGTCGAGCTGGCGGAGCTCATCACCGCCGCCATGCCGTCGATCGAGCGCCTGCGCTTCACGAGCTCCGGGACCGAGGCGGCGATGAGCGCGCTGCGCGTGGCGCGAGCGGCAACCGGCCGCAAGACGATCGTGAAGATGGCCGGTGGATATCACGGCCACGCCGACGCCCTCCTGGTCGCGGCCGGATCCGGAGCGACCGGCCTGCCGGCGAGCGCGGGCGTCACGAATGGGGCGGCGCGCGACACGCTCGTTGCGCCCTACAACGATCTCACCGCCGTCGAGCGGATGCTGGACGAGCACGAGGTGGCTGCCGTCATCGTCGAGCCGGTCGCGGCGAACATGGGCGTCGTTCCTCCAGTCCGCGGCTACCTGGCAGGCCTCCGGCGTGCCACCAGCCGGGCCGGAGCGCTCCTCGTCCTCGACGAGGTGATCACCGGCTTCCGCGTGGCTCGCGGCGGCGCGCAGGAGCGCTACGGGATCAGCGCCGATCTCACCGTGCTCGGCAAGATCGTCGGCGGCGGGCTCCCGGTCGGGGCATACGGCGGCCGCGCGGACCTCATGCGCCTGGTCGCCCCCGACGGGCCTGTCTACCAGGCTGGGACGCTCTCGGGGAACCCGCTCGCCATGGCGGCCGGGGCGGCGACGCTCCGCGGGCTGACAGCCGAGGTCTACGCACGGCTCGAGGAGCTCGGCGCGCGCCTGGAGGCGGGCCTTGCCGATGCCGCCCGACTGGCGGGCGCATCGGTCCGCATCAACCGGGTCGCGAGCCTGCTGACGGCCTTCGTGGACGACTTTCCGGCCTTCTTCCACGCGATGCTCGCCTCCGGCATCGCGCTGCCGCCGAGCCAGCTCGAGGCATGGTTCCTCTCGGCCGCCCACTCCACCGACGACATCGACACCACCACCCTGGCGGCCGGGGCCGCCTTCGCAGCCGTGACCAGCGAGGACCGATGATCGAGACGCCGACCCCCACGACCCCCTGGACCGGTGAGGCGCGCCTCCTCGCCGCCCTCCGGCACCAGCAGCCCGACCGCACACCGGTCTGGTTCATGCGCCAGGCCGGCCGCGCGCTGGCCGACTACCGCAAGCTGCGCGAGCGCTACCCCATCCTGACCCTGGCGAAGACGCCCGAGCTGTGCGCCGAGGTGACGATCATGCCGGTCGAGGCCTACGGGGTCGACGCCGCGGTCCTCTTCGCCGACATCATGCTGCCGCTCGAGCCGATGGGGGTGAGCCTCGAGATCCAGCCCGACGTCGGGCCGATCATCCACGATCCGATCCGAACTCGAGTCCAGGTGGACGCGCTGCGCGAGTTCGACCCGAACGAGGGCGTCGGGTTC
>DATAKU010000059.1:0-21431 GCA_036261425.1 Candidatus Limnocylindria bacterium | reverse complement strand
CCCTCCTTGTAGCGCCAGTGCGCGGCGATGCCGGCCTCGGCGATGTCGTGCATCGCGTACGTCCGGATCTGGACCTCGAGCGGCTTCGCCTCCGGACCGATGACGGCGGTGTGGAGCGACTGGTACATGTTCGCCTTGGGCATGGCGATGTAGTCGTCGAACTGCCCCGGCACCGGGCGCCACAGCGAGTGGACGACGCCGAGCGCCGCGTAGCAGTCCTTCACGTCGTCCACCAGCACGCGAATGGCGTGGAGGTCGTAGATCTCGGTGAACTCGGCGCTCTTGCGCTCCATCTTCTTGTAGATGGAGTACAGGTGCTTCGGCCGTCCACTGATCTCGGCGGTGATGCCCACCTTGCCGAGCTCCTTGCGCAGGATACCGATGCTCTTGTTGACGAAATGCTCGCGCGCCCGCCGTCGATCGGCCAGCATGTCGACCAACTGGCGGTACTTCTCGGGCTCCAGGTACTTGAACGACAGGTCCTCGAGCTCCCACTTGATCTGCCACATCCCGAGCCGATGGGCCAGGGGCGCGTAGATCTCCATGGTCTGGCGCGCGATGCGCCCCTGCTTCTCGGGCGGCAGGTACTGCAAGGTGCGCATGTTGTGCAGCCGGTCGGCGAGCTTGATGATGACGACCCGGACGTCCTCGGCCATGGCCATGAACATCTTGCGGATGCTCTCGGCCTGCTGCTCCTCCATCGTCCTGGCGCTGCCGAACTTCGACAGCTTGGTCACGCCGTCGACCAGCCGCGTGACCTCGCGACCGAAGCGCTTCTCGATCTCGGCGAGGGTGTAGTCGGTGTCCTCCGGCACGTCGTGCAGGAGCGCGGCGGCGAGCGTCTCCTCGTCCATCTGCAGCGTGGCCAGGTAATGGGTGACGGCCACCGGGTGGCTCACATACTCGGCGCCGGAGCTGCGGACCTGCCCCTCGTGAGCCGCCACGGCGGTCTCGTAGGCGCGGCGAATGAGCCCCTCGTTGATCGTCGGCCGGTGGGCCTTCGCCTCGGCGACGATCTCGTCGATGGTCGGCGTCTCTTCGGTGCCGGTCGGCGCTCCGCGCGTGATGCGCTGGACGACGGCGGCCGGTGAGAAGCGTGCCAGCTGCGCCATGGTCCGCCGATCCTAGCACGGGTGGCCGCGGCCTCCTCCCGGGTCGCCCCTGTGGGGGAGCGCGCTGCGTCCCGAGCGTGGAGGTGGCCGGCGGTGGCGAGAATTGTCGCCACCTGCCTGCCCTGGCGACGCAAGGCGGGGCGAGGACGCGCACGGCCGGCCCCTCGAGGTCGGGCCACGCTGAGAGCGGCGCGGTTGAGCGCGCCGTGCGCGCCCACGGTCGTCAGGACCGGCCGCCGGCGACGAGGCGGCCGGGAACGCGGTCTTCGGTCGTCAGGACGGGCCGCTGGCGACGAGCGCCACATGCCCGACCGGTCAGCGCTCGACCGCGAGTCCCTCGACGACCCGGACGGATGGCAGCGCGCGCAGCGACTCCGGGGCCAAGCGCAGCTTCGAGGATCGGTTCCCGCCGCCGAGCACGACCCACTCGGGCTCCATCACGCGAGCGTCGACGAGGACCGGCAGGTCGACCGGCAGGCCGAACGGCGTCACGCCGCCGATCTCCATCCCGGTGAGCGCGCGCACCGGCTCGGCGGCGGCGAACGACGCCTTCCGCACGCCCATCTCGCGGCGGACGATGGTGTTCACGTCGAGGGACGTGGTCGCAAGGAGCACGCAGGCGGCGTACGTGGGCGAGGCCCCCTTGGAGGCCACCACGATCGTGTTGGCGCTGCGCTCGAGGGGGACGCCGTAGGCCGCCACGAACGCCGCCGTATCGGCCAGCGCGGGATCGCAGGCCATCACCTCGTACGCCACGCCGGACGCATCCAGCGCCGCGCGCACCGCTGGATGCAGCAGGTTCGCGTCGCTCATGCCGCCTCGGTAGGCAGGTCGCCGGCACCACGTCCGAGCACCTTCAACCGCGCCCGCTGGGCCAGGCCGTAGGCCGGGATCGCCAGGCGCAGCGCCGCGTCGATCGAGGCGCGCAGCGGCAGGTCGCGGGCGCCGACGTACTCGATCTCCTCGCCGCCGAAGCCCTCCTTGAACTGGCGGATGCCGCCGGTGGCCAGGCCCCACATGTCGTACACCGCGAAGCCATCGGTGGCGAAGTCGCGGATGGCGGCCCACTTCAGCAGGTAGTTGGCGCGGGCGTCGGCGCCCGCATCGGTCATGCCCCCGTAGGACTCGACCACGCGCTCGCCGCAGGTGAAATGGAACAGCGTCGCCACGCGCTCGCCGTCCCGCGTCGCGAAGCTCAGATGGACCCGGCCGGTCGGGGCGAAGATCGACCACACTCGCTCGTAGTAGAAGGGTTGACGCGCCACGAACCCGGCACGCTCGGCGGTGTGCTGGTAGATCCGGTTGAAGTCGGCGAGGGCCGGACCGATGACCTCCGGCGGCGTGGCTCCGTCGAAGCGCTCGACCTCGATGCCGCCCCGCTCCGCCTTGTTCACGTATTGGCGGTGCTTGCGCTTCATGGCGGCCTTCAGGGCATCGGGACCGGGACGCAGGTCGATGACCCGCGTCGTCGGCGGCTGGATCTTTGGCGCCGCGCGCCACGGCGTGCCCAGCAGCGCCTGGCCGTACGGCGTCGTCGGGCGGGCCTCGGGATCGGCGCGGATGGTGGCGATCCGCTCCTCGCGACCCAGCCGGCGCAGCGCCTTCACCAGCGCCACACGGCGCTCCGCCTCGTCGAGATGCCCGATCGGCCCGCGCGGGGCGTAGGCCAGGTGCCAGCCGACGACCGGGATCCGGCGCAGGAGGAGCTGAACGCCGGCGACCGGCTGATCCTGCGACGGACCGATGGCGAGGCGGATCGGCTTCCAGCCACCCATGGCGCGCACCTCGCCCCATTCCCACAGCTGCGGGAAGGCGTGGTACGGAGCGGACTCGACGAAGGCGTTCCAGGTTGCCGCATCGGTGACGCGCCAGGCGCGCAGCTCAGGTGGTGCCATGCGTCCCCCATCCTGCCCCAGCCAGGGCCTCCCGCGCGGCGACTCGGTCGTCCCACGGTCGCTTCTCGGTGCCGTAGAAGATGCTCCCCTCGTGGCCCTTGCCGGCAAGCAGGACGACGTCGCCGGGACGCGCCTCCGCCACCGCCCGGGCGATCGCCTCGCGACGATCGTCGATGACCAGCAGCGACTCGCCGTCCACGGCCCCCGCCCCGCGCGCCCCGTCGGCGACCTGCTCATTGATGACGCGCGGGTCCTCGAGGCGGGGGTCCTCGTCGGTGACGATGACGAGGTCGGCCAGCTCGGCCGCCACGCGGCCCATCGGCGCCCGCTTGGTCGGGTCTCGCTCCCCCGCCGAGCCGAAGACCGCCATCAGGCGGCCCTTCGTGATCGGACGCAGCATGCGCAGCACCTTGGCCAGCGAGTCGGCAGTGTGCGCGTAGTCGACCACGACCGCGAACGGCTGGCCGGCGTCCACGCGCTCCATCCGACCCGGCACGCCGGCGGTGCGGCCCAGGGCCTCGACCGCCACCTCGAGCCCAACGCCCTCGACGGAAGCGATCGCGAGGGCCGCCAGGGCGTTGCTGACGTTGAACCGCCCCGGCATCGGCAGGCTGACCTGTCCGCGCCAACCGGGCGCCAGCAGGGTGAAGCGGCTGCCGCTGGCATCGGCCTCGACCTCGGTCGCGCGCAGGTCGGCATCGGCGTCGATGCCGTAGGTCAGGACTCGGTCGCGGGCGCGCTGCCGGAAGAAGTCGTACGCGGCGTCGTCGGTGTTCAGGATGGCCAGCGGTGCCTCCTCGATGAGCCGCGCCTTGGCCGCGCGATACGCCTCCAGCGACCCGTGGAAGTCGAGGTGCTCGCTGGTGACGCTGGTCACCACGCCGACGTCGAAGCGGCAGCGCCTCGTTCGCTCCAGCGCCAGCCCGTGCGACGTGGCCTCCATCACGACCGCGTCATTGCCGGCGGCCACCATGCGCGCCAGCAGCTCCTGCAGCTCCAGCGCCTCGGGGGTCGTGGTGCGCTCGTCGTTCGCCATCCGCTCGTCACCGATGTCGACGGCCACGGTGCCGACCAGCCCCGGCCGCCGGCCGCCGGCGCGAAGGAGCTCCACGGCCAGGAAGGCGGTCGTCGTCTTGCCGTCGGTGCCCGTGATGCCGATGACCTCGAGCCGCTCCGAGGGCCGCCCGAACCATGCGTCGGCGGCGTCGGCCAGCGCGCGGCGGGTCCGATCCACCACGATCTGCGGGGCGGCGACGTTCAAAAGCTCCCGCTCGACCACGACGCCGACCGCGCCGGCGGCCACCGCGTCCGTCACGAAGTCATGACCGTCGACGTGGTCGCCGGGGACGGCGAAGAAGAGCGTTCCCGGCGTCACCCGGCGCGAGTCGTAGGCCAGGGCGGTGACCTCGCCGACCGGGATGCCGACGACCCGCTCCGGGCCGATCTCGTCCGTGAGACGCCCGAGGCCCATCCGTCGATCCGTGCTCACGGACGCACCCTTCGCAGCCAGCCGCGCAGGATGCCGGTCGCGCGGCGAAGCCGGTACAGGGTCGGGTCGACGACGAGGTCCCACGAGCCGGCCCACACGACCTCGTGTCCGCCGAAGCCCTTCTTGAACAGGCCGACCCCGTGCCACGGATGCTCCGGCCCCGCACCCGGCGGCGCCACGCCCCACAGGTCGTGGGTCCGCACCCCGCGCTCGCGGGCCAGGCGCATCATCTCCCACTGCAGGGCGTAGCTGGCGTAGCGCTTCGGCTCGCCGCGCTCCTCTCGACGCGAGCCGCTGAACAGGTAGAACGAGCGATCGCCCTCGATCACCACCAGCCCCGAAGCGAGCAGCTCGCCCTCCCGTCGGGCCTCGAGGATGGCGGCCCGTCCCGCACCCGCCAGTGCCTGCCATGCGACGCGGTAGCGCTCCAGGGGCGGGAGCGGAAAGCCCGCCCGTCGCTGCGTCTCGACCACCAGGCCGTGGAGCGCGTCGATCGCCGCCCGGTCGGAGGCGTCCGCGGTGCTGGTCACGACCACGCCCTCGCGGGCCGCGCGGCGCACCCCGTAGCGGGTGTCCTTGTCGAATTCCGCCAGCAGCGCCTCATCGTCGGCCAGCTCGACGATGCGGGTCTGACCGACCTGGAGCGTTTCCCCGGTGCTGCGCAGCCCGCGGCGCTCGAAGTGGCGCAGGTGCGGATCACCGGCCGCGAGCCGCGGCTCGAGCTTCACGGCGATGGCCCGGTGCTGGCGCGCCCCGATCCGCAGCCCGGTCAGCAGGGCCTGCAGCCGCTCCCCGGCACGCGGGTCGGCGTAGTCCAGCACCGGCCCGCGCGGCACGTACCAGAACGCCCGTCCCGCCGGGAGCGCGCGCACCTGCGCCGCCGCGACGCCCACCACGTCCGCCGCCTCGGTGAGGAGGTAGCGACGCTGCGGCTGGCCGTCGAAGGCGGCGACATCGGCCCAGGCCCAGTCGTGAAGGAAGTCACCGGATCCGTTGCGCTCCAGGAACGCCTGCCAGGCGCCGGCATCGGCGTCGGTTGCGGGGCGGAAGTCGATCACGCGTTCCTCCGGGTGCGTCGACGCAGGATGCCGCGCAGCTGGGCCAGCTCCGGTGAGCGGAGGGCGGCGGCGACCAGCAGGTAGATGGCCAACCCGGCGGCGGAGAGCAGGAGGAGTGCCAACAGCCGCCCGATCGGGTTGTCGAGCAGGCCGCCGAACGAGGATTCGACCACGGTCAGGCCGCCGAGCATGAGCAGGGCGGCCGCGATGCCGGCCACGGCCGCCCGGCCCAGCGTGTCCAGGATGGCCCGCTCGTCCACCGACTCGATCCGCCGATGCAGGCTCCACAACAGGCCGATGACCTCGATGACCGCGCTGATCGACAGGGCCAGGGCCAGGCCCTCGACGCCCATCGGGCCGACCAGCATGGCCATCAGCGGGACGTTGATGGCCACCGCGATCACCGCCCAGGTGACCGGGGTGCGCGTGTCCTGCATGGCGTAGAAGGTTCGGCTCAAGACGTGGACCACGATGTGGCCGACGAGACCGATGGCGAAGAAGAGCAGCGCGTTCGCCGTCCGCTCGGCGGCGGCGGCGCTGAAGGCGCCGTACTCGTAGAAGACGCTGGTGAGCGGATCGCGGAGCACGACCATGATGGCGGTGAGCGGCGCCGCCACGAACACCAGCACGCGGATGGCGGTGGACACCTGCGTCCGGATCTGACCGATGCGGCCCAGCGCCGCGTCCTGGCTGAGCGTGGGGAACAGGGCCACCGCCACGCTGACCCCCACCACCCCGACCGGGATCTGGGAGAGCTGGAAGGCGTAGTTGTAGGCGGTAAGGCTGCCCTCCGGCAGGCCCGACGCCAGGACCGTGCTGACCAGGAAGTTCAGCTGGCCGGCTGCCAGACCCAGCATGCGCGGCCCCATCAGCCACGCCACCCGGCGCACGCCGGGGTGCGACAGACCGATGGTCAGGTCGTAGCGCTGCCCGACCCGTGCCAGGTTCGGCAGCTGCACGACGAAGTGCGCGAGGGATCCCAGCGCCACCCCCACCGCCAGGCCCTCCACGCCCATGATGGGGGCCAGGAAGATGGCCGCGCCGATGATGGCCAGGTTGTAGAGCAGCGGGGCGATGGCCGGCACGGTGAACTGCTGGTAGCTGTTGAGGATGCCGGTCACGACCGCGCCCATGCCGATGAGGACCGGGCTGATGAGCATCACCCGCGTCATCCGCACGGTGAGCTCCGTCGTCGGCGCATCGAACCCGGGCGCCACGATCGGCACCAGCAGCGGGGCGAAGATGGCCATGACCAGGCTGAGCACGGCCAGGGCGATGAGGACGAGGTTGATGATGCTGCTCGCGAGCCGCCACGCCTCCTCGTCCTGTCCCCGCGCCCGGTAGCCCTGGAAGACGGGGATGAGTGCCGCGCTCAGCGCGCCGGCCACCACGAGCTGGAAGATCGCATCCGGGATGCGGAAGGCGGCGAAGTAGGCGTCGAGCTCGCGGCTGGCACCGAACTGCGAGCCGATGACGAGGAGTCGGATCCAGCCGAGCAGGCGGCTGGCCAGGCCCGCCACGGTCAGGATCAGGCTCGCGGTCAGCAGCACGCGGCCGGTGCTGACCATGCCGCCGGTGCCGCCTGGATCGGACGAATCGGTGCCCGGCGGTTCGGACCGAGTCATCTTCCGGCGTCCTTCGGGCTGCGCGCGGCACGCGGGTGAGCGTGGCGGTAGGCGCTTCGCAGCGTTGCATCGGACAGGTGGGTGTAGACCTGCGTGGTCTGCAGGTTCGAGTGGCCGAGCAGCTCCTGGACGACCCGCAGGTCGGCGCCGCGCTCGAGCAGGTGGGTGGCGAAGGAGTGTCGCAGCGTGTGCGGGCTGGTCCGGTCGGGCGCGGCGACGGCCCGCACCCACCGCGCGAGGACCATTCGCGCGCCACGGACGCTGAGTGGGGCGCCGCTCGCGTTCAGGAAGACGGTCGGGCCGCCCGCTCCCCGCGCGGCCAGCACCGGACGGCCGTGTGACAGGTATCCGGTCATCGCGGCGGCGGCCGGGCCGCCGAACAGCAGCTCGCGCTCCTTTCGTCCCTTGCCGACCACCCGCAGCCGCCGCCGCTCCAGGTCCACCCGATCCAGGGTCAGCCCGGCCAGCTCGCTGATCCGCATGCCGCTGGCATACAGCAGCTCCAGCAGGGCCGCATCCCGGCGGGCCAGCGCCTCGTCGCGGGCACCCATGCGACCCGGTCCGGTGACGAGCTGCTCGGCCTCCTCGATCGTCAGCACGCGCGGCAGGCGCGACGGGCGGCGGGGGGCGCGAACGCCGACCATCGGGTCTGCCGCGATACGCCCGGTGCGAACGGCGTGGCGGTACAGCGAGCGGACGGCCGACAGCCGCCCGGCCACCGAGCTCGCGGCGAGGCCGCGGTCGGCCAGGGTCGCCAGGTAGGACCGAATCGTGGACCGGTCGGGCCGACGCCAATCGACGCCCTGCTCGGCCAGGAACGCCAGGAATTCACCGGCGTTGCGCCGATACTCGGCAATGGTGCCGGCGGATGCGTTGCGCCCGCGCAGGTTGCCGAGGAAGGCAGCGAGCGCCCCTTCGGCGTCGGGCGGCAGGTCCCGGGGCCGGCTCGCCTCAGGCACCGCGGAGCTGGACGGCGCCAGTCACGCCGTCACGCGCCGCGCTTCCGGCCCGCGGCCCTGCGCGCGCCACCGCCGCGAGGCGCACCTGCGCGGCCCCGCTTGCGGCTCGGCGCCGCCTCCCGGGCCTGGAGCAGCGTCACGGCGGTCTCGAGCGTGAGCTCCTCGGCGTCGAGGTCCTTGGGCAGCGTGGCATTCGTGGTCCCATCGGTCACATATGCACCATAGCGACCTTCGAGCAGCCGGACCGGGACGCCCGACGCGGGATGGGTGCCGAGCTCGCGCAACACCTTGCGGCCGGCGGATCGCCGCGACGGCTTCTCCTGGCGCAGCAGCTCGAGCGCCTCGTCGAGCGTCACCGTGAACACCTCGTCGTCGGAGGCCAGGGAGCGGAACTCGGAGCCTCGCTTCACGTAGGGACCGTAGCGGCCGAAGTTGGCCACGATCTCCTCCCCGCTGTCGGGGTCGCGACCCACGCTGCGGGGCAGCGCAAGCAGCTCGATCGCGCGCTCCAGGGTGACCGTGGCGGGATCGTCGGCGGCGGTGAGCGAGGCGCGCCGCGGCTTGTCGGCGCTGCCCTTCTCCGGCGTCTCGCCGAGCTGCACGTACGGCCCGAAGCGACCGCTCATCACGTACACCTCCTTGCCGGAGGCCGGATCCGTGCCCAGGCTGGTCGGTCCCTTGGCCCGGGACTCCACGAGCTCGACGGCCTGCTCGAGGCTGAAGTCGGCCGGAGGCATGTCGTCGGGGACCGATGCGTTGCGTGCCTCGTCGCCCTCCCCCACCTGGACGTACGGCCCGAAGCGACCGATGCGGACGATGACCGGCGCGCCACTCTCCGGGTGCTCGCCGAGCGGGATGATCGGGTAGTCGATCTGCGTCTCGTTCTCCACCAGCGGACGGAGGCCGGGCCAGTCGCGCGCCGCGTCGCCGTCGTAGAAGGCGGCGAGGAACTCGTCGCGGGCACGCTCGCCCTTGCTGATCTCGTCCAGGTTCTCCTCGATCTGGCCGGTGAAGCCCAGCTCGACCAGCTCGGCGAAATGCTCCTTGAGCAGGTGCGTCACGGCGAAGGCGGTGAAGGTCGGCACCAGTGCCCGGCCCTGGCGGAAGACATAGCCCCGCCGCTCGATGGTCGAGATGATGGACGCGTACGTCGACGGGCGGCCGATCCCATCCTCTTCGAGCCGCTTCACCAGCGACGCATCGGTGTAGCGGGCCGGCGGCACCGTCTCGTGGCCCTTCGCCTCGAGCGCGCCGAGCGCCAGCGGACCGTCCGCGGCCACCTCGTCGCCGACCGACAGGCGCGGCAGCACGGTCTCCTGGTCGCCGAGCTCGGCGGCCGGGTCGTCGGAGCCCTCCACGTAGGCGCGCAGGAACCCGGCGAACTGTACGGTCCGCCCGGAAGCGGTGAAGATGCAGGGCCCCTCCGGACCCTCCGCGGTGATCTCCAGGCTCGTGCGCAGCAGCCGCGCGTCGGCCATCTGCGATGCGACCGCCCGCTTCCAGATCAGCTCGTACAGGCGCCCCTCGTCTCCGCCCATGCTCCCGGGGCGCGGCGTGCGCCGGAAGTCCGTCGGACGGATGGCCTCGTGCGCCTCCTGCGCGTTCTTCACCGTCGTGCGGTACTGACGCGGCCCGCCGTAGTAGTCGGCGCCGTACAGCGACCGGATCGCATCGGCCGCCTCGCCCAGCGCTCGCTCGCTGAGGGCGGTCGAATCGGTGCGATGGTAGGAGATGATCCCTTCCTGGAAGAGGTGCTGCGCCGCGTTCATGGTGCGGTCCGCCGAGAACCCGAGCTTGCGGTTCGCCTCCTGCTGCAGGGTCGACGTCGTGAATGGCGCGTACGGCGCCTGGCTCATCGGGCGCTCCTCGACCGAGGTCACGCTCCAGGGGAGGCGCTCGGTCAGGGCGTCGCGCAGCTGTCCGGCGCTGGCCTCGTCCAGCAGGCGAACGTCGCCGCCCTTGAGCTGCCCGGTGGCGGCGTCGAAGTCCCGGCCACTCGCGACCCGGGCCGAGCCAACGCGCGCCAGCGCGGCGGTGAAGGCGGCATCATCGGCCCGGATGCGCGCCTCGAGGCCCCAGTAGGTGCTCTTGCGGAAGGCGCGCCGGGCCTCCTCGCGCTCCACGACCAGGCGCACAGCCACGCTCTGCACGCGCCCGGCGCTCAGCCCGGTCTGGACCTTCTTCCACAGCACCGGGGAGACCATGTAGCCGTACAGGCGGTCGACGATTCGGCGGCTCTCCTGCGCGTCGACAAGGCGCAGATCGATGTCGCGGGCCTCCTCGATGGCGCGCCGGACCGCCTCCTCGGTGATCTCGTGGAACTCGATCCTGCGCACCGGCACCGTCGGCTTGAGCACCTCGCGCAGGTGCCAGCTGATCGACTCCCCCTCGCGGTCGGGGTCCGTGGCCAGGAGCACCTCGGGCACGTCGCGCGCCGCCGCGCGCAGCTCGCGGATGCGGCCGGACTTGTCGCGAGAGACGACGTAGTACGGGCGGAATCCGTGCTCGACGTCCACGCCGATGGCGGCCCACGGCTTGTCCTTGATCTCGGCCGGCACCTCGCTCGCGTTCTGCGGAAGGTCGCGGACGTGGCCGACGCTCGCCTCGACGCGATAGTCGTCGCCGAGCAGCCGGGCCAGAGTGCGGGCCTTTGCCGGGGACTCGACGATGACCAGCGGCTTCGTCATCCGGCCGTGGCCTTCGGGCCGCGGCCGCGCCAGACCGTGCCCGTCGGCGGCCGGATCGCCAGGCGTGCGGGCAGGCGACAGGCCGGTCGTCCGGCGGAACGCTCGATCGTCGTCGCCATGACCGGCGACTCGAGGGGGACGAGGTCTCCGGCGGCGCACTGCATGCGCGGCATCGATCAGCGAGTGTAGCACCGGCCCCGCGGCGTCCCGACGGGCGTCATCGGGGGCGGCGGGGCCGGTGGTCGGCTGCAGCTTCTCGGGACACCGTCCGGGACGGCTCCCCGAGGCGGGTTCAGTTGGTGAAGTCCCAGGTGATGACGACGCGCGAGCCGTTGTCGGCGATGCCGACGCCGACCCGGGTCCATCGCGGGTTCAGGATGTTGGCGATGTGGTTCGGGTGACCGGGATACGGCTCGGACATGAAGGCGCTGTGGCACCAGTCGAGCGTGCCCTGCGCGCCCTTGCCGTAGTAGTGGCACTGGTTCTCGCTGGCGGCACTGAAGCCCACTCCGCCGGCGGCGAGGCGCTGATGCAGCGACATGCCGTTCAGGCTGGTATGGCTGTAGTAGCCGTTGTTCACCTGATCCCACGCATGAGCGGTGGCCACGGCGGTGATCCCCGCATCCAGGGCCAGCGGCGCGAAGCCGTACGCCGCGCGAGCCGCGTTGATCTGGTTCAGGGCGTAGCCCACCAGGCTGCTGGCCGGCGGCACCGGACCGACGGCCGGACGCGGCGCGGGCGCCGCCTCGGACCGCGTCGTGGTCGTGCCCCGGTCCGTCTGCTGAACGGCAACCGGCGCCTCCTTGGTCGTGAACGACCAGCCGACGCTGACGGGGCTGCCCTCCTCGTCGCGCGCCCCCTCGCCGAGGACGACCTTGAAGGTTCGTCCGCCGGCGAACGGCGCATCCGGCGTGTACGTCAGCTGGGTGGCGGCGTCGTTCCAGACGAGGCGCCCGCCCACCAGCGCGCCGGTGCTCGTGTCGATCAGCGCGAACGCCTCGTTGGTCGCATCGACGTCCATGGGCTGCGAGAACCACATCTCCACTGTGGCCGGCTCGACGCCGCTCGCGCTGAGCTGTGGCTTGGTGGTCGTGAGCTGCGCCCCCGGGCGGACGAGGAAGGAGAAGTTGGCCTTCCCGCCCAGGGCGTCTCCGCGCGCATCGTGCGCGCCGATGAGACTGATCGTGTACCGGCCACCGGGCTCCAGCCGCTCGGACGGCGTGAACACGAGGTCGTTGCCCTCCCAGCTGATCTCGCCCTCGGCAGCCGGGGTGATGGTGAAGTGATCCTCGACGTCGGCGCGATCCATCGGAGCGCTGAAGCTGACCGTGATCGCGCTCGCCGCGCTGACGTCGGTCGCCGTCGTGGTCGGCGGGTGCGTGACCGTGTCGCTCGCCTCCGCCTCGACGCCCGCATCCACGCTCATCGTGATGCTGGCGGCAGGATCGGTGGCCGGCGCGAGATCGGGGAGGTCGGCGGACGCAAGCCGCACCTGGAAGTCCGAAACCGACGGCGCGCCCTGCGTCGTGAAGCTGAAGCGCTTGGCCTGACCGATCGGCACGCCGCCCGCGGCGGCGACCGATGCCGGCAGGACCAGGACGTAGCGCTCGTCGGTGCGCCAGCGGCTCTGGGGGGCGACGGTCAGGGTGGTGCCGTCGTCGCTCCACGAGGTCACGAAGTCCTGGTTCGGGAGGAGCTGAAGGCTGGTTTCGACCGAGGTGCGATCCATGGCGATCCCGAACGGGATGGTGATCTCGGCATCGCTCGCGAGGGCGACGCCCACGTTCTCCGGCAGGAGCGACGCGGGGACGAGGGGATCCGGCTCCGGGCCTGCCTGGGTGGAGGCCTGCTGGCTGAGAGCCGCAATGAGGGTGAACGAAAGTGCTGCCAGCGAAACCCGGGTAATGGCTCGATGGCTGCTCAGCAGTCTGCCGAGCGACTTGAACGGGGACTGAGCCGCCGTTCTCACGGTTCGGATCGGACGCAATAGACAAACTCCATGGAATTCGGGGCCACCCGTGTGGGCACGTGGGTGGCACGATGGCGGGCGAAGCATAGCCCATCGGTCCTACGTCTGTCATACGACCTTTGCGAGCCGCTTGGCCGCCAGGGTCGGATGGAAGGTCGCGCCGCCGAAGGGGTTGACCAGCCCGCGCGCCTCCAGCAGCGTCAATCCACTCGCCACGGCAGCGGCCGATTGGCCGGTGCGATCCACCAGCTCCTCGATCGATCCACTCCGCTCCAGGAGGTGCCGGAGCAGCTGGCCCTCCACCTCCGAGAGGGCCGCGATCGCCGGAGGACGTGCGCCGATGGCGACACCGACCTGCCCCATCAACGCGCCGATCGAGGTGACCATGAGCGCCTCGTGGTCCGCGATGAGTCGGTTGCAGCCGCGCGAGGCCCTCGCGTCGATCGGCCCGGGCACGGCGTACAGCTCGCGGCCCACGGATAGCGCCGCGGCCGCCGTCAGCAGCGCCCCGGACCGATCCGGCGCCTCGACCACCACGACCGCCTGGGCCAGTCCGGCGATGATCCGGTTCCTCCGCGCGAAGTCGGGCCGCCCCACCGACGCGCCGGACGGCAGCTCGGTGACGAGGGCACCGCCGCCAGCCACGATCTCCCGCGCCAGCTGCCTGTGACGCGGCGGGTACACCCGATCCAGTGGTGAGGGCAGGATGGCCACGGTCCGGCCGCCGGCGGCCAGTGCCCCGCGGTGCGCGGCGCCGTCGATGCCCAGCGCCAGGCCGGAGACGACCGGGACGCCGACCGATCCCAGCTCCTGCCCGAGCTCGGTGGCGGTCGAGAGGCCGTAGCCGGATGCCGCCCGCGTGCCCACCACCGCCACCGCGCGCTCCCGAAGGGCCGCCCCGTCGCCGGCCACGTACAGCACCGGTGGGCGGGGCTCGAGCGTCAGGAGTGCGGGTGGGTATTCCTCGTCGAGCTCGGTCACCACGCGCCCGCCGGACGTGGCGGTGAGGCTAGCGATGCCGCGCGCCAATGAGCGCGGGTCCCCGGCCGACAGTAGCTCGACCGCTCGTCCCCTGACCTCGTCGGGCAGGCGGAGCCCGGACAGCGCGCCCGGCCCGGCCCGCCAGACGGCTGAGGCCGAGCCGTGACCGCGCACGAGGCGCGCGAAGCCAGCTTGGCCGATGCCCGGCACCAGCGACAGCGCCACCCACGCCTCGCGCTCCGTCAGCCGCCCGGTGCTGTCTGCCGAGCGAGCACCGGTGCCGACGCCGATCACGCCGCCACCTCCGCCGGACGGTACGCCAGCGCCTCGTCGACGTGCTCGGGGCGCACGACGCTCGAGCCGTCGAGATCGGCGATCGTGCGGGCAACGCGGGCGGCGCGATGCGCACGGCGCAGCGAGAGCCCCATCTGGCGCGCGCGCTGGTCGAGCGCGGCGCGGACGCTCGGGCCGAAGCCGTGGCGGCGGTCGAAGGCGCTGACCGGCAGCTCCGCATTCGTGCTCCCCTGCCGGTCGCGCTGCCGGTCCCGGGCGCGCGCCACCCGCCGACCCACGGCCCGCGTGGATTCGGGCTCGCGGCCGATGCCGTCGGCGGTCGATGCGGGCTGCATGGCGACCGTGAGATCGAGGCGGTCACGCATCGGGCCAGAGAGCCGCGCCTGGTACCGCCGTCGGGCGCCGTCCTCGCAGCCACAGCCGCGGCCGCCCACGCCGAACCAGCCACACGGACACGGGTTGTAGGCGGCGATGAGCATGAAGCGCGCCGGCAGGGCAAGCACCCCGTCGACCCTCGCGATGGTCACGGTGCCCGCGTCGAGCGGCCCGCGCAGGGCGTCGAGGGCATCGACACGGAATTGCAGCGTCTCGTCCAGGAAGAGCACGCCGCGGTGCGCGAGGCTGGCTTCGCCGGGCCGAACCCGGGGACCGCCGCCCACCAGCGCCTGGGTCGAGATCGTGTGGTGCGGTGCGCGAAACGGGCGACGCGGCACCTCCGGTCGTCGGGGATCGCCCAGGCCGGCAACCGAGTGGATGCGGCTGACCTCCGCCGCCTCGGACTCGTCGAGCGGCGGAAGCAGTCCCGCCGCGGCGCGCGCCAGAAGGGTCTTGCCCACCCCGGGCGGCCCGGAAAGGGAGAGATTGTGCCCTCCGGCCACGGCGATCTCCAGCGCGCGGCGCGCGACCACCTGACCCACCACCGACGCCAGATCGGGGGCGTCGTCCGGCGGCAGAGGCGCGCCCCGAAGGGAGCGCGGCGGCAGCGACGGGAGGACGGAGCGGCCTGCCAGGTGGGCGACCACCTCCCGCAGACATCCGGCTGCCCGCACCGTCACGCCGCCCACGGCGGCCGCCTCCGCCCCGTTCTCGACCGGAACGATCGCGTCGGTGACCCCTTCGGAGCGGACCGCCGACACCAGCGCCATGGCACCCGGGACCGACCGCAGCGACCCGTCCAGCGCCAGCTCGCCGATGAGGGCCGTTCGCCCAAGGCGGTCGGTGTCCAGCTGGTCGGAGGCGACCAGGATGCCGATCGCCATCGCCAGGTCGTGGCCGGTCCCCTCCTTCGGCAGATCCGCTGGGGCGAGGTTGATGGTGATCCGGCGCGCGGGAACCTCGAAGTCGGAGTTGCGGATGGCGGCGCGGACTCGCTCCCGCGCCTCCAGCACCGCGCTGCCCGCCAGTCCGACGATGGTCAGGCCCGGCAGGCCGAAGGCGACATCGGTCTCCACGCGGACCGGGATGCCGTCGACCCCGACGACCGAGGCACTCAGCGCGTTCGAGAGCATGCGTCCGCTCGAGGAGGCGAGCCTGGTTGCGGGTGGTGCCGGCCGCCCGCCTGCTCGCCTCCCTACTACCAGCGGCGACCGGCGACGCCAGCGTACGGAACGGCGCTTATCGGTCCGTTAGCCCACGCTTATCGGTGCCGCCGTCGCGCCGACGGGGATGGTGGAGGCCTAGTCGGCTCGAGCGGCCTCGCCGGCGATCGCGGCGTCGAGGTCGCGGGCGAACTTCGAGACGCTCTGTCCCAGCGGTCCATCGGGGCGGCTGTACATGAACGGCTCGCCCGAGTTGAGCGCGCCCATGGCGCCGCGGTACTCGTTGATGACCTGGTAGTCGATCTTGCGGCCGAGCGCCGATTCCGCGTTGTCGACGTTGATGCCGGTGTAGGCGTTCGATCGGTTGAGGATGAGCTGGACCTTGTCGCGCGGATAGCCGAGCGAATCCATGGTCTCGAGGATGAGACGCACGTTCTTCAGGCACGACAGGTCGGCGGTCATGACCACGAAGATGACGTCGGCCTCGTCGAACAGCTGCAGGTTGAAGTCGTCGATCGTCTTCGCCATGTCGACGATCGTGTAGTCGTACCCCTTGCGCAGCAGCGCCAGCAGGTTGTGGAGTGAGTTCGGATCGGTCCGCTGGCGCTCGGCGACGATGTCCGCCTGCTCGGGGTTCGGCGGGGCCAGCAGCAGGTCGATGCCCGCGTGGTGGTTGACCAGCAGGCGCTTGAGGAGGTCCGCGTCGAGGTCCGGCTCCGTGATGGCGTTCACGATCGACGGCGAGTCGAGCCCGAGGTCCATGAACACGCGCATGTCGCCGAACTGGAGGTTCGCGTCGACGAGCGCCGTTCGCCGCGTCTGGCGCACGGTCAGCGCGATGGCGGTGTTGATGGCGATCGTGGTGGTGCCAACGCCGCCCTTGGCCCCGTAGAAGCACACCAGCCGCCCGAGACGCGCCTGCTCGGCCCCGGCCTTGGCCAGGGCCCCACCGCCGGACCGCGCCAGCAGGGCCTTGATCCGCGCGATCAGCTCCAGGGGGTGGAACGGCTTGACGATGTCGTCATCCGCCCCGGCTCGGAGCCCGCGGACGCGCTGCTCCACGTCGGCCTCGGCGGTGAGCATGATGATCGGCACCCGGCGGCCGCCTCGCTCGGCGGCCCTGATGCGCTGCGTGGCCGCATAGCCGTCCAGCTTCGGCAGCGCCACGTCCATCAGGATGAGGTCCGGCTCCAGGCTCTCGGCCATCTCGACGCCGGCCTGGCCATCCGAGGCGACGTGCACCTCGAACCCCTCCTGCTTGAGGGTGAAGACCAGGACGCGCTGAATGTTCAGGTCGTCGTCGACGACCAGGACCTTGGTGGCAGCCATGAAGACCCCTGGGCGGCAGATGGGTGGACGGGCCGGATTATACGGGCGGGCCGCCCGGCACCGATGCGCCGATGGTCCGGCTCAGCCCAGGTACCGCTCCAGGAAGCGCAGCACCCGCGACCGATACGCCTCCGGGTCGACCGCATACGCCTCCGCGTGCCCGGCGCCCGGCACGACGTAGAGCTCCTTCGGCTCGCCGGCCGTCTCGTACAGGCGGATCATCTGCCGCCAGCTGATCGTCTGGTCCTCCCGCGGCGCGATGACGAGCAGCGCGCGCGGCGCGATCCGGCCCACCACGTCGATGGGGTCGCGCAGCCGCGACCGGGTGCGGAGCGCGGCACCCGCCACGATGGCACGCGCGCCGATCTCGGCCAGCGGGTAGCCGACCTCGCGCATCCGGTTCGCGATCGGGTGGTGGAGCTCCGCGAACGGCGCATCGGCGATGACCGCCGCCACCGGCAGCACGGGTGCTGACACGATGGCGGTGGCGGCTCCCATGCTGATGCCGAACAGGGCGATCGGTCCGAGCCCGCGGTGCTCCAGGAACGAGACGGCGGCGGCCACGTCACGTCGCTCGTGCGCCCCCAGCGTCACGGAGCCCGGGCCGCTCTCCCCGTGGCCGCGGAAGTCGAACTGGAGGACATGGTGCCGCTCGTGGATCCACGGCACGAAGGCCGCAAGCTCCGGCAAGCGGTGGCCGCCGAAGCCATGGAGCACCACCACCGCCGTCCGAGTGTCGCGCTTCGAGGGGATGTGCCAGCCGGACAGCGTCACCCCGTCATCGGTCGTGAAGCGGACCGGCTCGTAGGGCAGGCCCAGGTCGGCCGGCGTGGCGGGTCCGCCCTCGAGGTCGGGGACGAACGGGCGGACCTCGGGTTGGATCAGCAGACGCGATCCGCGGACCGCGGCGTAGGTCAGGTAGGCGCCGACCAGCAGGCCGAAGCCCCGCCCGAGCGCGCGCAGGACGCGACGGATCATCCGCCGCCCGCGGCAGCCTCCTCGTCGCTCACGCCACGGCCCTGCCGCATCACGGCGGAGATCGGCCGGGTGAGCTCGGAGAGCTCCATCGGCACGATCCACTTCGTGCTGTCGCCATCGGCCAGGGCCTTGAGCGCCTCGAGGTACTGCAGCGCCATCGTCTTCTCGTCGATGCCGTGCGCGGCGGCGAAGATCGTCTGGAGCGCGTTCGCATAGCCCTCGGCCCGGAGGATCTGGGACTGCCGCTCGCCCTCGGCGCGGAGGATGTTCGACTGCTTGTCGCCCTCGGCCACGTTGATCGTGGCCTGGCGCGTGCCCTCCGACTCGGTGATGACCGCGCGCCGGTTGCGCTCGGCGCTCATCTGGCGGTTCATCGCGTCCTGGATGTCGCGCGGCGGCACGATCTCGCGGATCTCGACGCTGGTGATCTTGACGCCCCAGCGGTGGGTCGTCTCGTCGAGCTTGGCGCGGAGGATGTTGTTGATCTCCTCGCGCTTGGCCAGCACGTCGTCGAGCGGGATGTCACCGATGACCGCGCGCAGGGTGGTCGCTGCCAGCGCCTGCGACGCGCCGGTGAAGTCGGTGACCGCCGTGACCGTCTCGACCGGGTCGAAGACCTTCGAGTAGACCAGGAAGTCGATATTGATCGGCGCGTTGTCCTTGGTGATGCAGGTCTGCTGCGGCACCTCGAGGAATCGCTCCCGCAGGTCCACCTTCACCGCCTGCTGGACGAACGGGATGAGCAGGACGATGCCCGGTCCCCGGGGGCCCTGCAGCCGCCCGAAGAGGAAGACGACCAGACGCTCGTACTCGCGGACGATGTGGACGATGCTGAACAGCAGCCACAGCCCGATCGCCAGGCCGATGACCAGCAGGATCAGGCCGGTGACGTTCTCCATTGGTGCCTAGCCCTCCGTTCCTCCACCGTCGCCGGCGGCCGCCGGCTCGACGATCAGCTCGAGTCCCTCGACGTCGACGACGCGCAGGGGTGTGCCGGCGACGATCTCCGCCGATCGGCTCCGCGCCGACCAGCTCTCGCCGCCAGCATAGGCGATCCCCGTCGGGGCGATTGCCGTCTGGGCGGTGGCCGAGCCGCCGACCAGGGCCGTGACCGGCTTGTTCGCCAGCGTCCCGCGTCGCATCTGCATCAGGGCGCGGACGAGCACCCAGATGTACACCACCCCGACGGCGGCCAGCAGGGCGATGAGCCAGGGGCTGACGCTCACCTCGATGATGTCCTGGCCCGGCTCGATCCCGGTCCACAGCGCGAAGGCGCCGAGCACGAAGGCCACGATCCCACCGATCGTCAGCAGCCCATAGCTGGTGACGGTGAGCTCGAGCGCGAAGAGCCCCACGCCGATGAGCAGGAGGAGCAGCCCACCGATGTTGAGCGGCAGCGCGTTGGAGCCGATGAAGGCCAGCACCAGGGCGATGGCCCCGAGGATGCCCGAGAAGAAGTTCGGGTGAAACAGCTCGGCGATGATCCCGTAGAAGCCGACCGTGAAGAGGATGAAGGCCACGTTCGGATCGGACAGGACGTGGAGGAACTGCTGGCCGAAATTCATCTCCAGGTCGAGGACCGGCAGCCCGCTGAGCGGCGGGAGCGGTTCTCCATCGAAGCTGAACGCGCGACCGTCGACGCGCGTGCCGGCATCGATGGCGGCGAGCAGCTCATCGGTGTCGCCGGCGATCAGGTCGGCCACCGGCGGCTCGAGCGCGACCGCCTCGGTGGCACTGATGCTCGCCGCCCGGCGCACCGCGTCCTCCGCCCAGTCCGCGTTACGGTCGTGCTCCTCGGCCAGCGAGCGGATGCGAGCCACCGCGTCGTTCGTCACCTTGCGAGCCTGCGTGGCCGGCAGGTCCTCCCCGCTGCCGCTGATGACCGAGGCGGCGCCGATGTTCGTGTTCGGGGCCATGGCCGCGACGTCGGCCGCCAGGGTGATGAAGGTGGCCGCCGATTCGGCTCGCGCTCCCTCCGGCGCCACCCACACGATCACCGGCACCTCGCTGCCCAGGATGGCCTTGATGATGCGGTCCATGCTCGTCAGCTCGCCGCCCGGCGAATCGAGCACGATCAGCGCCGCCGCGCTCTCCTCCTCGGCCGCCACGCGCAGCGCCTCCTCGACGAAGGCCGCGTTCACCTGGTCGATGACGCCGCCGAGCTCCAAGCGGGCGATCTGCTCGCCCTGCCCCGCCGCCGGGGCGGCCAGCGAGACGAGCCCGAGGCCCAGGCAGAACGCCGCGACCGCACGACGGAGCATGGATCGAGTATATCGGTGGCCCGGTCGGGAGCCCGCGTCAGCCGCTGGACCGATGAAGCCCCAGCGCCTCCGCCACCAGCTGCGACCAGGTTTCGAGGTGGTCCCAGGCGGCCTCGACCTCGGCCGGCGCGACGAACGCTCCGGTGAGCTTGTCGTGCTCGCGCACCTCGACCGGCCTTCCCGCCGCCTCGACGGTGAAGACGACGCCGAGATGGACCGCCCCCACCGGGTTGGTGTCGTCGTTGAGGAGCCCGACCAGGCGAAACTCCGGCGTCCAGTCGACCGCCAGCTCCTCGTCCCATTCCCGGCGGAGGCCGGCCATGAGCGCGTCCTCGCCGTGGTCGACGGGGTTGAGATGGCCCCCGACACCGATGCTTGCCTTGCCGTGGAGCCGGGCGTCGCCGCCGGCATCGGTCCTGCGCATCAGGAAGGTGCGGGCGTCGTCCCGGAGCACGACGTACGGGATGAGCTGCTTGACGCTCGGGTCATCCTCCGCCACTAGTCGATCCAGGTAGCGGCCGGCGTCGCGCACGGCCGCCCGCAGCGTGACAAGGTCGCCGTCGCTCGCCGCCCGAACGCCGTGAAAGTCGGTGCCGCGGGGGACCGCCGCAAGGGGAAGGACCAGAACCTGCTCCGTCACCCGGCGAAGTCTATCGGCCGGGTTCGGACTCGGTGTAAGGGACCCTGCAAGGTGGGCGACGTACGGTTTTGTCCACCGATCCCTACCGGTCCCCACATCACCGCCCGGCCCCGCTGGAATACCGTTGCTCAAGGTAACCATTGGGCTTCCCCCGATGGTCACCAAGCGCTACTAGTACTACGGTACCTATCGTCAGACGAGGATCAGTCGCACTTGCCAGGGGGACGCCGGACCGCCTCTCCGCGCGGTCACGCCGCCCGACATCGTGCCCAGCCATGTCGGTCATGAAGCACCAGGAACCCGCCGTTGATTCCGCTTCGCCTTCGCGACGCGGCCAGTCGTTGGTCGAGTTCGCCCTGGTGCTCCCGATGCTGCTCGTACTGCTCCTCGGCATCGCGGACTTCGGACGGGTTTTCCAGGCGGGAATCGCTACCGAAGCAGCTGCACGCAACGCGGCCGAGGTTGGCGCGTTGGAGCGCCTGCGCCAGCCACCGCCGTCTGATTCGTCCCAATGGAATTCCTACTACGGCGAACTTCATCGAAGGATCGCAGCGGTGGCGTGCGACGAAGCCGCCGCCCTCCCGACGCCTGACGACTATCGCGCCGGTCCTGCGTG
>DATAKU010000123.1:0-37651 GCA_036261425.1 Candidatus Limnocylindria bacterium | reverse complement strand
GAGTGCGCGCAGGACCCTTCGAAGCCGGAGGGCATCATCGACCAGGAGCCGCCGGCCGGCGCCGCCCTGGCTACCGGGGGCCGATTCACGATGTACTCGGCACGAATCTCCGACTGTCGCTGACCGGCCTATACTCCGCCTCCCTCCCCACCTTCACGAAGGAGCCGACTGCCGATGCGCCTGCGCGCGACCGCCGACACGCCGACGACCGTGGCGGCCGATGTCCTCGCCGTCCCGATCTACCGCGACGAGACCGATCTGGCCGGCGAGCTCGCCGAGCTGGATGCTGCCTCGGGCGGCGCCCTTCGCCACGCCATCGAATGGGGCGAGTTCAACATCCTGGAGCATCCGTCCGCCCTGGTGGATGCCGGGGACCTGCCCGGCGTCGAGCACCTCCTGCTGCTCAATGCCGGGACGCGCGGGCGCGGCGCCTTCCGTGCACGGCGTCTGGCCTCGGTCGCCACGCGGCGGTTGAACGGGCGCGGTGCCCGCACCCTGGCGATCTGGTTGCGAGACGGAGAGGACGACGACGCCTGGGCGGCCGCCGCCGCCGGTGCCGCGGCCGGGACGTATCGGTCCACCGCCGTCTACGGGCGGGTCCGCGACACCGACGCCATGCTGCGCTCGGTGGACGAGGTGCTCTTCCTCGGGGCGTCCCAGGCGGCGATCGACCGGGGCGCGATGGTGGGGGAGGGAATCGCCTTCGGGCGCGACCTGGCCAACCGATCGGCCAACGACCTGTACCCGGAGCGGATGGCCGAGATCGCCCGGGAGCTCGAGGCCGACGGCTGCACCGTGGAGGTGCTCGAGCCGAGCGACATGGAGCGGCTCGGGATGGGCCTGCTCCTCGGTGTCGGCCAGGGGGCGGCCCACGCGCCGCGCCTGATCGCCATCAAGCTGCCCGGCTGGGAGCGCGGCGGGGACCGACGCCTCGCGATCGTGGGCAAGGGCGTCTGCTTCGACTCCGGCGGCATCAGCATCAAGCCGTCGGAGAACATGGGCGACATGAAGCACGACAAGTCCGGCGCGGCCGCGGTGGTGGCCGCCGCACGGACGCTGGCCCGGCTGGCTCCCGACGCCCCGGTCATGGCCGTCGCGCCGATGGTCGAGAACATGCCCGGCGGCAACGCCCAGCGCCCGGGTGACGTGGTGAAGGCCATGAACGGCATGACGGTCGAGGTGACGAACACCGATGCCGAGGGTCGCCTCATCCTGGCCGACGCGATGACCTGGGCCGAGCGCGAGGGCGCGACCCACGTCGTCGACGTGGCCACGCTGACCGGTGCCTGCGCCGTCGCCTTCGGCGACCAGGTCAGCGCCTACTTCGCGAAACCCCGCGACTGGGGTGAGTGGATCGGCGCCGCCGCCGAGAAGGCGGGGGAGTGGTTCTGGGAGATGCCGCTGGTGCCGGAGTACCGAGCCAGCTACGACTCGCCGCACGCGGACATCGTGAACTCCGGCACGCGAGACGGGTCACTCATCAAGGCCGCCATCTTCCTGTCGGAGTTCGTCACCGTGCCGTGGGTGCACGTCGACATCGCCGGCACCGCGTATCTCACCGCCGAGCGGCCGTACGGCCCGAAGGGCGCGACCGGGTCCGCCGTCGCCGCGCTGGTGCAGCTCGGCCTGGACTTCGCCGCCGAGCCGCCCGAATAAGGGACTCGTCCCGTGTCGAACACGACGAAGCCCCGCCGTTGCCGGCGGGGCTTCGCCTTCGGGTAGGCGCCGTTCAGCGGTCGCCGTCGACCACGTCGCGCGCGGTGTCCTTGGTCTCGCCCCACTCGTTCTGCACCTTGCCCTCGACCTGGTCCGCCTGGCCCTCGGCCTCGGTGTGCTCGTTGTCGGTGAGGTCACCCCACTCTTCCTTGATCTTGCCGCCCGCTTCCTTGAGCGGGCCCTCGATCCGATCGGTGTCCATGGAATTCCTCCCATTCTCATGCCGGTCCGGTGCCGGCGCTGCCACCCGTATCGCACGGCCCGTGCCAGCGGCGCGGACGATCGGGCTATGGCGCAGGCGTCCGTCATGCCTAGGATGCGTGGTGCCGCCGCGCACCGGGCGGCCCCAGGAGCATGGAGGACGACCACCGCGTGAGCCTCGTACCCATCGCCGTCGGCGGCCTGTTCGCCGTGCTCGGCGCCGCGTCCGAGCGCCTGGCGAGCGTCTGGCCGGCCGATGAGGCCCGTCGACGCCCATTCGGGTGGCGCACGGTGCTGCTGGCGATCGCCAGCGGCCTGGCGGCGGCCGGCGTGGTGAGCCGCTCGGAGCTGCCGCCATGGGCGACCGCGGCGTACCTGGTGCTCCTCGGGCTCATGCTGATCCTCACCGCCACCGACCTCGAGCAGCGTCGCCTGCCGCATGTCGTGCTCGACCCGCTCATCGTGCTCGCCGCGGTGTTCGTGCCGTTCAACCCGGCCGTCGATCCGCTCATGGCGCTCATCGGCGCGGCGGCCGCCGTCGGCTTCCTGGGCGCGCTGGCGCTGGTGGTGCGCGGCGGCCTGGCGGTCGGGGACCTGTACCTTGTGGCGCCCATCGGCCTCATGCTCGGCTGGCCGGTCATCTTCACCGGCCTTTTCGCCGCCGCCTTCCTGGCCGCCGGGACGAGCCTGGCGCTCCTCGCCGGCCGGAGGGTCGGCATGCGCAGCTACATCCCGTTCGGGCCCTTCCTGGTCGGCGGCACGGTGCTTGCTCTCCTCCTCGACGACCGAGCGCTCAGCCTCCTGCGCTGAGCCATTCGACCCGCAGCCCGCTCACTGGTACGCTTCCGCCCGATGCATCCGGCCCTCCAGCGCCGTCGCCGTCACCTCATGATGACCCGGCGGACCACCCGGCGCGGCTCACAGCGCCGCGGCCTGGCGACCTTCCTCCTCGTCACGCTCGGCGTCTTCGGGCTCACCTTCGTCGGCTCGATCATGGGCACCGCCGGCGGGATGTTCGCCGCCTACAGCTACTTCGCCTCCGACCTGCCCGAGCCGAACATCCTCGACGACATCGAGCCGCCGCAGTCGACCTACGTCTACGACCGGACCGGCGAGCAGCTGCTGGCGCGCTTCGAGTGCCAGAACCGCGAGGCCGTCGAGTTCGGGGAGCTGCCGGACGTCATCTGGCAGGCCACCGTCGCCAGCGAGGACCGCACCTTCTGGGAGAACAACGGGGTCGACTTCCAGGGCGTCGTGCGCGCTGCGCTGGCCAATCTCGAGGCCGGGGAGATCGTGCAGGGTGCGTCGACCATCACCCAGCAGGTGATCGACTACGCCCGCGTGCTCGTGGCGACCGACTCCGGGGAGGTCGACCCGGACGCCACGCCGGCGCCGAGCGAGCTGGCCGTCAACCCGGACGAGCCGCAGACGGAGGGCGAGGACGCGGAGGAGGAGACCGATGTCTGCCAGCCTCCCGAGCCGAGCCAGTCGACCGACTTCCAGGACAAGATCCGCGAGAACATCCTGGCCATGCAGGTGACCGATGCCTACCCGGGGCGCGAGGGCAAGGAGCTCATCATGGAGACCTACCTCAACCTCATCTACTACGGCAACGGCTCCTACGGCATCCGGGCGGCGGCGGCGAACTACTTCGGACTCTCGAACCTGGAGGAGATGTCGGTCGCGCAGGCTGCCTTCCTGGCCGCGCTGCCGCAGGCCCCCTCGTTCCTCGACCCGTACCAGAACCCGAACTACGACCCGGAGAACCCCGAGGCCGGGGCCGCCGATGCCATCCGGGAACGCAACCTGGTGCTGGGCGCCATGCTCGAGGAGGGCTACATCACCCAGGCCGAGTACCGGCAGGCACGCGACACGACCTGGACCGAGATGAACCCGAGGCGGCTGACGAGCATCCTGCGCGAGCCGCACTTCAGCTTCAGGGTGCGGTCCGAGGCCGAGCGCATCCTCGGTGCGCTGGGTCACGAGGATCCGGCGGCGGAGGTCCGGACCGGCGGCTATCGCATCACGACCACCCTGGACCTGGCGCTCCAGCAGGAGGCGACGCGCCTCGTCGGGGAGCACGTGTACTACCTGAACACGACTCGCGCCGAGGACCCCGAGTGCGTCTCGCCGGTCCCGCGGTACGACCAGTGCGTGGACTTCAACGTGAACAACGGCGCCCTGGTCGCCATCAACTCGGCGACCGGGGAGATCGTCGCCTACGTCGGTTCGGTCGACTACTACAACCGCGAGGATGCGCGGGTCAAGGGACAGTTCGACGTCGCCGGGCTCGGCCGCCGTCAGCCCGGATCGGCCTTCAAGCCGATCACCTACTCATCGGCCTTCAAGTCGCGCGATGCGACGGTCAGCACGATGTTCGTCGACGCGATCACGGAGTTCGGGTTGACCGAGGAGACGTCGTACCGACCAACGAATGCGGACATCAAGGAGCACGGCCCGGTCCTGGCCATGGACGCGCTGCGCTACTCGCTCAACATCCCGTCGGTGATGATGCAGTACCTCGTCGGGTCGCAGACGACGGCCGAGTTCGCCGAGTCGCTCGGCATCGCGAGCGCCGAGTACATCATGGGACAGGATCCCGGGCTCTCCCTTGCCCTCGGATCGGTGCCGGTCAACCTGGTGAACATGACGCAGGCCTACGGCACGTTCGCGCAGCAGGGCGAGCTCCACCAGAACACGACCATCCTCGAGATCCGCAACCGCGACGGCCGGGTCATCTACAGCCTGGAGGACGACGCGCCCCCGGTGACCGAGCCGATGACCGAGGCCGAGGCGTATCTGACCCACTGGATCCTCGAGGGCAACACCGATCCCGACCGCAACATCCTGTGGGGCGAACGCGCGCAGCTGAATACCGTGGATGGCCAGCGCCGTCCCGCGGGATTCAAGACCGGGACCACCAACGACTTCCGCGACGTCTCCGGCTTCGGCTACGTGCCCGGCAGCCTGGTGACCGGCGTCTGGATGGGCAACAACAACGGCGAACCGATGTCGAACGAGATCCGCGGTGGCCTCTACAGCGCCGACGGTCCGCTCTACCTGTGGCACGACTTCATGGAGCTGGCCATGAACAACCCGTGGGACTGGAACGCCCAGCAGCCGGTGCCCCAGACCGCCTTCGAGCAGCCGGACGGCATCACCGTGGCCGAGGTCTGCCGCTTCAGCGGCATGGCCGCCACCGGTGCCTGCGGCCAGCGCATCACGGCGCCGTTCCTCGAGGGCACCGTCCCGCCGGCCGACAACGTCCACTCCCGCGGCTGCCTGGACCTCGAGGCGTACCTTTCCCAGGCCACGCCGGACCGGCCGGAGAACTGGATCGAGGCCGCCGACACGTGGGCGGATCGCCTGGTGAGCGGCCAGACCGGATCTCGCGGTGACCCCGCCGACTACCAGGAGGACGAGCGCGTCTGGTTCGCCATCGCGCCGTTGCCCGGCAACAGCGGCTTCCCGTCGGTCTGTGGTGATGCTCGCTTCGCGCCCACGCCACCGCCCGCGCCACCGCCCACCGAGGCGCCGCCGCCGAGCGAGGCGCCCCCGCCGGCGCCACCGGAACCCCCGCCGCCTCCCGCCGAGACGCCCAAGCCTCCGGGCCCGCCCGTTCCGCCCGGCGACGGTGGGGGTGGCGGCGGCTGACGGCCGCCGTCCGCATCGGTCCATGCCCAGCTCCGTCCTGACGCTCATCCTCGCCGGGGGCGAGGGCGAGCGCCTGAGCATCCTGTCCCAGGTCCGCGCAAAGCCGGGCGTGCCGTTCGGGGGCAAGTACCGGATCATCGACTTCGCCCTGAGCAACACGGTGAACTCCGGCCTGACCGACGTGGGGATCCTCACCCAGTACGCGCCGCGCTCGCTCATCGACCACATTGGCGTGGGGCGGCCGTGGGACCTCGACCGGAGTCGTGGGGGCGTGGCGCTGCTGCAGCCGTACATCGGCCGCGGCCGGGCTCGCGACTGGTACCGCGGCACCGCCGACGCCGTGCTGCAGAACCTGGACTTCATCGCCGATCGCGACCCGGGACTGGTGCTGGTCCTGGCCGGCGATCACGTCTACAAGATGGATTACCGGCCGTTCATCGACCTGCACCGCGAGAAGGACGCCGACGTCACCTGCGCCGTTCGTCGCGTACCGATCGAGGAGGCGCATCGCTTCGGCATCCTGGACGTGGCCCCGGACGGACGCGTCACCGCCTTCATCGAAAAGCCCGCCGATCCGCCCTCGAACCTGGTCAGCATGGGCGTCTATGTCTTCAGCTGGCCGATGCTGCGCGATCTGCTCAGCCCCGACCGGATCGACTTCGGGCGCGACGTGCTGCCGTGGATGGTCGACCAGGGGCGGCGCGTCTTCGCCTACGAGTTCGGCGGCTACTGGCAGGACGTGGGGACCGTCGAGAGCTACTGGCAGACGAGCCTGGACCTCCTGCGCGACGACCCTGGCATCGAGCTCAACGACCTCGGCTGGCTGGTCTACACGCGGAGCGAGGAGCGGCCGCCGGCGCGCATCGGCTCCCAGGCGACCGTCGGGCGCTCCATGGTCAGCCACGGCTGCGTGGTCGACGGGACCGTCGAGCACAGCGTCCTGTCGCCCGGCGTCCAGGTGCGCGCCGGCGCGGTGGTGCGGGACTCGATCGTGATGTTCGACGCGGTCATCGAGGAGGGCGCCGTGCTGGACCGCGTCATCGTCGACAAGGAGGCCTGGATCGGCCCCCGCGCGCGCGTCGGAACTGGCGATGACCAGCGCCCGAACGTCGACGAGCCGGAGCGCCTGTACGCCGGGATCACGCTGGTCGGCAAGCGGGCCCGCGTCCCACGCGGCGTCGAGATCGGGCGAAATTGCCGGATCGACCCCGGCGTGGTGGAGCGCGACTTCGCGCGGCGCCGCCAGATCCGATCCGGCGAGACGATCCACGCCGGCCCCGCCGCGTCGTGACGACGGAGGCACCGCCGCTCGACCGGTGGCTGGGCGAGCTGGGACTGGAGGTGGTAGCCTCGGCTGGGGCGCCGGCGTCCGGCGCCATGAGCCGGGACGTCATCCTGGACGGACAGCGCCGCTTCGACCTGCGGGTGACCGTGGCCTGGGTGGACGGCGTCGGCATCTCGCTGTGGGCGTACTATGGCCTCGAGGCCATGGAGATCCCCAAGCGCACCGTCGTGCGCATGCTGCGCGCGAACTTCGACTACGCGTTCGTGAAGTTCGCCCTGACCGATGACGATCGGCCGATGCTCATGACGGAGCTGCCCGGCTCCGGCGTGGACCGCGACGAGCTCGGCCGTGGCCTCACGCGCGTCGCGGTCGTCGCCGATCGCCTGCTGGAGGAGACGGCGCACGCGGTGGCCGATCGGGGCGTCCTGCCCGATTGGCGCGGCCGTCAGGGTCGCAACCGTCCGCTGCTGGAGCGCTACCGACCCGAGGTGGAGGCCGCCATGCCGACCTGGGAGCCACCGATCCCGCGCGCCCGTCGCCGCGGCCTGCTGAGCCGACTCCTGGGCCGAGCCTGATGCCGATGCGACGACGTGCCCTCGCCGCCATCACGCTCGCATCGGTCCTGGCCCTGGCATGGCCGGGCCGTGCGCCGGAACCGGCGCGATCGGCCGAGGAATACGCGCTGGAGACCAGCGCGACCTACGAGGTCCTGCCGGACGATCGACGGATCGAGGTGAGCGTGGAGGCCAGCTTCACCAACACCACCCCCGATCCGGAGGGCCAGTTCAGTGTCTTCGAGGAGGTGAAGCTGGCCGTCCACGACCAGGCGACGGAGGCCACGGCCTCCGACGAGGAGGGCGAGCTGGCGGTCGCGGTGGCGACCGAAGAGGACGCCAATGGCACTCCGGTCAACGTCGCCACCGTCGAGCTGCGCGACGACGTCCGCTTCGAGGAGACCGCCACGTTCACCCTCAGCTACGCCCTGCCCGACGGCGACGACCCGGGGCTGCGCGTCCGCCCCTCGGCGGTCGTCTTCCCGGCCTGGGGGTTCGGAACCTCCAGCGAGGTGAGCGTCACGCTTCCCGAGGCCTACGAGGCCCGGGTCGACGGCGATCCGCTCACCCTCGAGGGCGGCGCGCTGGTCAGCGGCGAGATCCCCGACCCGGCGCAGTGGCTGGCACTGGTGACGGCCGTCCGCCCAGCCTCCTACGTGACCCTCAACGCGGCCGTGCCGTTGGCGGGCGGGACCGCCGACCTGGAGGTCCGCGCCTTCGAGGACGATCCGGCCTGGGGCGAACGGACGCTGGCGCTGGTCGAGGGGGCGCTGCCGCTCATCGAGGAGGAGCTGGGCCTGCCGTATCCCCGCCTGGGACGGATGATCCTGACCGAGACCGTGGTGGCCGATGCGTCCGGATTCGGCGAGGACGAGGCGGGCGGCACCGAGATCCTGGTGGCATTCGACCAGCCCCCGTTCACGGCGATCCACCAGGTCACCCACGTGTGGCTGTCGCCCACCTTCGTGGAGTCGCGCTGGCTGCGCGAGGGGCTGACCAGCCACTTCGCGGCGGCGGTCGCCGAGCGCATGGAGCTGGCGTTGCCCTACGACCCGACCGCCACCGCAGAGGAGCACGCGGCCGCCGGGTTCCCGCTGGACAGCTGGTCCTCCAACGCCGGGCCCGACGGCGAGGCCTTCGGGTACGCCGCGTCCTGGGCGTTCGTCAATGACCTGGCCGCTCGCGTCGGCGCCGGGGCCATCCAGCAGGTCCTTGCCCGGGTGGCGGCCGGCGTTGGGCCGTACCAGGCGGCCACCGTGGAGTCGGAGCCGGAGGCGGACGGCGTCGCCGCTCCGCCTGCGCCGCTCACGACCCGGTCGTTCCTCGACCACCTCGAGGCGGTGAGCGGTGCGGACCTCACCGAGCCCTTCTCGGCGCGGGTCCTGACCGAGGCCGACGTTGCGCTGCTTGCCGCGCGGGCGGAGGCACGGGACGCGTTCGCGTCGCTGGTCGAGCGAGCCGGCAGCTGGGGCGCGCCCGACCCCGTCCGTGGCGCGATGACCGCGTGGAGCTTCGACGACGCGCGCGAGCAGATCGAGGCGGCCACCGCCTGGCTGGAGGAGCGCGACGCGCTGCTCGCGGACTTGGACAGCGTCGGGCTGTCGGCGCCGGAGCGTCTGCAGCAGGCCTACCGCTCATTCGGCGGCGGCTCGGAGGCTCAGGCGGAGCTGCAGGCCGAGCGCGCGGTCGTCGACGCGTATGCCGACACCCTGGCCGAGGTGAACGCGGAGCGCAGCGTGCTGGAGCGCATCGGCCTCATTGGTGGAGCCGATCCGGAGCGGGAGCTGGCGCTGGCCAATGGCCGGTTCTCCGAGGGCGACCTTCGCGGCTCGGTCGATGCCATCAGCGAGGCGCAGCGAATCCTGGACGCGGCCGAGACCGGGGGGATCGTCCGCCTCGCGAGCGCGCTGCTGGTGGTCGGGATCCTCGTCGCGCTGGCCGTCCTCCTGTACCGCAGGCGCGCGTCGTACACTTCAGCGCCATGACGACCGAGGAGGCCCTTGGCCGGCCGACGACCCACTTTCCGACGGCGGCAGACGTGCTGAGCGGGGAGACGGCCGACGTCTACTTCCAGCGCGCGCGCCACATCCTGGGCGCGGAGGGACTGGACCCGGTCGTCACCATGGAGATCTTCCCGCGGGGCGAGGGCATCCTGTGCGGCGCCGACGAGGCGCTCGCCTACCTCCGCGAGATCCTGGGCGACATCGACGGCGACGACGCGCCGGTGGTCGAGGCGCTCCACGATGGCGCGCGGTTCGTGCCCAAGGAGGTGGTCATGCGGATCACCGCCCGCTACTCGGCCTTCGGCCTGTACGAGACCGCCATCCTGGGCATCCTGGCCTCCGGCTCGGGCTGGGCGACCGCCGCCCGACGAATCGTGGACGCTGCGGCGCCGATCCCGGTGGTCGGCTTCGGGGCGAGGCACGTCCACCCCAGCGTGGCCGACCAGCTCGACTACGCCAGCGTCATCGGCGGCTGCGTCGGCGCCTCGACCCCGGCCGGGGCTCGGCTGGCAGGCCTGAACCCGACCGGCACCATGCCGCACGCCCTGATCCTCATCTTCGGCGACACCCTGCGGGCGGCGGAGGCGTTCGACCGGCACATCGACCCGGACGTGCCGCGCATCGTGCTGGTCGACACCTTCAAGGACGAGGCGGAGGAGTCGCTGCGCATCGCCGACGCGCTGGGGGACCGCCTGTACGGCGTGCGCCTGGACACGCCATCGGAGCGCGGCCGCGTGACGCCGGAGCTGGTGAAGGAGGTCCGGGCGCGGCTGGACCTGGCCGGCCATCGGCACGTGAAGATCCTCGTCTCCGGCGGCCTCGACGTCGACCGCATCGGCGTCTTCAAGGCGGCCGGCGCGCCGGTCGACTCGTTCGCCGTCGGCAGCGCCATCAGCAAGGCCAGCCCGATCGACTTCACCGGCGATCTCAAGGAGATCGACGGCAGGCCGGTCGCGAAGCGCGGTCGCATCCCCGGACGGACCGAGAATCCCCGACTGGAGCGGATCGACCTGCGCGGGTAGGCTGGACCGATGCAGGTCCCGCCACCCCCCGACGACGCCGCCCGCGAGCCGGGCCCCGCCCCGGAGGAGCGCGAGTCCGCCTACGAGCTCTTCCGGCGCGGCTCGCGCATGCTGGCCGAGCGCCACCCCGGGGCCGCGGCAGTGCTGCTGGAGCGAGCCCTGGCGCTGGAGCCGGGCAAGGCCTCCATCCTCGAGGCGCTCGGCCAGGCCTACTTCAACCAGGGCGACCACGCCTCGGCGGCCCAGCGCTTCGGCGCGATCGTGGAGCGGGACCCGTTGGCGCACTACGCCCACTTCGGCCTCGGTCTGTCGCGGGCGCGGCTGGGGGATCGGCGCGGTGCGCGGCGTCACCTGCGCATGGCGGTCTTCCTGAAGCCGGACAACGACGACTACCAGCTGGCCCTGGCTCGGCTCGGCGACGCCGCCTGACCGTCCCTAAGCGGCGGCCTGCGACCGTCCCCGGCGACGCCGCTCGCGGGCGAGCCGGGCCTGGAGCAGCCCCAGCACGGCGGCCTCCTCGCGGCTCAGGGCGTGGGCGCCGCGTCCCACGCCCCGCACCCGCTCCGACAGGGCGTCGACCATCGTGCCGTCGAGGTACGACTCGAGCAGGTGCGGATGCACGTACGCGGCGCGACACACGGCCGGCGTGTTGCCCAGCTGGCGCGCCACGTCCTCGATCGCAGCCACGATCGCCTTCTTGCGTCCCGCCTCGTCGTCGATCTCGAGGAACTCCTGGAGCGCCATGGCGGCGGCCACCGTCCCCGCCCAGGTCCGGAAGTCCTTGGCCGTGAAGTCCGTGCCGCTGATCTCGCGCAGGTAGTCGTTCACGTCGCCGCTGGTGACGTCGACGCGCTGGCCGTCGGCGTCGTAGTACTGGAACAGCTCCTGGCCGGGGATCTCCTGGCAGCGCTTCACCAGGCGGGCGAGGCGCCGGTCGCGGATGCCGATCTCGTGCTCCTTGCCGTGCTTGCCCGTGAACCGGAAGTGGATCCGCTCGCCGCGGACCTTCACGTGGCGGTCCTTGAGCGTCGACAGGCCGAAGCTGCGGTTCGCCTTGGCGTACTCGTCGTTGCCCACGCGGATGAGGGTCTCCTCCAGCAGGCGGATCACCAGCGCCAGGACCTTCTCGCGCGGAAGCCCGCGGCGCCGGAGGTCGCGCTCCGTCCGCCGGCGGATTCGGGGAAGCGCCCGCGCGAAGTCGATCAACCGGCCGTACTTGGCCTCGTCGCGGACCTCGCGCCAGCGAGGGTGGTAGCGGTACTGCTTGCGGCCGCGGGCGTCCCGGCCGGTGGCCTGCAGATGCCCGCGCTTGATGGGGCTGATCCAGACATCGGTCCAGGCCGGTGGGATGGCGAGGCGCTGGATCCAGGCGATGCGGTCCGGATCGGTGATGCGCTCGCCGTCCGGGCCGATGTACGCCCAGCCCTTGCCGGCCCGGCGGCGGGTGACGCCGGGAACGGTATCGGTCAGGTAGCGCAGGCCCGCCTCCTCGGCGTGCGCCTGGGGGTCGTCCTGCTCGGGCGTGTCGATCATGCGGGCTCGGGAAAACGCAACCGCCGTGCCAGCCACAGGATGCCCACGATCGTCTTGGCGTCGGCGATGCTCCCGTCGTCGATGGCGTCGACTGCCTCGGCCAGCGTCATCCACGACGGCTCGAGCAGCTCGTCGGCATCGGCCTCGGCGCCGCCGGCCTCGAGGTCGGTGGCGAGGTACAGGTGCATGAGCTCGTCGCAGAAGCCCGGCGCGGTCCAGAAGCGCGGACCGTCCACCCAGGTGCGCGCCGCCAGGCCGACCTCCTCCGCCAGCTCGCGGCGGGCGGTCTCCATCGGGGGCTCGTCCGCTTCGAGCGTGCCGGCGGGGATCTCGAGCAGGGTGCTGCCGGTCGCGTGTCGCCACTGGCGGACCATCGCCAGGCGCTCGCCGTCCCAGGCGAGGATCGCCACCGCCCCGGGATGCTCCACGATCTCGCGCGTCGTGCGGTGGCCGTCGCTGCGCTGCACGTCGTCCACCCGGACCCGGATGCGACGGCCGGTCCAGGGACGGGTGGTGGCCAGTGTTCGCTCTTCCATCCGCGCATGGTAGGGCTGGTGCCCAGGACCGATGCATTCGGTCAGCTCACCTGACGGGATGCGGAACTGAGAGGTCATTCGGTCCGGCCGCAAGACGCCGTGCGCCACCCGCGAGGCATCCCGCGACTTGACCGGATGGAACGCACTCGTGGCGTGCACGATCGCCGGGATCGCATCCAGAGCGGGCGGCTCCAACGTACCGATGGGCGACCGGACCCCAACCCGGCTAGCATGCGAGCACGAGATGAGCGAAGCGATCAGCAACATCTGGCGCCGTCCGCTGCGGACGGCGCTCACCATCCTGGGCATCGTCATCGGTGTCTTCGCGCTCACCGTGATGGGGGCGCTGGCCGAGAAGCTCAACGTTCTCGTCGACGGTGGCGACGAGTACTTCCGGACGCGTCTGTTCGTGTTCGACGCCGGCGCGGCGTCGGGCTTCCAGGCCGCGAGCCGGCCCATCACCCGGGACCTCGTGCTCCGGATCGAGGAGGTCGACGGCGTCGAGCGCGCCACGCCCGTCCTCCAGACGCTGCTCGACCCCGAGGAGATCGGCGGCTTCGACATCCCGGAGCTGCTGACCGGCATCGAGCCGGAGACGTGGTACGACGAGAGCGTGGACCTGCGGGTCGACGCCGGGCGCCTGCTCGAGGCGGGGGAGGATCAGGTGACCGTCATCGGCGCCGACCTGGCCGAGCGCTACGACCTGCGGGTCGGCGACACGTTCACCATGCGCGAGCGCGACTTCGAGGTCATCGGCGTCCTGGAGCGCACGCTCACCTTCCCGGACAAGATCGCCTATGTGCCCCTGCGTGATGCGCAGGAGATCTACGTCGAATCGGTGCCGGAGGCGTTCCAGGAACGGACCGATGAGCTCGCCACCCAGATCGAGGTCTTTCCCGACGACCTGGCCGATGCCGACCGCATCGCCACGGCGATCGAGGATGTCCTGGCCGAGGTGCGCGTCGTGACGCCGGACCAGGTGGCCGACCAGATCGGGCAGGCGAGCATCGTCTTCAACCTGATCATCGTCGGCGCCAGCGTGATCGCGGTCATCGTCGGCGGACTGAGCGTCATCAACACCATGGTCATGACGGTCAGCGAGCGCGTGCGGGAGATCGGCATCAAGAAGGCGGTCGGCGCGCCGACGAGCGCCATCCTGCGCGAGTTCGTGATCGAGGCGACGCTGCTGGGGGCCATCGGCGGGCTCATCGGTCTCGGGGCGGGAGCCCTCCTGGTCGTCATCCTCAACGCGCAGACGGCCGGCTCCGGGACGACGGTCTTCCTCCTCACGCCGATGCTGCTGCTGCGCAGCTTCGTCTTCGCCACCGTGCTCGGCGCCCTGGCCGGCATCTACCCCGCGCTGCGCGCCGCCCGGCTCGATCCGGTCACGGCGCTGCGGAGCACCTGACCGATGCCGATCCTCGAGGCACGCGACCTCACCAAGGTCTACCGACGCGGGGCGTCGGAGGTGCGCGCCGTCGACGGCGTCAGTCTCGACGTGGAGGCCGGCGAGTTCATGGCCATCATGGGCCGATCCGGCTCGGGCAAGACGACGCTGCTCGACCTGCTGGGCTGCCTGCTCCGGCCGAGCGACGGGGAGCTGTCGATCGACGGCCGCAGCGTCATCGGTGCCTCGGATGGCGAGCTGGCGACCATCCGCCGCGAGCGGATCGGCTTCGTCTTCCAGGAGTTCAACCTGATCCCGACGCTGACCGCCGTCGAGAACGTGCTCCTGCCGCTGCGCTACGGCCCCCGTCGCCGAGACGGCAGGGCCCGCGCGGGCGAGCTCCTCGAGCTGGTCGGGCTCGGTGAGCGACGGACCCATCGGCCGACCGAGCTGTCGGGCGGAGAGCAGCAGCGGGTGGCCATCGCCCGTGCCCTCGTCAACGACCCGGCGGTCATCCTGGCCGACGAGCCGACCGGCGAGCTCGACTCGGCAACCTCGGGGCGGCTCATGGAGACCCTGCGCGCCCTGAACCGGGAGCGGGGCGTGACGATCATCATCGTCACTCACGATGCCGGCGTGGCTGGCGCCACCGACCGGGTGGTCCGACTGTCCGACGGCACGGTCGTGGCCGATGCCCGCAGCGACGGCCGTGACTTCCGCCGCGCGCTGGACGGGAGTGCTTCCGGCGTCGGCAACGGCGGCCGGGTCTGGGCACGCCTGGGCGACCTGCTGGACCGCGCCCGAGGCCGCTGAGCCGATGATCGAGGCGACCGGCCTGGCCAAGCGCTTCCGCTCGCTGGTGGCGGTCCACGACCTGAGCTTCACCGTCGGCGACGGGGAGATCTTCGGAATCCTGGGGCCGAACGGCGCGGGCAAGACGACCACGGTGCGGATGCTGTCGGGCCTCATCGCGCCGAGCGACGGGGGCGCGCGGATCAACGGTCTGACGCTTGGTCCGGACTCGCAGCGCATCCGGGCCCTGACGGGCGTGCTGACCGAGTCACCCGGCCTCCACGACAAGCTCACCGCCCGTCAGAACCTGGGCTACTACGGCCGCCTGTACGGCCTGCGCGGGGCGGACCTGCGTCGGGCGGTGGACCGCTACCTGGGCATCGTCGGGCTACCGGACGAGGGTGACCGCAGGGTCGCCGGGTTCAGCAAGGGCATGCGCCAGAAGGTGGCCATCGCCCGGGCTCTGCTGCACGAGCCGCAGGTGCTCTACCTCGACGAGCCGACCAGCGCGCTCGACCCGTCGGCGGCCAAGACCGTGCGCGACTTCGTGGCCACGCTGCGAGACGCCGGTCGCTCGATCGTGGTGTGCACCCACAACCTGGACGAGGCGGAACGGCTGTGCGACCGGATCGGGATCATGCGCGGGACGCTGCTGACCGTCGACACGCCGGCGCGGCTCCGCCGCCGGAACGGCACGGCCACCGTGCGGGTCGAGCTGGTCGGCGCGCGGCGCCCGGAGTCGTTCCTGGACCTGCTGGCCGGCCTCCGCTTCGTGGAGGCGGCCCGGGCCCTCGACGGCGCGCTCCTGGTCGAGGTCCGCGAGCCGCGCGGCGATAACCCGGACCTGGTGGCCGCGCTGGTGGAGGCGGGGGCCCGCATCGTTCACGTCACCGAGGAGGCGGCCACGCTGGAGCAGGTGTACCTGGACCTGGTCGGCGAGACGGGGGAGCGCGACCCGCGCCTGGTCGAGCCGGCCGGGGGAGCGGCCGCCTGATGCGCCTCGGTTACGTTGGGGCGGTGCTCGGCAAGGAGCTTCGCGACCTGCTCGCCAACCGGCTGCTGCTGGCGGCCGTCGTCTTCCCGGCGTTGATCTTCGCCTCGATTCCGACCGGCCTGGTGGCCTTCATCGAGGTCAACGAGCTCGACCCGGACCAGATGGGCCAGATCGAGCAGTACATCAGCCAGTTCCCGGACCTCGCGCCGAAGCTGGCGGCCCAGGGGTTCATCGTCCTGAATTTCATGGCCTACTTCCTCCTCATCCCGGCCATGGTGCCGATGGCGATCGCCACCCAATCGGTCATCGGCGAGAAGCAGGCGCGGTCGCTCGAGCCGCAGCTGGCGACGCCGATGGAGGTGAGCGAGCTGCTGATCGGCAAGGCGCTGGCGGCGGCGCTGCCCGCCGTGCTGGCCACGTGGGCCGTCTTCGGCCTGTACGGGCTGGTGAACGGCGCGATCGCCGACCCGGTGCTGACGCGGCTCATCTTCAACGACGTCTGGCAGGTGGCGATGCTCACCCTGGTGCCGCTCATCTGCCTGCTCAGCGTCATGCTCGGGATCATCGTGAGCTCGCGGGTGAACGACCCGCGCACGGCGCAGCAGTTCGGGGCCTTCATCGTCATCCCGGTCATCGGCGTGGCGGTTGCGGGCTTCTTCAGCGGGCAGGCCTCGTTCACGATGCAGCAGGTGATCATCGGTGACCTGGTGGTCGCCCTGCTCATCGGCGTGTCGATCGCGATCGGGAACTGGATCTTCGACCGCGAGGCGATCCTCACGAGGATGACCTGATGTCGATTCAGCTGGCCATGGTCGGCCTGGTGGTGGCCGACATGAAGCGCTCCCTGGACTTCTACCGGCACCTGGGACTGCCGATCCCGCCCGAGGAGGACACCAAGCGCTTCGTGATGCACCGCATGCCGAGCGGCGTGACGCTGTTCTTCGACACCGTCTTCTTCCCCGGCAGCGACGCCGAGCGACGGCCCGCGCCGCGCGGCGCGTACAACGTGGCACTGGAGTTCTACGCCGGAACGCGGGAGGCGGTCGACGAGCTCTACACCCGCCTCACGGGCCTGGGGTACGCGGGGCGACGGGAGCCGTGGAAGTCGGTCGGCCCGTACGCGGCCATCGTCGAGGACCCGGACGGGAATCCGATCCTCCTCACCGCCGAGGACCCGAACGCCGAGGTCTAGGAGCTTGCGTCGGGGGCCACCGCTGCTGGCGATCCATCGCCGCTTGTTCACCCGAGGTGGCCCTCAGGGGCGGGTTTGGTCCCTGGGTGGAACGCCGGTGCGCACGACGTGCACCTCCGGGCGCGCCTCATGCTCCGGGACATTCCTTGGAGGGACGAAACCGCATCCGCACGGGCTGCCGGGTGAAGATCCGGCCCTTGCAGTGAACACCCATTCCGGCGCCAGGGGCCGTCAGGCTTCCGTTCGCGCCCGCTCCAGGGCCCGTCGTCCCGCGGCCCAGGCGAACATCAGCGTCCCCGCGCTGGCCGCTGCGGCGGCGTAGAAGGCCCCGCCACCCATGTCACTGGCCCACCACAGGCCAGCGAGGCACAGGGTATACCCGATGACGTCGGGTACGAGCACGCGCCACGAGTCACGTCGCAGCCGATCGATCACCGTGCCGAGGACCAGGACGAACGCCAGCATCGCGATCCGATCCAGCGGAAAGCCCACCGCTCGCACGCCTCCCGTCTCTGCCGCCATGGAGTCAGGGCCCATGGCCGACAGAATTGTGCATCACCGTCGCAAGACGACCGAAGGCCTGGTCCCGGGAGCCCCGCCCCCTCAGGTCGCCGGCGTGGATCGGTCCTCGAGCTCCCAGGCGTGGTCGAGGGCATGCCAGGCAGAGCGGCGCACCGCGTACCGGGGCGACCACGGGTTCTTCGTGCGCCGCGGGTTGGGGAGCGCCTCTCCGGCGACGCGGGCCCGCAGCGCCTCGAGGAACGCGGCACGGATACGGTCCATCCCGTCGGCCGGATCGGCCGCGCCGTCGGGAGGCCGGGCTCCGAGCTGGCCGAGATAGGCGACCTCGGCGTCACGCACGTGCCCGATGACCTTATCGAGGCTGCGGCCGCCGCCGCGGGGTCCGAGCCGAAGCGTGACGCCGACCGCGGCTGCGGCTGCGTTGTCGAAGGTTTCCCACGCCGCCCGCAGGAGGGCGGTCAGGCGTCCGAGGTCGGCGGCATCGACCGGGGCTCCCTCGGCCGAGGCGGGGACGCCCGGGACGCCGAACTCGGTTCCGCTGCCGCCTTCGAGGCGCTCGATGATGTCGATCACGTCCACGGATCCGGGGACCTCCAGCCGCTGCCCCGCTCGTTCGGCAACAGGTGCGTACCGGATCCCGTAGGCCAGGAGTGTCTGGAGGGCTGCCTCGGGCGTCTTCCCGGCGCGCGACCAGCCCGGCCAGTCAATGGCCGTCGCAAACGAGCGCTTGGGGGCGACCTCCAGGGCGACGCGAATCCGATCGGTCATCGGCGAGGCGGCGATTCAGGCCCCGTGGTGCTCCCGGCGGTGGATGCGGGCGATGAGCGCACGCATGATCGGGACCGCCACCTCGGGATGCTCGTTGAGCAGGGCGGTGAACTCCCAGGCCGGGAAGAGCAGGCACTCGGTCGGCGTGGCGGCCACCACCGTCGCGGAGCGCGGATGCTCCTCGATGAGCGCCAGCTCGCCGAAGAAGTCGCCGGCGGAGAGCTGCCCGATGGTCCCGCCCTCGCGCTCGACCCGCGCCGTGCCGCTGAGGATGATGTAGAGCGCCGTACCCGTCGAGCCCTCGCGGACGATCACCTCTTCGGCCTGGTAGCTGCGTCGCTTGCCGATCTCGGCCAGGCGGCGACGGGTGCGTGCCTCGAGCCCGGCGGTGAGGGGCACCGAAGCGAGTAGCTGCTCGAGCTCCACCGTGGTCCTCCGTTCGTTCCGATCTGCGTGGGGCGGTATCGTACCGTGCGCTCAGCCGCTCTGGCGCGGGCCGGTCGCGTCGAGCACCTCCGGCCGCCCGGCCGGGGTCTCGGTGCGTCGCAGCTGAACGGTGGCGATCTCCGACGCCCCGAGCTCGATCCGCAGCGCGCCCTCGCCGTCGACCGGCAGCGCGGCCCCGGGCTCGCCGCGGAGCGACGCGCCACGCCCCTCCAGGATTCCTCCGCGCAGGATGGCCCGTGCGGGGCGCGACGCCAGGTTCACGACGCGCGCCTCCAACCAGCCGGGGTCGCGGCGGCGCAGGGAGGTGAGCACCACCTCGTGGCCCTCGAGCGAGAAGGCCTCGTGCCCAGCGCCCGCCGGGACGCCGGCGGAGCCAGCTGGCGCCAGGCCGGGGGCGACCACGAAGCCGTGCCGGTAGCGCTCCGCGGCGTCCACCACCCGTCCCTCGGACCAGTCGCCGGGATGCGGGTACAGTCCGAAGGTCATGGACCAGCGGCCGCGCATCTGGGCGCCGGGGATGGCGATCTCCGGTCCGGCCGGGTCCTGGCGATAGGGGTTGTCGTTTCGGCTGATGAGCCCCGTGGACCGGAGCAGGGTGAGGGCTATCTGGCGGCCGTCATCGGTCAGCTCGTATTCGGCGAGGTGGTCGAGCAGGATGGCCAGGCCGCCGGCGTCGACCCAGCCGTGGGCCGGGTAGGTCGGCAACGGCTCCTCCCGGTATCCGCCCTCGCCCACCATCCCGCGCTCGACGACCGCGAACTGCCCCTCGGCGTGCGAGGAGCCCGCGCGCCGGAGGAGCGGCGCGTGGAAGCGGACGCGGTGATCGTCGGCGTCATTGACGAAGGAGACGGCGACCCGCGCGAACGGCTCTCCCGCGCGCAGCTCGACGCGGGTGGTGACCTCGGTCTCGACCGTGGTGGCATGCCGAGCCGTGCCGTCGTGCGCCAGGCCGACCGGCCAGCGATAGGAGCGCGACACCGTGAGCACGCCCCGAACGGGGCCGGTCGGTCCGACGGCCACGTCGACCGAGGAGGGGACCTCGACAAGGGTATCGGTCGCCGGCGGCGCGTAGTTGTAGGAATCCCCGTAGTCGCCGCCGTCGACGATCCTCCCGATGCCCCCGACCGACCCCGCGGCGGACTCCAGGGCAAGCGTCCCGTCCTCGCCCACGCGGACGGCGAGCAGCCCGTTCGTCAGGCTTCGCCCCTCGGGTCCCGCCGAGACCGGATCGCCGACCCGGCCCTCGCCGGCCACCGGCCGCACCGCGGTCCAGCCGAGCGCCGGCGTCGGCACCGAGGCGGCCAGCGTGCGCCGCGAGCGCGCCACGATCCTGACCTGCCACTCCTCGTCAGGGACCGACCGCATGGCGGCCGTCACCTCCGCGCGCAGGCCGTCGACGTCGAGCCACACCGGGTCGGGGTCGTCGTCCACCTCCAGCGTGATCCGCCGCCCGTCGATGCGGTAGCCGTTCCACAGGTGGTCGAAGACCTCGCGTCCGTGGAAGCGACGGAAGAGGTCGTCCACCTCGCTGCCGAGCATCGTGCCCTCCCACAGGTTCGGCTCCTTGCGGGAGACCTCCTGGGTGGCGACGCGCGTCCCGTCGGGCAGCTCCAGCGCCACCGTCCCCCAATCGTCGGGCACCGGCAGCTCGGCCTCGACCACCGCGGACCGGGCGGCGGGGGTCGGGTTGAGGATCGCCAGCCAGCCCTTCGGCACGGCTCCGGCCACGGCGACGGCCGCCCGTCGCGTGAGCGTGCCGGCGATCTGCTCCGCCTCCGCGAACCGCACCAGCACCTGGTCGACCACCGCGTCGACGCTGCATCCGCAGATCGAGTCGTGGGCCGAGTTCTCGATCACCTTGCGCCACGCCAGGCGCAGGAACGCCTCGGGCCAGGCCGCCGGCAGGACGTGGAGCGCGGTGAGCGGCTCGGCGTAGCGCTCCAGGAGCCGTTCCGCGCGCCCGGCCGCCTGCTTGATGTCGATCCGGGCGCTGGCGACGCCCATGAGGACGTTGGCTCGGGCTCCGGCGCGCATCTCGCCGCGCCAGCACGGGTCGGCCTCCGTGAGGGCCGGCGCGGCGGCGATGTAGTCGGCCAGGGTGCTGATCCGCATGGCCGAGGCGGCGTGGACCTCGTTGAGACGGCCGACCAGCCCGGCCAGCTCGGGAATCGGCGCGGTGTGGTCGGTGCCGTACATGGCCAGCACCGGGTCGCTGCCGAACCACGGCCGCGCCCAGTCCAGGAATCGCCGCCCCGCCGCGTCGAGGCGCTCCGGGACGGCGAACAGGTAGGCCGCGTTGCCGTACCCGGCCGGAAGGTACTCGGCGCGGACCCACGACCCGTCGGGGCTCTCCCAGCGGAAGGCGTGGCGGTCGACTGCGGCCGGCACCCCGCGCCACACGACCGCGTCGGCCAGGCCGGCCCGGCGCAGGATCTGCGGCATCTGGGCGACATGGCCGAACATGTCGGGCAGGTAGCCGACCCGCATCGGTCCGCCGAAGTCCTGGGCGCGCCGCCAACCGGTCTCCAGGTTGCGGACGAGCGTCTCGCCGCTGACCAGGAACTCGTCCATGAGCACCTGCCACGGACCGATGGCCAGCCGCCCGCTGGCCACGTGGCGCGCGATGCGATCCGCCTGGTCCGGTCGAATCTCGAGGTAGTCGTCGATGGTCGCGAGCTGGCCGTCCAGGGTGAACGCGAAGCGCTCGTCGGCCTCGAGCATCTCCAGCACGCGGTCCACCAGGTCGACCAGCTGCATGCGGAAGCTCTGGAACGGCCGGTACCACTCCCGGTCCCAATGGGTGTGCGGCACGAGGTGGATGACGGTCGGCCGGGCAGCGGAGTCGGAGGTCATGCTGGTTCGAGCGTAACGGCTGGATGTCGTCGAGGGCGCGCGACGAATGACGTAGCGCGGTGCCTCACGGCCACGCGATCTCGGCCACCACCGGCAGGTGGTCGCTCAGGTCGCCGGCTTCGCGCAGGACCCGGCAGGCCTGGACCGATGCGTCCCGCGCCAGGACCTGGTCGATGCGGTAGCCGTCGTCGGTGGAGATGCGCGCGTCGTCGCCGGCGGGAACCCCGAAGCCGTCGGTCCATCCGGCGAGCGGGGCCAGCTCCGGGGCGTCGATGGCTGCGTTGAGATCGCCCAGGATCACGGCGGGTCCGGGGTCGAAGGCCGCGGCGCAAGCCTCCGCCTGGAGCAGCCGCTCGCCGGAGCCCACGTGGCTGAGGTGGGTGGTGCCGACCCGCAGCCCGTCGACATCGGCCAGGAGCAGGCAGCGCGGCTCGCGGATGGTGGGCGGGGCATCCGCATAGGTGATCCCCGCGGCTGGGTGGTCGGCGCCGGGCGGCTCGACGAAGGCGTCCATCGCCGCCGTCGGCAGGGCCACGACCCGCGTGGTCGCCATCGGGCGGCGTGAGAGCAGGGCGTTCCCGAAGGCGCCGACGCCGACCGTCGCATCGGCGTCATCGGTCACGACGAAGGTGCGGACGGCACCGTAGCGGACCTCCATGCCCAGCTGCCGCGCCAGGTCGCCGGGATTGTCGACCAGTGCGCCCTCACGCGACACGACGGCCACCTCCTGCAGGGCGACGACGTCGGCCTGGGTCGATGCCAGGAACTCGCCGATGGCGTGCAGCCGATCGGCGTCGATCCGGCACCACCATCGGTCCGGGAACGGTCCCGGTCCGATGGCTGCGCGAATGTTCCAGCTGACGACGCGGAGCGCCGCCACGCTACTTCACGGAGCCCGCCAGCAGGCCCTGGACGAAGTAGCGCTGGAGGCTGAAGAAGACGATCAGCGGCACGATCATGATGAGGAACGCGGCCGCCGACAGGAGGCTCCACTCGGTGGCGTAGGTCCCGAGCAGCTGGGTGACCTTGACCGTCATCGGCTGGAGCGAGTTGCGCTGGACGTACACCAGGGCCATGAGGAGGTCGTTCCAGACCCACAGGAACTGGAAGATCCCGTAGGCCGCGATGGCCGGCACCGACAGCGGCACGACGATGGTGCGGAAGATGTTCCAGTTCGAGGCGCCGTCGATGCGGGCCGCCTCGATCAGGTCCTTCGGCAGGGTGATGAAGAAGTTGCGCAGCAGGAAGATGCCGAACGGCAGCGCGTAGGCGGTGTGGGCCAGCCACACGCCGGCGTAGGTGTCGAGCAGCGGCAGGCCGCTCTCCCGGTACGCGGTCACCAGCGGGATGAAGCCGATCTGGACCGGCACCATCAGGGCGGCGACGATGACCAGGAAGATCGTGTCGCGGAACGGGAAGCGCACCCAGGCCAGGGCGAAGGCGGCCATGGAGGCCACGACCAGCGGACCGATGGTCGACGGGATCGTGATCCACAGGCCGTTGAGGAAGGCTCCACCCATTCCCTCCGCGCTGAGAACCCGCTCGTAGTTGGCCAGCGTGAAGCGCGGCTCGACCAGCACGGTCCACCAGCCCGAAGCCCGCATGTCGGCGCTGGGGCGGAAGGAGGTGATCAGCAGGCCGAGGGAGGGGATCAGCCAGATCAGCCCGACCAGGCCCAGGATGATGTGCACCGGGGACTTGCTGACCATGCGCGCGAGGCGCTCGCTGGCCGTCCTCGGCTGCGGCTTGACCGTGGTGTCCTGGATCGCCGTCATTGCTGCACCGCCTCCGCGCGGAATCGCCGGATGTTGAAGAACATGACCGGGATCAGCAGGAGCAGCATGACGACCGCGATGGTCGCGCCGTAGCCGAACTGCCCGGCGGGGAAGGCTTCCTGGTACATGCTGAATGCGATCACGCGGCTGGCCGCTCCCGGCCCGCCGAGGGTCATGACGTAGATCAGGTCGAAGAGCTTGATGACGTTGACCACCAGGGTCACCGCCACCACCGAGATGGGCAGGCTGACCATCGGCACGATGATCCGCCAGAAGATCTGCGTCTCGTTGGCGCCATCCACCCGCGCCGCCTCGAGCACCTCGCTCGAGATGCCCTTGATGGCCGCCGACAGGATGACGGTCGTGAAGCCGACCGAGCTCCACACCCCGACCGCGATGAGTGCCCAGTTCACCGTGTCCGGGCTGCCGAGCAGCGAGACCGGGCCGACGTTGAAGATGCCGAGGATCGAGTTCATCAGGCCGGTCTCGGCGTCGGGGGAGTAGATGAAGCGCCACATGATGGCGATCGAGGCCGCGGCGATGGCCTGCGGCACGAAGACGAGGGCCTTGATGAAAGCCTCGTACCGGACGCGCGTCGCCACCACGGCGATCACGAGTCCGAGCAGGACGCACAGCGACACGTAGAACACGAGCCACAGCACGTTGTTCCACAGCGCGCCGGACGGCGGGAAGCCGAGGCGCAGGAAGTTGGGATCCTCCGTGAACAGGCGGATCCAGTTGTCGAGTCCCACCCATTCGGTGAACTCGCCGCGGCGCGCGCGGTTGAAGCTCAGCGCAACCGTGTAGACGGCCGGGAAGGCGAGAAAGACTGCGAGAAAGAGCGCGGCCGGCGCCATGAACAGCACGGCCGCCCAGTTGAACCCGGCGCCGGGCTCCCGATCCGCCTTCGGGGCGGTGGCCACGGCGGGTGGGCTGGAAACCGCCATGAGGTCCTCCTCCTCTCCCTCCCAGGGCGAAACGTCGAGGAGGAGGGGCGGGGCCCCTCCTCCTCGGTGGTCAGGTCGCTACTCCTGCTCCCAGGCCGTCGTGACCTGCTGCTGGAACTCCTCCAGCAGCGAGCCCATGTCCTCGCCACGGAGCGCCGACTGGAGCAGCGCGCCGAGGTCCGGGCCGGCCGGCAGCAGGTCAGAGCCGTCGAAGCGAACCGCCTCGGCACTCGTCACCTGCTCGGCCTCCGCCTGGATCAGGGTGGTCGGGTAGACCGCGGTGTCGACGTCCACGATCGGGGAGATGATCGTGCCGCCCTCGGCCCAGGTCTGCCCGGACTCGACGGTGGTCATGAACTCCATGAACGCCGCCACGTCACTGTCGGCCACGAGGGCCGCCATGACGTCGCCGCCGTAGGTGACCAGGCCCTCGCCGCTGCCGTTCACCGTCGGGAACGGGAACCAGTCGATGGCCGTGCCCTCCTGGCCGGCGAGATCGGGGTTGACGTCTTGGCCGGTGGCAATGCCGCCGACGAAGCCGCCGCCGTAATAGAGCTCGGAGGACGGGCTGGTGCTGAACACCTGGCCGATGGCATCGACGAAGGCGGTGGCGAGCGCGCCGTCCACGCCGCCGTCGACGTTGTCCTCGACGAGGAGCTCGCCGAAGATCACGTCCAGCGTCTCCTGGACGCTGGCATCGGTCCAGTCACCCTCGGGGCTGAAGAGCGTGTCGTACGCCTCGGCGCCGTGCATCTTCAGGTAGGTGATCTCGAACCAGTCGGTCAGCGTCCAGCCGTCGGCCGCGCCCAGCGACCACGGGGTGGCGCCGGCCGCCTTGATGTCCTCGGTCAGCTGGAGCAGGCCCTCCCAGTCCTCGGCCGGCTCGACGCCCATCTCCTCGAAGCGCTCCGGGCTGTACCAGATGGTGGCCTTCGAGTTGAGCTTGACCATGACGCCGTACAGCTCGTCATCGACGACGCCGACGTCCAGGATGCCGGAAGCGTAGTTGCCCTCGATGTCCTCGCGGTTGATACCGAGGTCGCTCATCGGGATGAGCGAGCCGTCACGGGCGAAGCTCCGCAGGAAGCCGATGCCCGGGATGATGGCGACGTCCGGCGGGTTGCCACCCTGGATGCGAGTGCGCAGGACGGTCGCATAGTCGGTCCGGTTGGCCTCGTACTCGGCCTCGATGCCGGTCTCCTCGGTGAATGCATCGAGGACGGCCACGAAGGCCTCCTCCTCGGCGCCACCCCAGAGCGAGGTCACGACGATCGAGCCGTCGCCCTCTTCGAGCCCCTCCGGGGCGCCGGTCCCATCGGCCCCGCCGTCCTCGCCGTTGCCGCACGCGGCAAGCACGAGAACGAAGGCCATGACCGGCGCGATCAGTCGGAATTTCCTCATGGGTTCCTCCACCTACTCGGGGCCCGGCGTCTGCCGGAGCCCTCCCTTCCTCGCCGGGCTTCAGCCCGCGAGCGTCTGCTCCGATTCAGGATCGAAGATGTGCAGCTTCTCCATCGGGATGGCCAGGTCGACGTTGTCGCCGACGCGGACCTTCGCCTCGGACGGCAGCAGGGCGACGATCTCGTTTCCCTCGGCCTGGGCGTGGATCAGCTCTTCGTTGCCGAGGTACTCGACCACGTCGACGCTGACCGGGAAGCGGACCGCTCCGTCAGCGGCCGTCCCGTTCGCGATCTCGAGATGCTCGGGCCGGAAGCCGATGAGCAGGTCCCTGCCCTTCGGCTGCTGCTGCGCCGCGCGAGCCGGCTCACCGCTCAGCTCGAGTTTGGCGTTCCCGAGCATGAGCGCGCCGCCCTCGGCGGCCTTGACGGTCGCGAAGTTCATGGCCGGTGAGCCGATGAACCCGGCCACGAAGACGTTGACGGGATGGTCGTACAACTCCTGGGGCTCGCCGACCTGCTGGAGGATGCCGTCGCGCATGACCGCGATCCGATCTCCCATGGTCATGGCCTCGACCTGGTCGTGGGTGACGTAGATCGTCGTCGTCCCCAGGCGCTGATGCAGCCGGGCGATCTCGGCGCGCGTCTGGACGCGGAGCTTGGCGTCGAGGTTCGAGAGCGGCTCGTCCATCAGGAACACGGACGGCTCGCGCACGATGGCGCGCCCGAGCGCCACGCGCTGACGCTGGCCGCCGGAGAGTGCCTTCGGCTTGCGGTCCAGGAACTTCTCCAGGCCCAGGATCGCCGCGCCCTCCTTGACGCGCCGATCGATCTCGTCCTTCTTGAGCTTGCGCAGCTTGAGGCCGAAGGCCAGGTTGTCGTAGACGCTCATGTGCGGATAGAGCGCGTACGACTGGAAGACCATCGCGATGTCGCGGTCCTTGGGGGCCACGTTGTTCACCACCCGGTCGCCGATGAGGAGCCGTCCGTCGCTGATCTCCTCCAGGCCCGCCACGCAGCGCAGCGCGGTGGTCTTGCCGCAGCCGGACGGCCCGACCAGGCAGATGAACTCACCGTCACCGATTTCGAGGTTGAGGTCATTGACGGCGATGACGTCCTCGCCATACCGCTTGTACAGGTGGTCGAAGGTCACGGTCGCCATCGAAGTGCTCGCTCCCTCTTTTCCGTTCGTCGCAGCCTCAAGACGGGCGATTCGCCCATCCTCGGGACAGGCATCATAGTACGAGGTGCAACCACCGAATCCGCAGCAGTTCCTGCACCACAACCATGCGTGAGCTCTTCCGCGTCCTGCGCCGGCTCGTCTCGCCCGCGTCCGTGCTGAACGCCGCCGCCACGGGCGCCGGCACGGTGGCGCATCGCATCGACGCCGGGTTCCGCACCTTCGCCCGACGCAGCCGCGAGCAGCGCGCGGCGCGCGCCGTCCGCCGGATCCTTCCGTCGCTCTACGACCGCCACCCCGGGGCCGGCAAGGCCCAGCGGCGCGCGGTGGGGCTCCAGACCGTGCCGCTCGACGAGATCGTGGGGACGATGCGGTCGCCGTCCCAGAACACGGCGGACTTCCTGCCCCTGCCCAGGGCGCGTGGGCGGAACTGGAGCGCGCGCTGGCAGCGCATCCGCAGCGCCGTTGAGCGGCTCCAGCCGCTGCCGCCCGTCGAGCTGGTGCAGGTCGGCGACGAGTACTACGTGGCCGACGGGCACAACCGCGTCGCCGCGGCCCGCGAGGCCGGGGCCGTGGCGATCGATGCCGACGTCACCCAGCTGTTGGGTCCGGGCCTGCCCCGGCCGGGACGCGCCCGCACCAACCCGAGCGCCCTCATCGGTGCCGACGAGATGCGACAGGCGGCGCGCGGGCGCCACTCGGCCACCGTCGAGCAGCGTCCGGCCGTGGACCGGATCAGCAGGCGCGACCTGGCCCGCGAGCCCGAAACCGCACCGGACGGCGACGGCGCGTGACGGGCCGTCTCAGCGTGCGCTGGCCGGACCCGGCGCCGTTCGTCGGCCGCGACGGCCGACCGATCCGCCTCCTCGCCGTCTCCGACGAGCCGGATCCGACCCTGGACTCGGCCGCCACCCGGGAGGGGCTCGGCCCGATCGACTTCATCGTCGGCGCCGGCGACCTGGAGCCGCCGTACCTCGCGTTCGTCTCGGATGCCTTCCACGCGCCGCTCCGCTACATCCGAGGCAATCACGACGTCGGCCTGGGATGGCGCCACACGGAGCGGGCGATCCTCCCGGAGCCGATGGAGGACGGCCAGGTGGTCACCGAGCATGGGATCCGGTTGCTGGGATTCTCCGGCTCGCCGACCTACAACCAGCGCGGCATGCAGGTCTCGGCGGCTGGCATGTGGCTCAAGGTCATGCTCGCCTGGCCGCGCGCGCGGGCCCTCGGGCCCATCATCGTGGTCACGCACGCACCGCCGCGGGACGTGAACGACGACCATGACCATGCCCACCGTGGCTTCGCCGCCTTCCGTTGGCTGGTGGAGCGGCTGCGCCCGCCGCTGTGGCTGCACGGGCACACCGCGCTGGTCCGCCGCGGGATCGACGACCGCAGCGCGGAGCTGAGCGGGACCCTGTTCTACAACTGCACCGGCGCCACGCTGATCGAGCTCCTTCCGCCCGGCGGGGAGGCGGCCGCATGACGATCGAGCACGAGCCGGTGCCCATCCGCCGCTACGCGGTGGGCTGCCTCCTCATCGCGGTGCTGGTGGTTGCGGTCATCCTCCTGGTGCGGCCGGTCATCTTCAGCCTGGCTCCGCCCCGCGACGACTCGGCCGTCATCGTGGCGACGGCGGCCGAGGCCGCCGCCGGTCCGGTGCGGCGCGACGTGGTCCTGGCACGCTCGTACGGCCACCACGGAGAGCTCGCGGCAGGCGACGGACGGGTCCAGCTTCGGCTGCTCATCGGTCCGGGACCGGCCGGCGGCGTCGTCGTCCTGAACGCCGCGAGCCCGGCGGCCGACGATTGCGCGGTGGAGATCGACGACGACCGCCTGACCGATTGCGACGGGCGCGCGTGGACGCTGGAGGGCATCCCGCTCGACAGCGGCGATCCGCCGCTCCAGCGCTTCGCTGCGACCGTGGAGGACGGCGCCGTTGTCGCGGACCTTACGATGGCCATCGACGACTAGCAGCATCCGGAGGTACGCGTGGGCGATCTGGGAATCCTGGGGTGGATCATCGTGGGCTGGGTGGCCGGCGCGATCGCCGGCATGTTCGTTCCGGGCCGGGCGCCGGCAGGCTGCCTGGGCACCATGCTCATCGGCATCCTCGGTGGCCTCCTGGGTGGCTTCCTGTGGACGAGCGTGCTCGGCCAGAGCGAGGCAGAGGGCTGGCTGGGCGCCATCGTCATCGCCGCCATCGGTGCCATGCTGATCCTGCTGGTGCTGCGCGGATCGTCGAGCCGCCAGGCCTAGGCCACCATGGCTGCCATCACCTGGATCGAGCTGCCAGGCGGGGCGGACTGCTCTGCCACGGGACGCTTCTACGGCGACGCCCTCGGCTGGACCATCACAGATGACGGTGACACGGTGTGGTTCGACGACGGCGCCGGGCATGCCGGCGCGTTCCGGGGCGATCTTCGGCCCGCGATCGACGCCGGACCGATCCTCTACCTGGACGCCGGCGAGATCGAAGCGGTCCTGGTGCGGATCGCGGCTGCGGGCGGGGAGGTCGTGACGCCGCGGACCGAGATCGCCCCCGGCGTCGGCCACCGAGCGACGTTCCGAGATCCAGCCGGCAGCCTGCTCGGGCTCTGGGAGCGGCCGCGGGCCGCCTGAGGCTGCCACCGGGCCCGGTTCAGGGCGGATCGGGCACCGGCCGGCGGGCTCGATCTCAGTTGCGCGGGTGTCGCGTTTCGGCGACGATAACCATGCCGCGCTGCGACCACGCGCGGCATCGTGGTGGCCTTAGCTCAATCGGCAGAGCACTGGATTGTGGCTCCAGAGGTTACGGGTTCAAGCCCCGTAGGCCACCCCACCGTCTGACGTCGGCCCCCTTAGGCGCCACGGATCACGGCCCACCGATTGCGGAGGCGTAGCATCGCGCCATGCGCGCGGAGACCGCTGGTGGGAGGCGGTCCTCCGCAACCACATGGCCCTGCGGCTCAAGCTGCGGCTCTTCTTCCGCCCGAACACCATCGTCGCGGACGTGCCGTACCACCGGTAGAAGGTGCGTCCGCGGCTCCTGGACTCAGGCGACGCAGGCGCACGAGACCGGCATGGTGCAGCGGCACACGCGGCAGGTGCACTCGGCGGTGGGCTGCGTCGGTGAGCGGGCGATCCGCGTCAGGACGACGACCGCCACCAGCGCCGCCACTCCCGGCAGGGCGAACGTCAGCGCCAGGGCGGCACCGATGCCGAGCACGCCCTGCAGGGCCCCGACACCGATGTACAGGATCCCCGCGACGCCGTGCGCCAGGCCGTGCAGCATCCCCGACGCGGCGGCCATCGAGCGGGGAACCAGGTTCTGGGCCGTGACCACCATGATCGGCATCGGCGCGTTCAGCAGGGCGCCGGCGAGCATGACCGCGGCGAACCAGGCCGCCGACCCGACCTCGACGAGGAACAGCGCGTAGAGCGGCACCAGCGCGGCGACCAGGCTGCCGCCGACGGCGAGCCGTGCGCTCACGCGCGGCGCTAGCGCGCCGGCGACGATCCCGCCGGCGGCTGCCGCGAGCGAGAAGGCTGACAGGGTCCAGCCGATCAGTGGCGCGTCGCGTGCGACGCCCTGTTCGGCCACGAGCCAGATGCCGATGGCGGCACCGAACGCCACGACCGGCACGAACAGCAGGACGGTCGCCAGGGTGAGCCCGCCGACCGGACCGGCCACCAGCTGCAGATCGATGAACGCCCGGTGCTCACGCGACCGACTCGGCTGATCCGGCACCAGCAGCCACGCGGCCAGACCCAGCACGAGGCCGGGCAGCATCAGCAGTGGAGTCCCACCGAGACCCGCGCTGCTCATGATTGCCAGCACCAGCACCGGTCCCAGAGCCACGCCGAGCGTGCCCGCGGCGCTGAAGACGCTGACCGCCAGGCTGGCCCGGGTGCCGGCGCTCCGTCGAGCCAGGCCGGTGAAGGCGGGGTGCAGCGCCGCCGAGGCGAGGCCGCCGCTCAGCACCAGGCCGAAGACCAGCCACACGGTCGGCGCCACGCCGACCAGGGAGAGGAGGAAGGCGTTGGCCAGGACGCCGGCGGCGCCGACCATCCGCGCGCCGACTCGATCCGCCAGTGCCCCGAACAGCGGCTGCGTGACCGACGCGCCGAACAGGAACGTTGCGACGATGAGCGACAGCATCGCCTCGGTGAGGCCGAAACGGGCCTGGATGGTCGGCAGCAGCGCGGACACGGCCGCATACGGGACGTCCGAGGCGGCGTGGGCGGCGGCCAACAGTCCGACCAGCGCGGGACCGGCCAGGGTCATGCCCCGGCCAGGGATGCGCCGCTCCAGCGTCGCGACCTGCGAATCGGCGGTCGTCATGGCTCGTGCCCGGCCTTCAGGACGGGCTCCGTCGAGCCCGCATCAGGTTCCCGAAGGTGGCGGTCGTGATCAGCGGGATGAACGCGTACAGCGGCGCGGACGCCACGAAGTAGAGGCCCAGGTCGACCGGCTCCATGGCGAGGAAGTGACCGATGTCGTTGGCGATCATCAGCGCCATCCAGGTCAGTCCCACGGCCAGCCCTTCCGTGGCGCTGCTGCGCTCGACGCGCCGCAGGTAGTCGATCGCGAAACCGACCACCAGGAGCACCAGGACGAGCAGTCGTGCCATGGCGTAGGAGGGCAGGGCCAGGATCGAATCGGGCAGCAGCTGGCTGACGCCGACGAAACCGAACCACAGCCACCAGATGGCGAAGCCGTAGACGATGGCTCGCAGGGGTCGTTGCATGCGGAGGTCCTCCCGGACGGTGCGAATCGAGTTCGGACCTCCCTCCAGGCCGCCCAGTCTGCCGGCCCCGCGACGCGGTGGGAAACATCGGTCGCGGATGGAGTCACAACTGCGGCGTGTGGAATCGGGGGGCACCGGCCTACAATCGACCGCTGTGGAGGAGCGGACGCCGGAGCACATGCTGCCGGTCGAGCTCGAGCCTCCGATCGAGGTTCGCGACCTGCGCTACTTCCTCGCCGTCGCCGAGGAGCTGAACTTCACGCGCGCGGCCGGGCGCCTGCACGTGGCCCAGCAGCGGCTGAGCATCGTGATCCGGGAGCTCGAGGATCGGCTCGGCGTGCGCCTCTTCTCGCGGAGCACGCGGCACGTCGCGCTGACCAGCGCCGGCGAGGCGCTCCTGCCTGCCGCGCGCCGTGTCCTGGCCGCGCTCGGGGAGGCGCTGCACGAGGTGGAGCTGGCCGCCACGGGGCGGCGCGGCAGCCTGGTCGTCGGCGTCGCCATGGCCGTCCACGGCGCGCCGGTCGTGCGTGAGTCGCTCCGGCGCTTCGCGGAGCGAGCGCCAGACGTCGACCTGCGCGTGGTGGGGTACGACCACACCGATCCGACGGCCGGGTTGGCCTCCGGCACCAGCCAGGCGGCCTTCGTCCTGGCGCCCCTGACGCTGGGCGGCATGGAGGCGCTCATGGTGCTCACCGAACCACGGCACGTCATGCTTCCGGCCGGGCATCCGCTGGCGGCGCATGCCGAGCTGCGTGCCGAAGACCTGGCGGGCCTGCCCTGGCTGCGGGTACCGGCGGCGGACAGCGCGTGGGCCCGCTTCTGGTTCAGCCACCCGCTCGGCGAACCATCGACGGCCCCCGCCATCCGATCCGGCGTGGAGTGGGTTCCGATCGTGGCCTCGGGCCGTGGCGTCGGGTTCACCCTTCCCACCCTGGCGGCGGTCTACATCCCGGACGAGATCGTCACGGTCCCGGTCGTCGACGTCGAGCCCGGGTCGGTCGTGCTGGCCTGGCCGTCAGCGACCGACGATCCGCTGATCGATGCGTTCGTCTCCTGCGTTCGCGACACCCTTGCCGAGGGCTCGTCCGCGGCCGGTTGAGTACGGTGGCCACAACCCGGCGTTGTCGACCGATCCGGGGTTGGTGTTTCCCGACGGCCGGCTCGGACCGCACACTGCTGGCACCGCCCCTCCGCCACGCCAGGGAAACAGCGAATCGCCGGCAGCACGTGATCACGCGTCCGCTTCGGAGCGAATCGGAGACGGAGCCGGAGCCGGACACCGACGCGGGCGGCCGGCCCCGCCGCGGCCGGCCCGAGCCCAGACGGCCGGAGCGACGCCGACGACGGCCGGCAGCCATCCCGAGCGCGACGAGAGCGACCACAGCGACGGCCACGCGCCTGAGCCCGTCATGGGCTCGATGCTCCGAGCGACCAGCGGCGCACGGTGGCGAACTATCCACCGTCTACGTCAAATGACAGTTACGAGAGAGCGCGGTGGCGGGGCATGATCGGCGCGTGGGGACCGGAACGCCACCTCGACAGCGAGCGCTCGTCCGACGCGCCAGGCGGGGAGACCACGACGCCTTCTCCGCGCTCGTCCGCCCTCTGATCCCACGGCTGTACGGCCTTGCCGGCCTGGTGACGGGTGACCCCGCGGCCGTCGAGGATGTGACGCAGGACGCGCTGGTCCGCGCCTGGCGGGATCTGCCCGCGCTGCGTGACCCCGGTCGGTTCGAGGCGTGGCTCCGTCGCCTGGTCGTGAACGCGGCCCACGACGAGGGCCGCCGCCGTCGTCGGCGGGGCGACGTCATCTCGATCGCCTGGGCGCCGGAGCCTGCCGTGATGGACGGACTCGAGAATCTGGCCCGACGGGACGAACTGGCCGCCGCGTTCCGAACGCTGTCGCCGGACGATCGCAGCGCCCTGGCCCTGCGCTACTACCTCGATCTCTCGACGGCCGAGGCCGCGCGCACGCTGGGCGTGGGCGAGGTCGCGTTCCGGAGCCGGCTGCATCGGGCACTGCGCCGGCTCGGCGACGCCATCGGCCGTGATCGCGGCCGCTCGACCATGGCCGACGACCGCGCCCGCGCCGTGTCGGTGTCCACCGCCGCGGACTGACAGCCCTGCACGCGAGGGCCGTCCTCCAGGTCACGACATTCGGCCCTTGCCATCGGACCACGCCACGGGGACCGTGCCTGGTTGGAGCCGTCCCGCATGGAAGGTGGTGACCGATGCCGCTCCTGCCGATCCGCGATGTCCAGCTCAACGTGGAGGTCATGGGAATGGGGCCGCCCATCGTGCTCATGCACGGCGGTCCCGGCGCCGACCTGTGGACGATGCTGCCGTTCCGGCGGCTGGCGGATCGGTTCACGCTGGTGTTCTACGACCACCGCTGCAACGGTCGATCGGTGGGCGCCCCGGTCGAAACGATGACCTGGGAGAACCTGACCGCAGATGCCGATGCGCTGCGTGAGGCGCTCGGCTACGAGCGCTGGACCGTCCTCGGCCACTCGTTCGGCGGCAAGGTGGCGCTCGAGTACGCGCTGCGCCACCCGGACCGCGTGGAGCGCCTGATCCTGGTCAACAGCGGCGGGGACAGCCGCTGGCCGCAGGACAACGCGGCGAAGCTCCTGGAGGCTCGTGGCTACGACCCGAAGCTCGTCCGGCTGACCCGGCGCTTCTTCAACGGCCGCATCGCGCCGCGCGAGTACCTCCCGGCGCTCTGGCGCCTCGGTGACGCGTATCACCACGATTACCCGCTGCACCGGATGCTGCGTGACCTCATGGCGGGGGAGTGGCACTCCCGGCCTCGTGCCGAGCCGCTGATCTGGGCCGGGCAGCACCTGCTCTCTGGCTGGAGCGTCATGAATCGGCTCGGCGAGATCCGGGCGCCGACTCTCCTGATCGCGGGGCGCGAGGACTTCCTCTTCCCGCCCGAGCACCAGGAAGGGCTGGCGGCCGGTATCCCGGATGCGCGGCTCGTGCTGGTGGACGGTGCGGCCCACAATCCGCAGTCGGAACGCCCGGACGAGGTCATGGACGCCATCCGGGCCTTCCTGCCGACTCGCGCATCCGTCGGGAGCACGCGATGACCGCCACCGTCCCGCGGCCCGCGCGCCGCGCGGCGTCTCGCCCGGTCATCGACCTGAGGCCCGACCTCCGCGAGATCCTCCATCGGCACCCGGCGGTCGGCCTGGCGGTGACGGTCCTGCGCGACGGCGCGGTGGAGCACCACCTCCACGGGCTCGCGGATCTCGGCACCGGCGAGAGCGTGGAGGCCGACACCGTCTTCCGCATCGGCTCGGTGACGAAGACGATGACCGCCATCGCCGTCATGCAGCTCGTGGAGCGCGGTCTCGTCGATCTCGACGCCCCGGCCACCGAGGTCCTGCGGTCGTTCCGGCTGACCTCCGCCCGGCCGGCGTATCGTCCCGCGACGCCCCGTCACCTGCTGACGCACACGGCCGGGATTCCCGAGGTCGTCCGCCTCCGCGACCTGTTCCATCCGACGTGGGGACCGTTCTTCGCCCGTCCGGCGCTCCTCAGCGTCGAGCCGGGAGCGCCGATGCCCTCGCTCGCCGACTACTACCGTGGCGGGCTCCGCGTCGTGGCCGAGCCCGGATCGACGTTCGCCTACAGCAACCACGGCTTCGCGACGCTTGGCCAGATCGTGGAGGACGTCACCGGCCTGCCGATGGACCGATACCTCCGCGAGGCCGTCTTCGATCCACTCGGCATGACCGATAGCCACCTGCTTCGCTCCGAGCGGGTTCGCACACGCCTGGCCACGGCGTACGCGTTCGGCCGGCGGGGCGGGCTGCCGGTTCCGGACCGGGAATGGATCGGTGCGGCGGGAGGCGGCGTGTACTCCACGCCGAGCGACATGGCGCGCTACGCGGCCGCCCTGCTGAACGGCGGCGCGAACGAGGATGGTCGCGTCCTGGCGCCTGAGACGCTCGCGTCCATGATGGCTCCGCATTACCGGACCGGCACGCGGCTGCCGATGCTGGGGCTGTCCTTCTTCCTGACCCGGGCCGCGGGGTATCGGCTCGTCGCTCACGACGGCATCCTCCCGGGCTTCCACGCCACCATGGTGTTGGCCCCCGACGTCGGCGCTGGCGTGGTGCTGCTCACCAACGGGTCGCCCGGCGCGATGGCATGGATGCCGGCCGAGGCGCGGCGGCTGGTGCTGCGCGTTCTGGGCGCGACCGAGCCGGTGCCGCCGAGCGACGTCCCGCACCGCCCGGAGCTGTGGCCGTCACTGTGCGGTCGGTACGTCCTCCCGCCGGTCGCGGACCTCCGCGGTCGGCTGGGCATGGGCGGCGGACTGGAGGTCCTGGTGCGCGGCGGCCAGCTCACGCTGCGGGTCCGCGCCCCGCTGCCGGCGCTGCTGCGCGGCGTGCCTCTCGAGCCGGATGACGCCGACGATCCCCTCGCCTTCCGGGCGGTCCTGCCCGCCCTGGGCGTGGGGATCCTCCGACTCGCCTTCGAACCGGGCACGGACGGCCGCGCGGCGGCCGCCATCCACACCGATCTCGGCGGCCAGCCGATCTCGTTCGTTCGGCGCCCGGATGCCGGGCGGGTCCGAGGTGTCGTGGCGGCCGGCGCTCTGGCAGCCGCGGCGGGGTTGGTGGCAGCCCGCGCCGGACGTCGCGGCCCGCCAGGGAATCGGGAGCCATGACCGTCACGACGAAGGCGACGGACGCCAGCGCGGCTGCCGACCCGTGGCGGTTCGCGGCATGGGAGCTGGCCGCCGGCATCCGGCAGCGGACCTTCTCCAGCCGCGAGGTCGTGCAGGCCCACCTCGACCGCATCGCGGCGGTGAACCCGGCGGTCAACGCCATCACCGTCCTGATGGCCGACGCGGCCATGGAGGGCGCTCGAGAGGCGGACCGTGCGGTGGCGGCGGGCGGCACGCTGGGGCCGCTGCACGGCGTACCGTTCACCGTCAAGGAGAACCTGGACCTGGTCGGGACGGCCACGACGATGGGTCTGCGCGCGCTCGCCGGCGCCTACCCGTCGCGCGACGCCCCGAGCGTGGAGCGTCTGCGGGCGGCCGGCGCGATCCCCCTCGGCCACACGAACTGCCCGAGCCTGGCGGTCCGTTGGCACACCGACAGCGAGCTCTACGGCGCGACGATCAACCCCTGGAATGCGTCCGTGACTCCCGGCGCCTCGAGCGGCGGCGAGGCAGTGGCGGTGGCGACCGGCATGAGTCCGCTCGGGGTCGGCAACGACGGGCTCGGCTCGCTACGCTGGCCGGCCCAATGCTGCGGGGTGGCGGCGCTGAAGCCGACGCTCGGCCGCATCCCCGACGCGTCGAGCACGGGGCCCGGCGACCTGGCCATCGGTGTCCAGCTGACCAGCGTGAACGGGCCGATGGCGCGGCACGTCGCCGATCTTCGCGCCGCGCTGGCGGTGATGGCCGGCCTGGATCCGCGCGATCCGTGGTCGGTGCCCGCTCCCGTCGAGGGCCCGGACCTGGCCAGGCCCGTGCGCGTGGCCCTCGTTCTCGATCCGGGCGGACTCGGTGTCGACCCCCAGGTGGCCGACGGCCTCCGCACGGCCGCCACGACGCTCGAGGACGCGGGATACGTGGTCGAGGAGCTGGAGCCACCCGGAGTCGAGGAGGCGTGTCGAATGCTGCTCGACATGCTGAACACGCCGGACGTGCGCGCACTGTGGACCACCACGGCACCGATGCTGCCGGACGACACCCGCCGATTCCTCACCGAGTTCCAGTCCGTGGCCGGCGAGGTGAGCGCCCTCGGTGGGTTCCGCAGCCTGGTCGGGCGGAGCGCACTGCTCCGGTCGTGGAGCGCGTTCCAGGCAGACCATCCGCTCATCCTTGCCCCCATCGGCAGCCACCGGCCGTTCGCGGCGGGCCGCGACCTCGACGACGGCGCGGTCGCGGAGACGCTCCAGCGCATGCGGATGGCGATGGCGGTCAACGCGCTGGGGCTCCCGGCCGTGGCCGTGCCGGTTGGCGTCGGCGAGGGGCTGCCCCGGGTCGTCCAGATCATCGGTCCGCGCTTCCGCGAGGACGCCTGTCTCGACGCGGCCCAGGCGCTGGAGGAGCGCCTGGGGGTGCTGACCCCGATCGAGCCGCGGGCGGGAGATCGGGGCTCATGAGCGTCGACCGGCTGAGCGCATCGGACCGGATGCT